>JAFRWU010000075.1 GCA_017441705.1 Clostridia bacterium | reverse complement strand
CTGTCCGTCCGCTACCGCGATCCCCGATCCGTTCGAGATGATGTTGTCGTTCCCCGACGTGTTCGACGACCGCGACGTGATCCGCTTCTTTCCCTTCGTCACCATCACGCTCTTGTCCATCGCTTCACAATAGAAGAATTCCTTCCACTGGTCGGCCAGTACGCCTCCCAATGCTCCGATCCCTGCTTTGATCAGTCCCATGATTAGTCCTTTCCCTTTCTTTGTTTATTGGAATGATATGGTATCACAACACGGCGTGCGCCGCTTTGGCCGCTGCTTTCAGGTCTCCCTCAGGCCCAGGGGTCCTCGTCCGCCGGTTTGCGGATCCCGACCAGGAAATACTGTTCCCACAAATACCATTTGCCGTCCTTGGCCAGACGGAGATCCACCGAGCGCGGACTGTCGGCGCCTCCGGAGGTGAGATACAGCTTGGCAAAATTCTGATTCTGATAGGAATACGGCCCCTCGCTCACGACGATGGTATAGGGCTCCGACGGCAGATAGCGGTTTTCGGGCGTCGCGCCCTTGAAATAGGAACGCGGCACGTAATCCTGATCCCGGAAGCGATCGGTGAAAAACTGCTTCTCCGCCGGACTCAGAGGCCTCGGCCCGCGAAGCAGGTCCAGCATGGAAAGCGCCAGTTCCCGGTTTTCCGGATAGAAGCAGAATGCAAGCACCGCCAGAGCCGCCGTGTCGAAAGGCGTTTTCATCGCCGCCTGCGGAAGCGTGGAAAACTCGCCCAGCGTTTCCGGCAGACGCGGGAAAACCACCTCGACCTTCCGGTTCCGGTTCTGTGAAGCGCCGGTCACGGCTTCCGCCGCTTTTTTGAGGCTGTCAAAAAGCGCCATGGTTTCACGCTCCTTTCATGCCGCCCGGATCCTTCTGCGGGCGCCGCATAAGAACCCGCGGGATAGATTTGTCCTTTTCCAGTATACAGGAATCCCTCGCTTTTTGCAAGGGATTTTTCAAAAAATACGGGACGCGGCCGCGCCGCGCGGCGGCCGGTGCGGGAAGGGCCGGCGCTTCACGCGCCGGATCCTTCTTTCCCGCTTTCTCCCGTCCTGCGCGCATCCCAGAGGCGCAGCTCTTCCCCGCTTATTCTCTTCGGTCCCGTCTTTTTCGGGCGGGACGCCTCCTCCATGGGAAGGCCCGTATCGTAATCGTACTGTCTTTCCTCGTATTCCTCGTTTTCCCGCTGACGCGTCCAGCCGGTGTAATCCCACGCGGCTTCCCGCGCGTCCTTTCTCCAGGGCCTTCTTTCCCAGTAATAGCCGCGGAAGGGATCCCGCGTTTCGTTCATCCAGACGAGGAGCCTGTCGTGCAGCCGGTCGCGGATCTCCGCCGTCTCTTCCCGGTCAATCAGGTTTTCCATTTCGTCGGGATCCTTTTTAAGATCATACAGCTCGTCGTCGGAAAGCAGGTTGACCGTAAGCTTGTAGCGTCCGTCGAAAACCGCGCGCATGGGCTGGAAGCCGCCGAAGCCGTCGTGATCGATCTCGTACCGCCCGAACTCCATAAAGATCGCGTCGTGCATCCGCTCCTTTGCGCCGCCGAAGGCCGGAAGGATGCTTTTCCCCTCCAGAAGCCGCGGCACCGGAAGGCCCATATAGGCAAGGATCGACGGAGCGAGATCGATGTGAGAGACCGGATGGGGATACCTCTCTCCCCTCGGTCCGCCGGGCATCGAAACGATCAGGGGGATCCGTGTGATCTCGTCGTAGGCGGCCGGTCCTTTCGCAAACAGGCGGTGCGACGCCAGAAAATCCCCGTGGTCGGAGGTATAGATCACCATGGCGTCGGGGCATTTCTCCCGGATCGCATGCAGGACGCGGCCCATTTCATGATCGGCGAAAGCGTTGCAGCCGAGATACCAGCGCGCCCTGACCCGGAGCCCGCTCCTGTCCTCCTCCAGGCGCTCTCCCGCCCAGATCCGCTGGTGGCGCGGCTTATTCCGGAGATCGTCCCGTACGTTTTCTCCCGCCGGGAAGTCGTAATCCCTGAACATCGAGGCGTAAGGCTCGGGACACAGGCTGGGATCGTGCGGCTCGTCGTAGCTGACCGCGAGGAAGAAGTCCTCCTCCGCGTGACGCGCGAGATACTCCACGGCGCGGTCGGATACCCGGTGCGCAAAGGTGAATTCCGCGTCCACGTTCCGGTATTCCATCAGTGCGGACTTGCGGGAAAGCCTTCTTTCCTCCGGCGTCAGTTCCTGCAGATAGCAGTGCATATCGTACCAGTACGCGGGATCCCACCCCGCGGGACAGCGCCCGGTCCCGAAATAATCGCCTCCGTCCACGTGCCATTTGCCGATAAACGCCGTGTTCCGGATCCCGTTGTCCCTGAGTCTCTGCCCGACGGTGCGGCAGTTGTCGTAGATCGGGACGCTGTTGGTCCATCCGCCGCAGGAGTGGGGATACTGACCGGTGAAAAGGGCGCACCTCGCCGGACCGCAGACCGGCTGGCAGGTATACGCCCGGTCGAAGCGCACCCCTTCCGCGGCGAGCCTGTCCAGGTTCGGCGTATGCATATCCGGATTGCCGTAAGCGCCCACCATGTCCCACCGGGTGGAATCGGTCATCAGAAGGATCACCTGTTTTTTCATCGTCGGATCCGCCTTTCAACGGGAAACTCTCCGGCTTCTCTTCAGTCATAGGATATCCGTCCCGCGCGGGTTTGTCAAGCGGTCCCGCTCTGCCAAACGGAAACCGCAAGCGGCAAAAACGGCAGAGGCCGCGCGGCGGATCCTCTCCGCCGCGCGGTCTCCTCTTTCACAGCGTTTCAAAATCGAACCCGTCCAGATTTCCCGGCGTGAGACACGGCTCGGTCTCTTCAAACGCCCGGACGTTCTTTTCGAGCATTTCGTAATAGGCGTCGGAATTCATGCGCTCCACGCCCATGAGGTTGATGTTGCGGAGGCCGCACTTCCGCTCCAGCACGATCTTTTTCCGGAGGTTTTCGGGCGTAAGCGCGCCGTGAGGATAGACGGTGGATTCGCTCCAGATCCTCTCCGGATCGCCCATCAGGGCCATATGACGGAGGACTCCCTCCGCCAGAGCGCGTTTGTTTCCGGGCGCTTCAAAGCTCCTGTCGTCGAACATCAGCTCGCCCACGCGGAAGAGGCACCCCGGGCACGCCTTCCGGATGGCAGGGATGTCGATCCCGTGGCGCCGGTCGCCCCGGTGCATGACCATGATGCCGTTCCGGACGCCCTCCACGGTGGTTTCGCGCATGAAGCGGGTGATCCCGGCGGAGATGAAGTCCATCCACGCCTCCCGCAGGGCGAGCTCTTCCTCCGAAAGGCCGGCGGGATCTTTTTTCAGGACGGGACGCAGCGTCTCCCGTCCGAAGTCTTTCC
Source organism: Clostridia bacterium (assembly GCA_017441705.1). Classification (GTDB taxonomy): domain Bacteria; phylum Bacillota; class Clostridia; order Oscillospirales; family QAMX01; genus RUG11797. Next base: position 30,672 of record JAFRWU010000075.1, on the reverse strand, counting down.
GGTCGAATTCCGGATACGCCCGGACAAATTTTGCGAGGCATTCGCTGCAGAAGCAGCCCTGCACGTCCCCTTCGTAATTTCCCGCGCGCAGATCGTCGTCCCAGAACATGACCGGGATCCCGAGCTCCCGCAGGATCAGGACGCGTTCCCGCGCGTCGCGGATCAGCCGGTCGGTCACGGCGTTGCACCAGCGGCACTCGTTCCCGTCGATATCTCTCCGGACGTGCCACCCTTCGTGATAGGTGAAGCGGGGCGTGTCGAGCCCCGCGGGGTGTCCGACGGGCAGGCCGATCCCCCAGGTCTCGAACCCTTCCCCGTCCAGGATCCTTTTCACCCGGGCGATCTTTTCGGGGTCGATCTCTTCGGACACGTCGTAGACGGTCACAAAGAACCCCCGGATGCGGCAACCCCGCATCTTTTTCATCCATCCCGCGCTTTCCGATCCGTGGAGGATCGTATCGGGCGCGGCACAGGCGCGCATATCCATATCTTTCGCTCCTTTTTCCGGACCACCGGTTTATTGCACGATCACCTTCTGTTTTTCGATCACCCGCTTGACGTAGACGATCAGGACCACGATCAGGAGAAAAGAGATCGCGGAGAGAAGCTGCTGGCCGTAGAGCGGGATCCCGAAGACCCGGTTGCCGGACTCCTGCACCAGGTGCAGGATCCTGCTTCCCAGAAGCGACGCGCCGAAGCCGAAAATGCCGCCGATGCAGGTTTTCAGAGCCAGCGCCTGCGTCACGTACCGTCCGTCCACGTAACTGTAGGTGATATTGAAGGAATTCTGGCCCGTGCCCGCCGAGCTGACGCTCATCAGAACGGTATAGGCGATCACGAGATACCAGGTGGCTCCGGTGGTGAAGATCGAGACGAAGAAGGCCGCCGCCTCGATCCAGAGAGCCAGCTCGAAGCCTTTGGCAAAGGTATGCCTGTCGGAATACCTGCCGAACCATTTGGAAACGGCGATGCGGACCAGGCTCGCCGCGATGTTGATGATCTGGATCGCCAGGACCGACAGCATGAGATCCTTGGTCTTGAAGGTCCCCATGAAGCCGACGGTAAAATAGCGCGCGACGGCCCAGATCACGTCCATCACTACCACGTGGCGGAAATTCGCGGCGCCGAGCGTCATCTTCAGGACCGTCCCGAGGCCTTCCCCTTTTTCGCCCCGCGGGCGGGGATCGTCCCTGCGGATCAGGACGATGGTGACGAAGTTGACCGCGTTCAGAATCAGGATGGAGATCGCCAGGAACAAAAAGGCGCCTTCCAGATTCCCCGCGCCTTCAAACCGGTCCACCACAAAGCCTGCGCCCAGGGAAAAGAGCATCCCGCCGATAAGCGAGATGATCTCCTTCACCGCGGAAAAGCTTGCGCGGTGGGTGGGATCCACGTAGGAATTGGCCCATTTGAAATACATCGAGGTGATCAGATACCGGCCCGTATAGGCCAGAAAGACGCTGATCACCACCAGAACGGTCCGCATTTCCCGCCCCGCCGGGAGAAAGGGCACCAGATACAGAAGGGTGAAGAAGCCGATGCTCAGCGTGTCCAGCGTCAGGACGAGGCTTTTCACGCTGACGCGGGCGCGCACCAGAAGGATCGTGGCGAGCTGCACCACAAAGGCCAGGGTGATAAACGAAGAGATCACGCCCACCAGCGCGTCGCTGATCCCGACGTAGGCCAGAAGCTTGGCCAGGAAGGCGTCTGTGACCAGAAGCGCGACGAAATACTCCGTCGCGCATTGGGCGACGTAGGCGGCGCGGGAGCGCCGGTAGTCCGGCGATTGATAATCGATCATAAGGCGGTCTCCTCACCTTTGCCGGAGAACTCTCCCGGCATTTTCCGCCGGTATTATACGCCGCCGGAGAAAGAATGGCAAGCGGTTTTTTCATCCTTTCCCGCAGAAAGAAGCGTCCTCTGTCCCGGCTTTCCCGGCGCAAAGGACGCATGTTCCTATTCGGTCTTTCCGAGCAGATAAAAGCCGGCGTCGCATCCGGGGATCCTCTCTCCGCTCCCCGCCAGAGGCGAAAGGGTCCAGCCCGGCGCGGGGCGAAGCTCTGCGTCCTCTTCCCGGTCCCCGTAGTTCAGGGCGGCCAGAAAGAGCTTTCCCTCCTCCAGAGGATGGATGGTCAGACCGATCACGGGATTCCTGGAGGAGACCGGCTCCTTCCTTCTCAGGTCTTCCGAGAAAACCTCGTAGATTTTATACCAGAGAGTGCCGTTGAAGGCGTCGCAGGTTTCGGCCAGCGTCTTTTCCAGGGGCATGTTGAGGAAATACACCGCGCCTTTGCCGAAGACGTGACGGGAAAAGACGGGGTTTCCCTCCTCGTTTTGCGCAAGGATCCCGGCGCCGCGGGGCTCCAGAAGCATTTCGCTTTCCACCCGGTAAGAAACCTCCCCGAAGGTGAAGCGCGCCCGATGGGCCTTTCGGCTCTTCACGATCCCGCGGGAGCGAAGACCGGTGATCTCCTCAAAGCGCGTAAAGTGTCCGCCGTCATAGGAAATATAGAGCGACGCGCCTTTTTTCACCCGGTCGAGGATGGCGTCGAAGAAGCTCTGATCCATCACCGACCATCCGGTAACCGCGGGCAGAAGATAGAGCTCCGACTCAGGAAGCTTCCTGTCCTGAGAAGCGAAAATCAACTCGAACCCGGCCTCCTTGGCCAGGACAAACGCCGATGAAGCCACGGCCCAGTGATCCTGGGCGTCGGTGAGAAGGAGCGTCGCCCGCCTTCTTCTCTGCGGGAGCTCTTCCAGGGGCAGCGCGTCGATCCGTTCTCCCGCAAGCCGGACCGCGTCGCCCACCGGTTTGGGGTTCCGGTCGTTATCCAGCATGCCAAGATCCCGTTCGATCATCGACCAGGGATAAGGTGCGTTCGGAAGATCGGTATGATTCATCCCGCACCACCAGAGGTAACCCTTCAGGCCGTGCACGAAGGCGGAATAGATATTGATACGGGCGAAATCGGCCTGCATCCCGGGATTTCCCAGCGTCTCGGAAAAGCCGCCCTGTTCCTCCATCATGGCGGCCTTTCCGGAAAGGTCGGCGTAAAAAACGCTTTGCGCCGTGGGCAGAAGAGTGGTGCGCAGGCGGTTCATCGGCTCGATGTCGTTTTTGATGGTAGGCGACGCGTAAGGATGCGTGGTGACCATGTCGGTGATCTCCCCCTGATCCCGGATGGTCCAAAAGCCGGAGCCGGAGGAAAGGCCGTGCATGCCCGAAGCGATCGGCCGGAGGGGGTCCGACGCGCGGATGGCGTTGCGGACGAAGGCGGTCCAGACGTAGGCTTCATACCGGGAGGCGGCGGGGCCGAGGCAGTTCGATTCGTTCCCGAGATCCCACAGAACGATGTTCGGAAGATCCTTCACTCCATTCACAAAACCGCGGATAAACCGGTCGGTCCAGCAAAGGACCTCCGGGTCGGAGATGGGATTCTTCCCCTCCAGGGCGGGAGGCAGAAAGAGGCGCCCGCTCATCCAGCCGGTCATCACCGACACCAGAAGCGAGATCCGGTTCTTTTCGGCGACGGCGGCAAATTCCCGGAAACGCGCGATCATCAGGGGATCCACGCCCGTGGGATCGGAAAGGGGCCTTTCGTCGGCGTCGACGTATCCGTGCTCCTCCCCCTGCCAGGCGTAGAGCTTTTTCACCGGCTGAAAATCCCTCCAGTTGGGAAAAACGCGCATGGTCCGCACGCCCGTACGGGCCAGGGCTTCAAGATCCTTCTCCACGGTCTCCTTCTCAAAGCACCGCCACATATCGGTGCCGTGGGCGCTGTCCCAGTAATTGCATCCCAGCATAAACTCTTTCATCGATCTTCTCCCCTTTTCCCGCCGCAGGCCGATCCGGAAAGACCTTCGGGAAGCTCCCGGACCGTTTCTCAGGGGTATTATACGCGCATCGGGCGCGCTTCGCAAGACGGAAAACGCGCTTTCCCCCGGGAACCCGCTTTCTCTTGACAAGCCCGCGCCGCACGCGCTATACTGCAGAAAAAGAAGCGCGCGTCTCCGCGCGGGAGACGCGGAGACGCGCCGGAAGGAGCGTGCTTCCCGTGACTTTTTCGATACCGGCTTCCCTGCAGCTCGTCGTGGACGACGTGGGATGGTTCCACGGGCCGGACGACAGGGAAAACGGCGGCTCCGCCCGCACCGGCATGCCCCGGTCTCATACCGCCGCCGACTACGAAGCTCTCGAGCTGCTCGGCAGGAAGACCGGCATGACGATCCTTGCGGCTTTCGTGATGGGCGAATGGGATCCCGACGACCGCCTCAGGCCGATCCCCTGTCTTTCCCGATACGGAGACCGGTGGCACAACGCCTCTCTGATCGACCGGGAGGAGGCCGAAAAGTGCGCCGGGGTCATCCGTTCCTCTTCCCGGATCGAGATCGCGATCCACGGTCTGATGCACAATTATTACAAACCCGGCGTCCCCTACGGCAACAGCGATTACTATTACCGCAGGGACGGCAGGCTGGTCTTTATCGGCAAAGACGAGACGCGGCGGCGGCTGGAGGCCTTTTTCGATCTTCTGGATTACTGGGACTTCCGCAAGCCCGTCCGCGCATTCGTGCCGCCCAACTTCGTCTATCGCTGGGGCGAGATCGCGGAGGTCCTTACAGAATACGGGGTGCTTTTCGCCTCCACCGTCTTCGCCGACGACGATATGGAAATGCCCGAGGGGCCGAAGCCGGTCGATGCGGGCGTCGACTGCGGCGTGATCGTGCTGGACCGGAACCACAATCCGATCCGGTGGAAGGAGCCGGCCGCCGATCCGCGCGGCTTTCCCCCTTTTCACGGGATCTTCGGATGCCATTGGCCCAATCTCCTGAGCCGGGATCCCGCCGGAAACGAAACCGTCGTCGATCGATGGGCCGCCTATTTCGAGAAGGCGCGGGAAGAATTCGACCTGGTCCTTTCGGAGGATATCGCTTTCGCAGCCTCTCAGACGCTCTATCGCCGGTTCGCGGCGCTCCGGGAGGAAAAGGACGGATGCGCCGTCGATCTGCACGCCGTTCCCCGCGCGCCGGGGCGGGCTGAGCGCTTCCTCCTCCGGTCCCGCAAGGCCCTTACCCGCGGCGAGGGCTGTACCCTGCGCCTCCGCGAGAGGCGCGCGGCGTACGATACGTACGAGATCTATCCTCAAAAGGAAAGGATCGCGGTTTTCCCCTGAAAAGAAAAGGCGCCGCCCGGTTTCCGACCGGGCGGCGCCTTTCGTACGCTTCAGCTCTGTCCCTTCCGGCCGACGCCGGCGGGGAATTCTTTCACGAAATTGATCCTCTGCGCTTCTTCCTTCGTGACCGGCGTTTTCGTCCAGTCGATGGTGTTTTCGTATCCCGCGTAATCGCTGATCCGGATGGCGGTCAGAAGTCCGTCCTCTCCGCGCTCGTAGGCGGCGATCCCGGAAAGCGCGATGCGGTTCCGCTCCTCCTGCCCCGCGCGGGAGACGATATGCACCCATTCGATCACGCAGGTCTTCCCGTCGTCGACGATCGTCTCGTACCGCATGCCGACGCAGCGCGGAATGTAGCTTTTCATATGCTCGTATTCCCGCCGGAGCCCTTCTCTGGTCACGGCGGGCGCGCGGTCCGGCTTCGGCGGTTCGTATCCGCCGAACCGGCAGCCGTCGCCCATGGCGCCGAGGATCCGGTCCACGTCTACCGAGGGCACGTGGTGAAGCGCCTCGTAGTATTCCCGGACCGCCCCGGTCAGGAGCCCCGGGTCCCCCATTTCCAGATGCGCCGACGGAAAGATCGGCTTCCGGTAAGCCTGGAGGCCGGGAACGAAGGTGTGATGGCAATAGATCCGGACCTCGTCGAGGGTGTCCGCCGTCCGGAGATCGCCGACGACGAACATCGGCACCTGATCGATCATGCCGTCCGAGACGAAATGCACCTCCATCTCGGTCACGGCGCGGCCGTTGGCTCTGGTCTGCGCCACCGGTACGACCTCGGCGCTTTCGGCGCGGAAGGCGCCGAGCCACCCTTCGGCAAACCGCCGGATCCCCGCGAGACCTTCGAAGCGGCCGTAAGGAGCGTCCACCGCCGGGGGGACGCCGCCGAAAAGCTTTTTCTCCCGGAAGAGAGCGAGCGCCTTGTCCGCGTCTTTTTCGCACGCGGCTTTTATGAAGCGCAGCTCCGGAGAGGCGGGATCGATGGGGTGTTCCGGCCCCGCGTACAGGGACGCGAGGCGGGCGGGCGTTCTGATTTTCATCTTCTGTTTTTTTCCTTTCTCCGGACGCGGGGCGCGTCCGTCCTTCCTTTCTCCGGCCGCGGCCGGCCGCAGAGACGGCCGCCGCCTTTTTTCGTCTTCCCTCTTGTGTCCCGCCGGGAGTTGATTTATAATGAATACGGTCGAGTCGCGGCGGCGACGGAGAGGAGGGATCGGTGCGATGCGGAAAGAGCGGGTCCTCTTATGGCTTTCGCTCGTCCTGAACGCGGTCGTCTTCTTTTTTGTCCTGATCCCGGTGCTGATCCTGGCCTTCGACGGCACGAAGGAGTACGGCGGCTACGGCGCCTATATCCTGGTTTACTTCACCGTGGATTCCAATCTTCTGGCTGCCGCGGCTTCTCTCGCCGCCGCAGTCGGGGCTCTTCGCCGGCTCAAGGACCCGGATCGGCCCTTGTCCCGCGTTCTCGGGGTTTTCAAGCTCGCCGCGACCGCATCGGTGGGACTGACTTTTCTGACGATCCTGATCTGGCTCGGGCCTCCCGCGGGCTACGAAGGACTGTTCAGCAACGTCCAGCTCTATCTTCATCTGATCGTCCCGCTCCTTGCGATCCTTTCCTACGTATTCCTGGACCGGCACGAGCCGCTTCCCTTCCCCGCGAGTCTTTTCGCCGTGCTGCCCACGGCGCTTTACGGCGCCGTTTATCTCACGAACGTGGTGTTCACGCGGCACTGGAAGGATTTTTACAACCTCTACGCGGGCGGGCGGTGGTATCTTTCGGCGATCGTCATGCTGGCGGCAAGCTTCGTCCTCGGCGCGTTCCTCTGGGGCGCGCACAGGCTTTTCTTCTCCGTCCTGTTCCGGAAACAGCGCACGCCGTAAGAGACGGCGGGAGATCGATACGGGCCCTCTTCCCCGCGGAGGCGGAGAAGAGGGCCTGTTTTTTTCAATTGGTGAAGCCGTACCAGCGGCCGCCCTGTCTTTTGTCCAGATCGTTTCCCAGGAGCGGTTCGTGATTTTCGATCACCTTGCGGAAAAGCGCGACGTACCGGTCGATCCATTCCTTGTCGAGATATTTGAACCAGGGCACCGAGAAGCACATGATATCCTCGGAGGGGCGGCACTTGTCGTCGTCCAGCCGCACGTCCCGGTCGTTGAAGACGATGCGGGAGGGAACGCCCTCGCGCCGCAGATCGAAGGTCTTGAAGAAGGGATGGGTGTGCAGGCAGAAGTTGCCTCCCTCCCAGGCGCCGCGGTATCCTTCGGCGCGGAGCGCTTCGCAGAAGCGCCTGACCGAAAGCCCGTCCAGTTCCTCCGGCTTGTAAATGCCGTGCGGACTGTACCAGCCGGCCATGTTCGACCCGGTGGATTCGTCCACGCGGATGGCGCGGACGCCGGGGAGCCCCTCCATCCGGTCCCAGAAATAATTCATGGCCTCGCGGATGCGCCGGCAGCGTTCGTCGTAGTATTTCAGCTGCACCCGCGCGATGGCGGTGCAGACCTGATTGGCGCGTCCCTTGACTCCGCCCAGCGCGATGGAGAAATAATCCTTCAGATCGTCCGATTCCCTGATGTAGTTTTCGTTGTTCCTTTCGTAGTGGCCGAAGGCCATGGCGCGCTCGAAAATCCGGCGGTCGTCGGTGGTGAGCATGCCGAGCTCGCCCGCCGCGAAGGATTTCCAGCTCATCATGGACATGGCGGCCGCATCCCCGAAGGTGCCGAGCCTTTTGCCCTTATAGAGACCGCCCTGCGCGTGGGAAACGTCCTCGATCACCTTGAGGCCGTGCTTTTTCGCGATGGCCATGATGGCGTCCATATCGCAGGGGTAAGCGTAATAATGGACCACCATGATCGCCTTGGTGCGCGGGGTGATCGAGCGTTCCAGGTCGTTCGGATCCATGCTGAGATTCTCGTTGATGTTGCAGAACACCGGAGACGCGCCGAAATTGATCGCCTGCGAGACGCTGCCCCAATACGTTTTGGTGGGACAGATGATCTCGTCTCCGTGACCGAGCCCGACGGCGAACATGGCGGCGGTCAGGGCCATCGTGCCGTTGCAGAAGGCCAGGGCGTATTTCGATCCCTGCCATGCGGCGAATTCGTCCTGGAATTTTTCGGTGATATCGGTGCCGGAGAATTTGTTTTCCCGGATGACCTCCATCGCCGCGTCGTAATCCTCCTCCGTCATGATCGGCCAGCGGAAGAGTTCCTCCGGTTCCTTTTCGATGACGGGCGTTCCGCCCAGAAGCGCAAGCTTTTCCATAGGTTCCTCCTTTTTCAAAGACGGTTCTGTGTTTCAGACGAGACGCTTGATGATTTCTTCGGTCAGCTCCGCCGCCCGGACGAAATGACGCGGGTCGCGCGGCATGTTCCCGGTGCGGATCATATCGCAGAATTCTTTCGGTCCCACGCTCTGATAGTTGAGCGGGACGAGCCGCGCCCGGGTCGTTCCTCCGTTCGTCACCGCGATGCGGAGATCGGCGGACGAGGGCGTGTTCAGGATCAGGCAGGTCTTGTCGGGATAGGCCACCGCGGCCGTTACCGCGTCGCCGTTCCTCCACGCCTCCACCGAGGTGAAATCCGGTCCGCAAAGGGTCAGACACAGCTCGGCCGAGTGGATCCCGTAAAACCAGTAGCCGTCGTATTCGCTGGCCGGATCGGCCGCGAAGGAGATCGTGATCACGCTTCCTTCTTTGATTTCGGAGCGGATCTCCGGAAGCTCCGGAAGGCCCTTCAGATTGCTGCCGCCGGTGACGGGGACGCCCTTTTCCTCTGCAAGAGCCACGATCTTCGCCGCGTCCGAAAGGCTTGCGGCAAAGGGCTTGTCGTTGAAAAGCGGTTTTCCCGCCCGGATGACCTTCATCGCGGGCTCCGGATGGCGCGAGCCCCTGCGGTAGGTGATCGCAACGGCGTCGGACTTTTCGATCAGTTCGTCCGCGCTTTCGCAGCACTCCGCGCCGAAGAGGGCCGCGAGCTTTCCGGCCTTTTCCGGGTCGTCGTCGCCGAAAAGAAAGGCGACGCGGGCGTCGGGCACGGCTTTCTCTGCGTTCAGCGTTTTCAGGAAATGCTCCGTATGGGAGTTTTCTGTTCCGATGATCCCGATTTTCACGTTTCTTTCTCCTTCCCGCGTTTATTTCTTTTCCCGGAGGCGTTCGACGCCCCGGAGGATCTTCAAAGCGTTGCCGGAATAGATCTTTTCCAGGATCTCCTGCGGAAGGCCGAGGCTTGTCAGGAGTTCCTGATGGATGTTGTCGTAGTAATCCCTGCCGTAAAGCACCCGGTCCTGCCAGCGGGTCAGGAAGCCGCGGGAGAAATCCGGATCGCGGCTGAGCGCATTATGACCCGATCCGGCGGAGATCTCGCAGTAGAGATTCGGATACTTTTCCAGGAGCTCCTCGATCCGCCCGCCGGGGATCACCTTTCCCTTGGGATAGCCCTCGGTGAGATAGCGGTCGTCGTTCGAGATATGCGCCCAGAATCCCGGCGCATGGCCGATGAAGCGGGTCTCCGGGCAGAGCTTCAGGACCCGTTCCAGGGCGTCGATCCCGCCGCCGTACCAGAAGTTCGGCCAGGGATAGCTTTCCGCGCGCGGGAGTTCGTAATCAAAATGCATCAGGACCGGCAGGCCCAGCTCTCCGGCGGCCCGGTAAAGCCGGATCGCGTCGGGATTGTCGTACATCATGCGCAGCTTCAGCTCGCCGCAGAGATTCACGTCGAAGAGCGCGGTCGCCGAGCGGAGCCTGCCGACGGCGTCCGGCCGGCGCGGATCGGGACAGAAGCCCAGAAGGAAGCGGTCCGGCGCCCTGTCCCGGTAGGCGACGCACCGTTCAAAGGGAGTCGGCACGTCGGTAAACGGGCATTCGGAATTCTTGTAGCCGGGATCGTAATCGTTGACCGGCGCTTCCCATGAAAGAAGGCAGGTATAGTCGATGCCGAACTCGTCCATATTGGAAAGGAACTTTGCCGGGTGATAGCCGTAATAATCCGGATGATTGTGTACGTCGATGATCAAGCGGTTTCCTCCTCTCTTGCCTGAAAAGACGGCCCCGGAGAACCCCTTCCGCCGTCCCCCTCTATTTCATCACAAATCGCATCCGATTGCAAGGGGAAAATCCGAAAAAGCGCCGTTTCTTTTCTCCGTCCGCTTCCCCTCCGCGCCTTGACTTTGCCGGACGTCCGTGTTATGATGGACCGGAGGGACGGCGGGCCGTCCCCATCTTTCCGCGTCTGCCGCGGAGAAGGAGAGGAACGCAGGCATGAAGGATAAGCTGAACGTGGCGCTGGTGGGACTCGGCTTCGGAGGCGCCTTCGCCGGGATCTACAGGGAGCATCCCTCGGTCGGAGAGCTGACCCTGTTCGACGTCGACCGCTCCCTGGCGGAAAAGACGGCCGCCCGGATCGGCGGCGCAGGGATCGCACCGGATTTTGAGGCGATCCTTCGCGATCCTTCGATCGACGCGGTGCATCTGGTGACGCCCATCCCGCTGCACGCAGAGCAGTCCGCGGCGGTCCTGGAGGCGGGCAAGCACTGCGCCTGCACCGTTCCGATGGCCACCTCCCTCCGGGATATCCGGCGGATCGTGGAGGCGAAGCGGAAGAGCGGAAAAAACTACATGATGATGGAAACGACTCTTTATACCTACCAGTTCCTCTACGCCGAAAGGATGAAGACGGAAGGCCGGTTCGGCAAAATCCAGGTCCTCCGCGGGTCCCATTATCAGGATATGGCGGGATGGCCGGATTACTGGATGGGACTTCCGCCGATGTGGTACGGGACCCACGCCATCGCGCCGATGGTCGCGCTGTCCGGTTCCCGCATCGCCCGGGTCCACGCCTTCGGCTCCGGGACCATGTCGGAGGAGCTCGTCAGAAGATACGGCAACCCCTTCCCCGTGGAGACGGCGATCTTCGCCTTTGAAAACGGGCTGAAGGGAGAGGCGACCCGGTCTCTCTTTGAAACGGCGCGCACCTATCAGGAAGGCATGTTCGTCTACGGGTCCGACGCCAGTCTGGAGTGGGGCTTTGCCGACAACGATCCGCCTCTGATCACCACGCTCGCTCCCCCGAGGGAGGGGCGCCGCGGCGGCGTCACGGAGACGACGGTCACCCCGATGCCGAACGATTATTCCGACCTTCCCGAGGCGCTCTGGCACTTCACCGTGGGCGGCAATTTCGATCCCCTGAACCCGCAGGAATCCCTGAAAACAGGCGCGGGCGGAGGGCACCACGGATCCCACGCGCATCTGGTGCATGAATTCGTGTCCAGCTCGCTTTGCGGGCGCAGACCGCGTATCGACGAGATCCTCGGCGCCAACATCACGGCGGCCGGGATCTGCGCCCACGAATCCGCCCTCCGGGACGGCGAAGAGGTCGTCATACCGGTATTCTGAATACGACGAATCACGGCCGCGCGCCATGGGCGCGCGGCCGTTTGTTTTTTTGCCCTTCTTCATTCTCCCGGCTCCGCCCGCGTCAGGTCCTTGACCCACTTGTATTTCCGGAAGCGGATCATGACCCAGGGGATCTTCCCCACCTCGTCAAGGCAGGTGCAGGCATAGACGGCAAATACCGGCCAGTGAAACACGAAGGCGCCGAGGATCGCGAGAGGCACCGCCAGGCCCCACATGGCCACCGCCAGGCTGTACATATCGAAAACCGTGTCGCCTCCGCCGTCCAGGACCCCGTTGATGGTGATGGTGTTGACGCATCGTCCGATCATGTAAAACGACATGATGACCATCATGCCGGTGAGATAGCTCCGCGCCTCGTCGGTCAGGATCACCATCCGCACCGTCAGCGGCGTCAGGGCCAGGATGACCGCGGTGGAAAGAAAGCCGATCACCCAGGAGATGTTCTTGAGTTTGATCCCGTAGGCTTTCCCAATCTCCAGGCGACCCGCGCCGAGCTCGTTGCCCACCATGATCGCCGCGGCGCTTCCGATCCCGTTGCAGGCGCAGCAGATCAGATCGCGCACCACCGAAGAGACCGAATTGGCCGCCGCCGCGTCGCTGCCCATATGGCCTATGACCGCCGTGTAGGAGGTAAAGCCCACGCCCCAGAGGAGGAACGCGCCGAGAAGCGGCAGACACTGCTTCTGGAAATCGAGGAAAAGGTCCCGCCGCCAGCGGAAAAAGCGCAGGAAATCCGGCCTGACGTGCCTTTTCCCCGCCGAAAGCGCAACCGACAGGATAAGCTCGACCGCCCGCGCGATCGTCGTCGCCAGCGCCGCGCCCCGGAAGCTCATGGCCGGGATCCCGAGAAGGCCGAAGATCAGGACCGCGTTCAGAAGAATGTTCAGAAGCACCGCGCCGGAGCTGATGAAGACGCTCTGGCGCACGTGATCGGTGACCTTCATCACGGTCAGATAGCACTGGGAAACGCCGGTCAGGAGATAGGACCAGCCCGCGATCCGGAGATACTCCGCGCCGATCCCGATCAGGACGCCGTCGTGGGTAAAGGCCAGCATCAGCCATTCCGGGATCAGCTCGCAGGCGGCGAAAAACAGGATCGACACGATCCCCGAAAGGAACAGGATCAGATTGAAGATCTCGGAGATCGTCTTCTTCGCGCCTTTCCCGAAATACTGCGCGCCCAGAATGGAGCCCGCCGTGGCGATGGCGCTCAGGAACATGTTCTGCACGAACTGGATCTGGGTCGCCAGCGACACCGCCGTCATTTCTTCCTGCGCCACCCGGCCGAGCATCAGGGCGTCGCCCGCGGCCACGGCCGCCAGCATCAGGCTCTGGAAGGAAATGGGCAGCGCGAGCTTCCAGAGCTTTTTGTAAAACGTTTTGTTGTCTATCGCCGTCTGCATGGGGATAACACCGACTCCTCCCGGGTTTACTGCGTCTATTATACCTGTTGACGAAACGCTTTGCAATATGATAGGATAGGATTTGAGCAGACCTATGCCGTTTCCCGCAAATCCGCAGACAGGATACGGCGCGAAAGGAGGCCGCCTTATGCTTGAGGATCTGATGTCGAAGGGGTCGATCCACATCTACGATTACGGCATCGACCGCAGGCGGAGCATGTCGTCCATCGGCCGCAGCTTTCCCTTTTACGTGATGTCCTATCTCTCCGAAGGGCACGCCGTGCTGCGCCTGCCCGACCGGGAGATAGACCTGTGTCCCCACAGCGTGATCATGATCCCTCCCCTCCTCCGGCACGATCATATCATGGTGCGGGAAGAGGAAAGCGTATTCTGGTGGTGGCATTTCGATTACAAGGCTTACGACACGGTCGACCTTCTGCGCCTTTTCCATCTGCCCGTCGTACATACGGTCGGCGACGCCGGGGAATTCGAAGCGCGTTTCCGTCAGTACAGCGATTCCATGCGTCTTTCCGATTCCATCGGCACGACGCTTTACCGTCTGGCTTCCATGCTGGAGGTCCTGGGATATCTTCTGGACGATATGACCCCGGCAGGCGCCGGCGCGCGCGAAAACGTGCCGGAGGTCTTTTGGAAGGTTCTGGAAGACGTGACCGCAAACGACGAAGCCCCATACGACCTCAAGTCACTCGCCCGGCGGCACAATCTGCATCCCACCTACCTTTCCAACCGTTTCTCTTCTCTCTTCGGCGTTTCCCCCATGAAGCTGCACCGGAGCCTTATGATGAAAAGGGCCGCAGAGTTGCTGACCGGCGGGAAAAGCGTCGGAGAGGCCGCGGAGCTCTTCGGGTTCGGCGACGCGTCATCCTTTTCCCGCTCCTTCAAATCGGTCATGGGCGTCCCGCCCTCCGCCGTCCGGAAGGGCGATAGCGGTTCCTCGCCGTCCGCCCTGATCCATCTGTAAATCTGTCAAATCCTGCGGTAAACGTGTCATTGCTTTTCTCCGCGTCGGATTTATAATAGAATAGAAGAAAAAAACCGGAGGGATCGCGCGTCTGTGAAGCAAAGCTGCGGTTTTGCCGGACAAGCACAGGACAAGGGGGCTTTCTGATGCCGAAAGAGATTCTTTCCTATACGCCGCACGAGCTTTCCTACGCTTCCTATGAGGAAAAGCCGCTCGCTTCCGACGAGATCCGCGTCCGCGTGGATTACGCCGCGCCGAAGCACGGTTCCGAGCTTCACGGATGGCGGTCCGATCCCGACGCCCCGGCGCGCGATTTCGACGCCGGGACCAAGTGCTTCATGGAAAAACCACGGAACGGGGGCGAAGAAGCGGTCCCCGGCGCTTTCCGTCCCGGCAATATGTGGGTGGGACGCGTGACCGAAACCGGATCCGCGGTCGCCTCCTTCCGCGTCGGCGACCGCGTCGCGGGCTACGGCTGCCTGCGGGAGACCCAGACCGTCCCCGTGGATAAAAGGAGCGAGCCGGGTCTCGGCTTCTGCGTCGACGTTCTTCACGTGCCGGAGGAGATGCCCTGGCAGGCGGCCCTCTCCTACGACCCGTGCCAGTTCGCCATGAGCGGCGTGCGGGACGCGCACGTCCGCCTCGGCGACGTCTGTCTGATCAGCGGGCTCGGCGCGGTGGGACTGCTGGCGGCCGAGCTTGCGCGGCTCCAGGGCGCGGGGATGGTCATCGTCTCCGATCCCATCGAGCGCAGACGCAGGATCGCCCTGGAAAACGGCGCCGACTACGCCTTCGATCCCCTGACCGAAGATGTGGGGCTTGCCGTCAAGCGCCTTTCCGCCAACCGGGGCGCCGACGCCGTGATCGAAACCAGCGGCTCCTACCCGGGGCTGCAGACCGCTCTGCGCGCGGCTGCCTACGGCGCGCGGATCGCCGTCGTCGGTTGGTTCCAGCCCTGCCGCGGCGCTTTCGACCTCGGGCTCGAAGCGCATATGAACAACGCCACGATCTTCTTTTCCCGCGCCTGCTCGGAGCCCAATCCGGACTACCCCCGCTGGAACTGGGAACGCATCAACCGGGAATGCTGGCGCCTGCTCTCTTCCGGAAAGCTTTCCTGCGAAAAGCTTTTCGATCCGGTCGTCAGTTTTCAGGACGCCGCCGAAACCTACCTGGACGTTGTGGACCGGCATCCCGAAAAAAGCGTCAAAATGGGGGTCCGCTTCCTGTAAAGCGCTTCGCACCAAGAAAGAACGGAATTCCGTGTGCAGATCCGTATTCGCCTGTCTGTTTCTCCTTGCGACGCTCTTTGCACTCTTCACCGTCTGCACAGGCACCCCGACGCCGGCGTGTGCGGCAGCGCCAAGCCGAGCGAATTCACCTGCTGCAGCTCGGCGACCAGGTTCATCATCGGGGGATCTTTCGCGCAGTAAGCTCCGCGGAGCCGGTTGATCGAGATCAACCGGCTCCGCGTTTTTCTCTGGATACGGTCCGGAAAGCTTATCCGGCCGCTTTCGCGACGGCAAGCGCCGCGTCGCGCCCGCTGGCGGCCGCCATCGGCAGTCCGCCGGGCATGCGGAGCCACTGACCGGCCAGATACACGTTTTGAAGCCCGGGCAAGCGATTGGGGATCGATCCCGGCGCGATCGTCGTCGCCAGCGCCGCGCCTCGGAAGCTCATGGCCGGGATCCCGAGAAGGCCGAAGATCAGGACCGCGTTCAGAAGAATGTTCAGAAGCACCGCGCCGGAGCCTGATGATGAAACGGGCTGCGGAAATGCTCGCCGGCGGAAAAACTGTCAGTGAAGTCGCAGAACACTTCAGCTTCACAGACGCATCTTCCTTTTCGCGTTCTTTCAAAAACGTTACCGGGAGTTCTCCGTCATCTGTCCGGAAGAGCAGGATCTCTTCAGTACCTCCCGCCCTTATAAATCTGTAGATTTGTCATCTTTAGCCGTATTTCTGTCATTGTTTTTCCCGATGTATGTCATATAATATACGCAGGAGGCTGATTCGTCTGTCTCCCTCTGCAACGTCAGAATCAACAATTTGTCCGATGATCCCACACATAAAGAAAGGAGTTCTCATGAGGAAGACTGTTTCATTTCTCGCTGTTATGCTTATTCTGACATCTCTGTTCTCAGGCTGTTCCGGCAAGACTCCGGATGAGATCGCAGCGGAGGAAGCCGCAGCCGTCACGCTGGATACCGTCACATGGACTATTGCCGTGGAAGGAGGCACCGTCGACTCCTATTCGAGATCCGATGCCGAAGAACATGAGCTTTCCAAGATCATCTGCAGCATGATGAAAACCGTAGAACCCGGTGAAAATGGCACCGGAGCAATGCAGACAAGCTTCCTCTGCGGCGGGATTCATCTCCGTGAATTCCTGGAGGATGTCGGTCGTTCTGATGCGACGAGAATCACCTATTACGGAAAAGACCTGTACCAGAACGACATCTCCTATTCCATTGAGGGTGATCTTCTCATGAGCGACGACGTAATACTCGGCTGGATTCGCAATAAAAGCGATATTCTTTTTGATACCTGGAGCTATGTCGGTGTGTTCGGAGCATCTTCGCTGCCCTCCTTCACTTCCTGCTGCTCAGTGGACAAGATCGTCATCGAATAGCAAAACACGGCACGCAGTGATTCACTGTCGCTGCGAAGCGGGAAAGAACAGAACGATTCTTTCCCGCTTCTACTTTCGGTATATTTCATGGTTAAGCCGAATCTTTTTCGAACAACTGCGTGCCGGTTCAATTTTGCTGACTCTTGGCATGCAGTTTGTTTATGTTGCAGGTTATCACCAGCAGAAGCACCTCGGTCGTAAACCTTCTTCTGCCCACGCAGAAGGAACTGCCGAAATCCATAGTTCTGCTTGGCCACGCCAAAAAATGAGAAACCGAGGCGGCTGTTTTCTGCCGTCTCGGTCTCTTGTTATTTCAGGGCTTTTACTACAATCCCTTCGACTTTCGGTATATTTCACGATTAATGAGGACACATTCGGGATTCCCCTTGCGCATCCAGGAAAGGAGCCGTTAATACCCATAGAGATTCCTTCTATTGTACCTCATAAGCTCTCCTGTCAACACCGTTCTCAGTCTTCAGTCTCTTTACAATTCCGCAGACGCCCCTGGATCCTGTCCGCGAGGAAGAATCCCAGCGTGACCAGGGCTGCGTAAGCCGCGATCACAAGAATGGAGGGCAGAAGGTAGAGATACGGCACCGGGATCAGCTTCTTGAAGAGGCCGAGCACCGGGTTCCCTTCGGGGTCCATCGTATAGAAATAATTCGCGAAGGCGTTGAGACCGGTCACCCGGAAAAGCAGCGAGATCAGGAAGGCGACGAAAGCCACCGCCGCCAGCGTCAGCGCGGTCATGGGGATGTCGCGGAAGCGCGGCTTATAAAAACCGAAAGTCACGATGGCGATCGCCAGGATCACGATCATGAAATGGGTCCCGAAATAGCCGATCATTCTCGGCAGCAGGATCGAATAGCCGTCAAATCCGTTGCCCGGCATGACAAGCGCCAGCGTCGCGCCGAGAGGCCCCACGAAAAAGCAGAAGCTGAGAAGCGGGCGTTTTTTTGTGAGGACCGCGATCGGGATCAGGATCATGTTGACGTTGCAAAGATGGAACGGCAGTTCCCCCCACCAGTTGAAGCCGCCTGTGTCGGCGGTGATCGCATCGTACGCCGCGTCGATCGAAAGGAAGTATTTGTAGATGAAAAAGCCGATCAGCGTGACGGCGCACGCCGCGACGATCACCGTCTTTTTGACGCGGGCGCTCCTGCCGCGCACCAGAAGACTTGCGATCACAAGAAGGAGAACGAAGGCCGCGAAGGTGACGAGAAAAACCGCGTTGAAGGGCCGCAGGATCAGGATGTCCGCCGTGGAAGTCATGGGGATCAGCTCCTCTTCTTTTCTTTTTTGAAAGCACGTTCCAGAAGGAACGGAAACCGTTCGGCGCGGGAAAGGCGGGCGATCTGCCAGGCGATTTCACCCACGGCAAGACCGGCCGGCACGTCGATCAGGAAATGCTGCTTGACGAAAAGCACGCTGAAACAGACCAATATCAGAAACACGCCCTGACCGATCGCATAAGCGCGGGGGATCTTCCGGCAGCCGAGGCTGCCGCGGAAGCACATATAGCTGAACACCACGTGAAGCGACGGGAAGAAATTGACCGGCTCGTCAACGGCGTAGAGAAAGCGCAGCCAGTCATAAAAGAAGCCGGTCCCGGTGACCTCCGGTCTCTCCATCGTCAGCGGCCAGGCGAGGAAAAAGACGCCGGATATCGCAAGAGAGGTCACATAGGCCATGGCGAAGCGGTAGCCGTGATTCTTGTTTTCCGACAGGATCAGGATCACGGTGACCGTCCAGGAAAGATACGAAAGGAAATAGACAACGAGCCATTCCGGCACGAGAGGGATCTGAAGATCGAGCCAGGTGATCGGACAATACTTCGGAAGGTAAGGCAAAAAGACGTGCGATCCGTAGAAAACCGTCATCTGAAAAGAGAATACGAGCGCAAAGGAGATCCAAACGTAAGGAGGAAAACGACGGAAAAACTTCGATGGTTCTCGTTTTTCCGGGTTTCCCCCGCCGCGCATTTTCTTTGCCGTCCGCTTTTCTTTCATGTCTTCCGCTCCCGTGACCGTTTTTCGTTATCCCGCGCGAAAAACACAGGAGGTTTTTCGCGCTTTTTTTCATTATAGCCTATCGGGGATGAAATTTCAAGCCTTTACCGGGATCTCCTCCCTCTTGCAAAACGGCGCCGGTTATGGAATAATAGAAATACAAAAACAGGATCCCGGACGCGCCGTCCGGAGATCCCGGAGAGGTGATTTCGGATGAAGCTCTGCGTGTCGTCGGACATCGTGACGCGGAGAAAGGACGGTTCCCCGCTCCCGTTCCGGGAGACGCTCGTTTTTCTGAAGGACGCGGGATTTGAAGAGATCGATCACGGGTTTGAAACGCCCGTCCTTCTGCGGGAGGACTGGGAGGAGGATTTCGCCGGAAAAATGCGGGACGCGGAGGCGGAAGGCGTCCGGTTCCGTTACGCGCATCTTCCCTTCGACTATCCGGGGCCGGATTCTCCCTACGGATGGGAGGAATTCCGTCTCGCCTCCGTGCGCGCCGTAAAGCTCGCCGTGCGCGCCGGGGTCGACTGCGCCGCGATCCATCCCCGCACCGCCATGACCCGGGATTACGACGCCGGGCGGGAAAGAGCCGCGGCGCTGGATTTTCTCGCCTTCTACCGCGACGAGGCGGCAAAGGCCGGGCTGACCCTCGCCCTGGAAAACATGCGCGGACCCGGACGGAGCGCGCCGAAGGAGATCCGGCGCTTCGGCACCGAAACGGCCGACCTGATCTCTCTCGCGGACGAGCTCGGGATCGGCGTCTGCTGGGACACGGGGCACGCGAACATCTCCGGACAGGATCAGGAGAAATCCCTCCTCCTGATCGGGAAAAGGCTGCGTATGGTGCATATCAACGACAATTTCGCCGAGGGCGACGTGCATATCGCCCCCTTCCTGGGCAATACCGACTGGGCCGGGGTCGCGCGCGGGCTGAAGGGCGCGGGATACCGGGGCAGTCTGAATCTGGAGGTCGGATGCGGCCGCCGTCCGGAACCGCTCCGGGCCGACTACGCGCGGTATATGGCCTCCTCCGCGAGACTCCTCGCCTCCATGATCGAGGAAGCCTGAAATCCCGCCGGGTACCGGTACGCCCCGCGCCGACGGCGCGGGGCGTTTTTCATCGTCCGGTCAGATGAACCGGTCGCGCCGCGAGGCGATTCCGACCGTAAGGTAAGAAACGGCGAACAGCAGGAGTATGAAACCGACGAAGATCCAGTCTCCGCCCTCCGCGCTCGCAACGTAATCGTAAGCGCCGTGGAGAAGGATCGGGACCAGAAGCGAAAGGATCCGGCAGGCCTTCGCCTCCCCCGCCCTTCCTCCGTTTTCGCTCCTGCGGGCGAGCCCGTAGAAGACGCCCATGAAAACGCCGAAGCAGGCGTGCCCCGGGATGGCGGTCAGCGCCCGGAGGATCGCCGTCTGAAAGCCGTAGGCCATCACGTAGCTGACGTTTTCCCAGAGCGCGAAGCCCAGAGACACGAACACCGCGTATACGACCCCGTCGAACTGGCAGTCGAACTCCGGCGAGCGCCAGGAGCTCCGCTTCAGGAGGAAATACTTCGCTCCCTCCTCCGAAAGCGCCACGACGACGAAATAGAGGATCACGTTGTAAGCCGCGCTTTCCTCCCGTACGAGAAGGTCGAGGAGCGCGCTGCCGGCGCGTTCGAGGACCAGGGCGATCAGGGCCGCGAAGATCCCCGCCTTCGTAAGCCGCCAGAGCATCCCGGGCGACTCCTTTTCCAGCCGGTCGGACCGGTAGACCTTGAACATCAGGAAGGCCGCGGGGATCACCGCGGCGATCACCAGAAGGATCTTATATGTCCCGATCGAGGGAATGGAAAAATAAAACATAAAAAGCCTCTTTGTAAAGAATCAGCCTGCAAGCAGGGAAAGGATCGTCTCCCGGACGCCTTTCAGCGCGGCGAGCTGTCCGTCGGAGATCGCCATGTTCGACGCGACGCGCTCCTGCCGTTTCCCGAAAGCCAGCATCAGCGTATAGTACACGTCTCCCTCCCGGCGCGGGAACTCCTGAATGCCGTCCATCCCGTTTTCCCGATAGATTTTCCCGATCTCCGAAAGGATCGCGCCGTCGGTTTCTCCGTCGTTCGTCGAAGAGCCGTCCCCGTCCTTTTCATAGATCCCGTACGCCACGGTCCCTTCGGGCGTCCGGTAGACGTCGGCGGAAAAATGGTATACGTCCCGCTCGTAGACCTCGTAATGGACCGAGATCAGTTCGTCGGTGTCGTAAAAGGCTTCGGCGCCGCTCGCGCGGGAGAAAAGCGACGCGAGCTTCTCCACGGTCTCCCGGTCGAAATGCGTGGCCGCGTTGTCCGAGACCGAAAGGCGCGCGCCGTCTTCATAGCGCGCCGCCACCGAGAAACCCAGATCCTCCGGGATCCCCTCGGTCTTTTCCCACGTGCCGTTCTGGGCGAAAATGCCGCTTTCGGCAAGGATCCGCCGGCATTCTTTCAGGATCTCCCCACCGTCTTCAAAGCGGAAGACCGGAGCGACGAAGCTCCCGTTCAGTTCCCGGAAGCGGTAGGAGCCCGCGGCTCCCTCCGCCGTCTTTTCCGCGTGCAGTTCAAAGTTTCCCCATCCGAGCTCTTCGGATACGTCGTTTGCGAAGCTGCAGTCGAAAAAGACGAGTTCGCTTTCGGGGGCCGTCTTCGGCAGACTGTCGTCGGAGCGGACGACGGTCTTTCCGTCTTCCGGTCCGTCCGCCGGTCCGTCCTTCGTCGTTCCGCCGTCTCTGCATCCCGCGAGGCCGAAAAACGACGCGGCCAGAAGAAAAAGCGCAAGAGTTCTGACTGTTTCTTTCATTTTTCCCGCCTTTCCGTCGATATGCCGCGATCCGGCGCGCCCCGCATTCAGAGCGTCAGGCCGCGGATGTGCTTCCCGTCCCCCGCAAGCTCCAGGACCGGGAGACCGAGGCTTCCGATCCGGCGGTCCAGCCGGATCACGTTGAGACCGGTGAAAGGAATATGGAAAAGCGCACAGGTATAAGGGAAGGTCAGGTTCAGGATACGGCCCATCGCCGCGGCGGAGGAGCCCCCGTGGCTGACAAGCGCGACGGTGTATTCCTCCTCGTCCCCGCGGCGGCAGCGGTAATAAACGCCCTCTCTCTCATAGCCGAGGGAGGAAAGCCACCCGTCGATCCCCTCGTCCACCTTGGCGACCACGTCCACGACGGTATTGTTTTTGTAGTAGGGATGTTCCCGCCAGGCGGGATCGGTCAGGTCGTAGCCGGATTTCGCCAGCTCGTTGGCGATGGCCCACGGGTGTCCCCAGGCAAAGATCGGCGTTCCGTCCCGGCTGCCCCAGCTGACCTCCCGCATGAAGTCCAGCTCCCTGACCGGAAGGCCCAGGGCTTCCGAGGCGTAGGCCGCGGTCTCCAGCGCTCTGCCGCAGGTGGAGGAATAGAGTTCCGAGATCCCCTCCTCCTTCAGCCGCTCGGCCGCCGCCTTCGCCTGTTCCCTCCCGATGGGAGTCAGGCAGTCGTTTTTGTAATCCGGATCTCCGTGACGCACGAATACGATCCTCATGGTTCTCCTCCTTTATCTTGAGGCGGTGAAATGGAGGGTCTTTGAATAGCCGTCCTCGTTCGGCATGCCGAAAAGGTTGATCCCCGCGTTCATCAGAAGCGCGCCGGAGTATTCCTCCCCGTTCTCTTCAAAGACATAGGTCTTATCGGGATCGAGTCCCTTGAGCCTCAGGAAGAAATTGCGTCCTTCGGTCCTGAACTTGACGAGGACCGTGGCCAGCGCCTCGGTCTTGTCCTCGCTCACGAATTCCCAGGCGCACTTGTAGGGATCGTCCCAGGGACAGATCAGGCGGTAGAGATCGCCGCGGTGGATCAGATCGTAGTATTTGTGATAATCGGCGATCTGCTCCCGGATCGCGGCGCGGTCCTCTTCGCGGATCTTTTCCGGATCCAGCTCGTACCCGAAGCTTCCCCACATGGCCACGTTGCGTTTGGTCTCGTAGGAGGAGCGCCGGGAGGCGGAAACGTGAGCGCCCTGCACCGAGGCGGGATAGCAGAGGGAGGATCCGAACTGGATATCCACGCGGGAAAGGGCGTCGGTGTTGTCCGAGCACCAGATCTGCGGCGAGAAGGCGAGCATGCCCGGGTCGTACCGGCCGCCGCCGCCCGAGCAGTTCTCCACCAGAAGGCCGGGGAAGGCGTCGACGATCCGCCCCATCAGCTCGTAGGTGCCGAGGATATAGCGGTGATAGAATTCTTTCTGCTTTTCCGGAGGCAGGAGCGCCGAGCCCGGTTCGGTGACGTTGCGGTTGAAATCCCATTTGAGATAAGAGACGTCGTTGTTCCCGAGGATATCCTTCATCCGTTCGAAGATATAGTCGCGCACGTCCTTCCGGGTCATGTCCAGTACGTACTGCTGCCTTCCCTCCGAGCGTTTCCGGTCCGGCACGCCGATGGCCCAGTCGGGATGCGCCCGGAAGAGGTCCGAATCGGGAGAGATCATCTCGGGCTCGAACCAGATGCCGAATTTCAGGCCGAGAGCGGTCACACGGTCGATAAAGGCGCCGAGACCGTGACGGAATTTCTTTTCGTCCACGAACCAGTCGCCCAGCGACGAGGTGTCGTCGTCCCGTCTTCCGAACCAGCCGTCGTCCATCACGAACATCTCGATCCCGGTCTCCGCCGCCCATTTTGCGATGGCATAGAGCTTTTCGTCGTCGAAACGCATGCCGGTGCCTTCCCAGTTGTTGACCAGGAGCGGGCGTTTCTTCGTTTTCCAGGCGCCGCGGATCAGATTGTGATTGTAAAGCCGGTGGAAGGCGCGGCTCATGCCGCCGAGGCCTTCGGCCGAGAAGACCATCACCGCCTCCGGCGCGGTAAACTCTTCGCCCGGAGCGAGCCGCCAGCCGAAATCGTCCGGATTGATCCCGAGGATCACGCGGGCGGATTCGTTGTAATCCACTTCTATTTCGCCGAGGAAGTTCGCCGAGTAGACCAGGTTGAAGCCGTAGGCCTCGCCGTGATCCTCGCCGCCCCCGCGGGAGATCAGGGCCAGGAAGGGATTCTGCTGATGCGAGGAGGAGCCGCGGCGGCTGGCGATCCCCTGAAGCCCGTGCGAAAGCGGACGGCGGGTGAAATTCCTCTCCTGATTGTGCCGTCCGTAAAGGGTCACCAGATCGAAATCGGCGGAGTTCATATCGAGACAGAGGCTCATCGCCCGTTCGATCTCCATCGTTTTTCCCGAACCGTTTTTCAGCGTGAGCGAGCGGGTGATCGCCGGGTATTTCTCATATGCGGTATAGCGCAGAACGCATTCCGCATGCGTCGTATCGTCCCGGGTCAGGATCTCCAGCGTCCGGCAGTCGCCCGGGGTCTCCTCATAGAGCGAGGGAAGGCCGGGGAGCGCCGGTTTTCCGTCGAAGATCCGGTGAGAGACGTATCGGAAATCGGTGACGTCGTTGCCGTCGGCGTTCCGGATCGCGACCGACGCGATCCGCATGTCGGCCGTGCCGCTGCCGCCGATCTCAAAGGGGCAGGTGTCGGGCGAGAAGGAAGGATCCTTCCGGTCGGGATCGGAGGCGGAAAAAGACGCGTATTCACGGCGTCTGGCAAAATCCGTGAGATTGTCGTCCGGGATATAAGCGCCGTAATACAGATGCGCGAGATACCGGTCCTCGTGGATCCCGATCAGGTAACTGGATCCCGCCGCGTCAAGCTTGAAGATCTTTCGCCGCTCGTCAAAGGCAATGGGCATGTCGTTTCTCCCTTCCCGTTCCCGGTTCCCCGGTTTTTTCGGCCGTTCTTTCCGGCTTCATTATAGCAAAGCGCCGGAGAGATTGCAAGACGTGCCGCGCCTTCCTTATCCTCCTCCCCTTGCAATCCGGAGTACGGGACGGTATAATGAAAGAAAAAGCCCCGGCCGGAGGAATCCCGTTTCTCCGCGGCCGGGAAAGGAGGACGAATATGACGCGTCAAATCTCCGTCTCCCCGGGGGAAAAGGAGCTTTTTGAAAAGGCGAAGCGCGCGGCCCTCGCCACCCAGCGGCACGACTGGGAGCACGGCGCCGTCGCCCAGGCTCTGCTGGAAGCGGGGGAACGGGAGCTCGCGATCCTTTTCGCCCGCGAGGCGGCGAACCGTCAGGCGGAGGACGGCCGCGCCTCGCACCTCGGGGACGAGATCTCGGAAACCGATCCCTGCGCGATCGGCGAGGTCCTTCTCTTTGCCGCGGAGGAAACCCGCGATCCGGTCTTCGCCCGGGCGGCGGAGAAGCTTCTCCGCTGGGCTTTGAAGGATGCACCGCGGAGCGCGGAGGGCACAGTGTATCATCTTTGCGGGACGAGGGAGTTCTGGGTGGATTCGCTTTACATGCTGCCGCCCTTTCTGGCCCGCGCCGGCTTTCCGGAGGAGGCGATGCGCCAGATCGACGGATACTGGAACGCCCTCTTTCTCCCGGAAAAGGGCCTTTTGGCCCACCGGTACGACGAAGGGACCGGCCGGTTCGTCCGCGCCGACGTCTGGGGCGTCGGGAACGGATGGGCGATGGCGGGCATGGCGCGGGTGCGCGCTCTCCTGCCCGACCGGATGGCGGGAGAAAAGGAGAGGCTTGCCGAAAGGATCCGGATCCTTCTGGAAAACGCCGCGCCGTACCAGAACCCGGACGGAAGCTTTCCCAACGTCCTGGACGATCCCCGAAGCTTCCCCGAGCTCAATTTCGGACAGACGGCGGCCTACACGGTCTACCGCGGCATGCGGGAGGGATGGCTCGGCGACCAGTATTTCGAGACGGCGGAGAAGGCTTTCCGCGCGTCGTGCGCCGGCGTGGATCCTTACGGGTTCGTGCGGGACGTGTGCGGCGTTCCGGATTTCGACCGTCCCGGCGCCGCGCCCGAGGGGCAGGCGTTTTTCCTTCTGATGTGCGCCGCCCGCCGCGCCCTTGCGGGAGAGAAAATCTGAAGGGATCCGTCCTTGCGAAAAGCGCTCCGTTCCCGGCGGGAACGGAGCGCTTCAGTCAAAACGGCAGCTCTTCCGCAAAAGAGCGGTCAGAAGGTCAGACGGTAGACGTAATCGTCCATATAAAAGCCCGCGCCGATGTCGTTTTTTTCGCTTCTCACCCGGCGGAAACCGAGTTTTTCGTAGATCGCCACGGTGGGGTTATACTTGTTGACGTTCAGTTCCACGGCCGAAAGGCCCTCCTTCCGGGCCTCCTCCCGGAGAAAATCCAGCATGGGACGGGCGTACCCTTTGCCCCGTTCCTCCTTTTTCAGATACCACTTGCTCAAATAGAGCGCGTCCTCCCGCGGATAGAAGGCCAGAAAGCCGAGCTCTCTTCCCCCTTCCCGCGGGACGTAATAGCGATACCCGCCGGCAAGCTGCTCCCGGATCGCCCTTTCGGACTGGAACATCTCGATCATGTAATCGTTCTGCGCCCTGCCGAGCAGTGGATCGTAGTACTCCCGGATGATCGACGACGCGAGCAGGGAAAGATGCGCGATCTTTTCCGGCTCGTCTCCCGTGATCCTTGTAAATTCCAGCTTGCCGTCCTCCCTCTTTCCTTCTTCGGGCGCTTCGGGGACAAGCTTCTTTCCGGCCATCAGGTAATAGGACGAGATCCGGTATCCCGCGCGGCCGTAAAGCTTGTCGAGCCCAGAATAGGTATAGCCCAGAAACGCGCTCCGCATCCCCTTTTCCCGCAGATAAGCCGTGCCGAGAAGGATCATCCGGGTCGCGATCCCGCGGCCGCGGCTCCTGTGCCGGACCGAGGTGCAGCCGACGCTGCCGAGTCCTTTCCCCTCGGTTTCCAGGCCGATCATCACGCATCCCGCGACCTCCCCCGCCTCCTCGGCCAGAAGGACGCATTGCGTTTTCGATCCGTCGTAAAGACCGGGATCCATATAATACGGGGTAAAATCCTCCTCGATATCGTCGGTGCAGAGCCTGATCCGCGGCAGATCCGAAGGGACGGCAAAGCGGTAGGTCACCCCGTCCCAGGTCTCGCCGGGCTTATGCTCCGGTTCCGGGAATTCGTTCCAGGAAAGGCGCATATCGAAGCAGTTCGCGTCCTTCCACCGGTGGAAGTAACCGCGCTTCAGGAAGAAATCCGCGGCTTCTCCGGAGAGGCGGGGATCCAGCCTTTCCTCCCGCAGCTTTTCCGGGAAGAACTGCCGGTCCGCCGGCACGCCGGGGGTCAGATAGTCCCCGGCTCCCGCGCCGACGGTGATCCGGTCGAAGCCCGCGGCCTTCGCCGCCTCCTCGCACGCGCGAAGGAGCTTTTCTCCGTATCCCCTTTTCCGGTAAGATCCGTCCACCGCAAGGAGCAGGATATTGTTTTCAAAAAGCACCGCGGCCCCGGCCGTCTCCCCTTCCGGCGTCCGGGTGGTGAAGACCCGGTTTCCCGGATCGGAAAGAAGCCTTTCCACCGTCTCCTCCTCCCGCACGGCGGCGGGAAAATTGCGGTGGAAAAGCCCGGTCAGGTATAGAGTCTGGTTCGTCACGGCGGCAAACCTCCTTTTTCAAAGCGGTCGGCTTTATTCTATCACAGATCGCGCGTTTTGAAAAGCGCGGATCCTTCCTCCCCGGGTGTCGACATTTCCGGAAGTTTATGATAGAATACCGGTATGAACCGGTTCCCCGCAGGAACGGGGAACGGAAGGAGCTGACACGATGTACGCCGAAAGACTGCAAAAGCTGCGCGCCGAGATGAAAAAGCGCGGCATCACCTGTTACCTGATCCCCACCGCCGATTTTCACGAATCGGAATACGTGGGCGATTATTTCAAAGCCCGTGAGTATATCACCGGCTTCACCGGCTCCGCCGGGACCGCGGTCGTCACCCCCGACGAAGCCGGGCTCTGGACCGACGGACGCTATTTCCTGCAGGCCGAGGACCAGCTCAAGGGACACGAATTCACCCTGTACCGGATCGGCGAAGAGGGCGTGCCCACCATTCCGGAATTCCTCCGGGATCATCTTTCCGAAGGCGGCGTGCTGGGATTCGACGGCCGGGTGATCAACCTGGAGTATTACGAAAGCCTTGTCTCTCTGGCCGATGCGAAAGGCGCCGGAATCGCCTCCGGCGAGGATCTGACGGATCTGATCTGGGAGGACCGGCCCGCCCTTTCCTGCCGGCCCGTCTTCGCGCTGGAGGAAAAATACACCGGGAAAAGCGCCGCCGAAAAAATCGGGGAGCTGCGCGGGATCATGCGGGAAAAGGGCGCAAAGGCGCACCTTCTCACCTCGCTTCCGGACATCGCCTGGCTTCTCAATCTGCGCGGCGACGACGTGGCCCATTCCCCGGTGATCCTCTCCTATCTCGCCCTGAGCGAAAGCGAATGTCTCTGGTTCGTGCAGGAAAAGGCGCTTTCTCCCGCCGTCCGGGACGCGCTTGCGTCCGCGGGCGTCGGCGTCCGGCCTTACGGAAGCTTTTACGACTATATCGCGTCGCTGCCCGCCGGGATCCCGGTCCTTCTCGATCCCGGCACGGTCAATTCCCGGATCGCCTCCTCCCTGCCGAAGGACGCAAAGCTGATCCGCGGGAAGAATCCCACCGCTCTTCTGAAAGCGGTGAAAAACCCGGTCGAGATCGAGAACACCCGCCGCGCGCATCTGAAGGACGCGGTGGCCGTGACGAAGTTCATGATCTGGCTGAAAAACAACGTGGGAAAGATCCCGATGACCGAGATCTCGGCCGCCGACCGTCTGGAGGCGTTCCGGCGGGAGAACGAGGGCTTCCTGGAGCTGAGCTTTTCCACCATCGCGGGCTACGGCCCTCACGGCGCCATCATCCACTACGGCGCGACGCCCGAAAGCAATCTGTCTCTGGCGCCCGAGGGGCTCCTTCTGGTGGATTCCGGCGCCCATTATCTGGAGGGGACCACCGACATCACCCGCACCTTCGCCCTGGGACCGGTGACCGGCCGGATGAGGCGGGATTTCACCCTCGTTCTGATCGGGCACCTGAATCTCGCCTCGGCGCGGTTCCTCCACGGCGCCGGCGGATACAATCTTGACGTTCTGGCAAGGCTCCCCCTGTGGGAGGAGGGCCTCGATTACAAGCACGGCACCGGCCACGGCGTCGGACATATCCTGAGCGTCCACGAAGGACCGAACGCCTTCCGCTGGAAGAGCGTTCCCGGAAAGGCCGAAACCGTGCTGGAGGAGGGGATGATCACCTCCGACGAGCCGGGATACTATCTGGAAAACGAGTACGGCATCCGCATCGAAAGCGAGCTTCTGTGCCGCAAGGCCGAAAAGAACGAATTCGGCCAGTTCATGCGTTTTGAAAACCTGACCTACGTGCCCATCGACCTGGACGCGGTGGAGCCTTCTCTTCTCTCCTTCCGCGACAAAGAACGCCTGAACGCCTACCACGCCATGGTCTATGAAAAGGTCTCCCCCTTCCTCTCGGACGAGGAAAAGGGGTATTTGAAGCATTACACCCGCGCGATCTGATTCCGCGCGGCAAACCGGGCGGTATAAGCTCTCACGGAAAGGAGGCGGTTTCGTGCGTCTTTCGATGGCGATCTGCGACGACGATCCCCCGGTCCTCGCGTCGTTCGGCGGGATGGCCCGCCGCTGGGCGACTTCCCGCGGTCACGATCTCCTGCTGGATTCCTATCCCTCCGCCGAAGCCCTCCTTTTCGCCCGGGAAGACCGGAGCGGGTGGGATATTCTGCTTCTGGACATCGAAATGCCCGGAATGGACGGGGTCGGGCTCGCGAAAAAGCTGCGCGAAACCGACCGGACAAGCGAGATCCTGTTCATCACCGGATTCCCCGATTTCATGCAGGAGGGTTACGAGGTCGGCGCGATCCATTATCTCCTCAAGCCGGTGAAGGAGGAAAAGCTCTTCGAGGTACTCGACCGCGCGGCGGACCGTCTTCTGCGCGTCCCGCGTTATCTTTTTCTGTCCTCCGGCCGGGAGACCGAGCGGGTCCTCTTCGACGATATCCTCTACGCCGAATCGGACGGGCATTACGTCCGGTTCCACACCCGGACGGGAGAAAAACGTCTGCGCGCCACCATTCCGGAGGCGGAAATCCTTCTGGGCGAGGATTTTTTCCGCGTCTCCCGTTCCTATCTTGCCCCGCTCCGCCTCATCAAGGCGGTATCTCACGCCGCCGTCACCCTGGAAGACGGGACCGTCCTTCCCCTGGGCCGCGGTCTGTACGACGAGCTGAACCGCGCCCTGATCGCCTATTTCCGGAGGAGCTGACGGTATGAAAAAGCAGGATAAGATCGCCCTCTATCAGGCGTCCCTGATGGAAAACCACGCGCGCGAGGTGGAGAGCATGTACCGGAAAATGCGCGCCTGGCGGCACGATTACCACAATCACATTCAGACCCTCTCGGCGCTTCTGGACGAGGGCAAAACCGCCGAAGCCAAAAGCTTTCTGCAAAAAATCAATCAGGATCTTCTCTCGGTGGACCGGGTCTATCGCACCGGCAACACCATGGTGGACGCGATCCTGGGAAGCAAGCTTGCCTTGATGGCCGCCGAAGAGATCCCGGCGGACGTCACGGCCGCCGTACCTCCTTCCCTTCCGGTGTCCGACGTGGATCTTTCGATCATCATCGGAAACCTTCTGGACAACGCCATCGAGGCCTGCCGCCTCCTGCCGAAGGAAAAGCGGTTCGTGCGCATCTATATCGTCCCGAAAAAGGGTACCCATCTGTATCTCTGCTTCACCAACGCCTCCGGCGGGAAAAAGAAGAAGACCGGCACGGGCTTTCTCTCTTCCAAGGCCGACGGGGGCGGTCTCGGCCTTTGGAGCGTGGACCGGCTGGTCGAAAAATACGGCGGCTATCTGACCCGCGCGTCGGAGGACGGCGGATTCACCACCGAGGTCATTCTTCCTTTGTAAAAGCCGCTCTGCTCCGGAAAACAGTGCGGCAATCAAAAAGGCGGACGGGCAATGCCCGTCCCTACGCTTCCCCGCTTTCCCGGAAGGCGGGGAAGCTCTGCTTTTCGTGCCGCAAAACGGGCCTTTTTTGCCGGAAAGCGCATTTTCCCCGAAAAATGTGTATACTGAGTCGTGATGAAAGGAGGCGCGAAGCCATGGCGAAAAAGAAAAAGCAAAAAGAAAAGCCGCG
>JAFRWU010000074.1 GCA_017441705.1 Clostridia bacterium | reverse complement strand
CGGTTCAACTACCCCGGACTCCTGGGGCATCAGTCCGCCATGCAGGGCGGCAGGGTGCTCGACGTTCCCGATATCGGCGATCCGCCGGAGGATTGGGAAGTCCTGCCGTGGGACCGGTAAGAGGTCCGCACCGTATCCCCCGCTTCCCGGATCCGGCATGAGGATCCTCATGCTTCTGGCAAGACTGCCGGCGTCACGCCGGCAGTCTTTTCCTGTTCCGGCGGGAAAGGGGATATCTCAACGCGCTGGCGCCGGGCGAGGCGCTCTGCGACGGCAGGATCACCAGAAAGGGCCGCCGCTTTGATTACTGCGGGCACACGTTTGACAAGCTGCTGTATCTCTATCCCGAATATTCGAAGAAAGAGGTCCTGGCGTTTCTCGGGAGCGCGATCCGGGACGGCTGCGACGTAAGGATCATCGGAGGATTGACGCGGGATTTCGACGGAAATCCGGTCTCTTTGGACGGCGCTTCCGAAGTGACGCTGAAAGAAGACTGCGATATCCCGGAAGAGATGAAGCTGACAGCCAACCCGATCCCCGACGGGTGCGTTCTGGAGGACGGCTCGGTCGTGATTGCGAACGGCGATTCGATCAGAGATACGGAGTTCTGCACGTATGATTTTCCGGCGGGAGGCTTTCCCTGCCGTGCGACCTTTCGGGGCGTCATGGCCGTCAGGATCGGAGAGGACGGCGGGATAGAAAGGCTCGCGGCAGGCAATCTGAAGGAATTCCGGATCGGCGGCAAGTGCGTTTTGAAAGCGGACGGCGCCGGGGACTGCCTGATACTGGAAAAATGAGCAGGCGTCCCGCGGGAGGATATCGAAGGAGAACCCGTCGATTCTCCTCCGGGGTGTTGACAAACCCCGACGCTTATATTAGAATGCAGTCGGAAGCGGGGATTGCCGTTTCGGCGGCGCTTCCGGTCAGGGCTTTGAAAAGCGAAGCGGCTTCCGTGCCGCTCGCGGTTCCGGCGAATGCGGCCCGGCCGCGAAAGCTTCCGTCCCGCGGCTTTTGTTTTTGCCGTGAGGCAAACCCCGAGAAAAACGGAGGATAAGAATATGTCTGAAAAAATCGTTCTCGTCCTGGTGGACGGCATGCGGCCCGACGGGCTGATTCAGTGCGGGCATCCTTTCGTAGAAGAACTGAAAAAGATCTCCGCCTATTCTCTTACGGCCCGCACGGTCATGCCCTCGGTCACGCTCCCGTGCCATATGTCGCTTTTCCACAGCGTGGATCCGGATCGCCACGGCATCACCACCAACCTGTACGTCCCGCAGGTGCGGCCCATTGAGGGGCTTGTAGACCGGCTGGATGCCCAGGACAAAAAGTGCGCCTTCTTCTATACCTGGGAAGAGCTCCGCGACCTCTCCCGGCCCGATCATCTGCACACGGCTCTCTGCATCAACCAGCACAAGCAGCACGGCACCGACAACCTGATCACCGACGCCGCCATCGATTATATCAACAAAGAAGCCCCCGATTTTCTGTTCCTCTATCTGGGGGAAACCGACGAGCTGGGCGGCCACGATACCGGCTGGATGAGCGAGACCTATCTCAAGGTAGTCAACAACGCGATCGGCTGCGTGGAAAAGCTCTACCGGGAGATCCCGAAGGACTATACGATCATCCTGACCGCCGACCACGGCGGCCACGACCGCGGTCACGGCAGCGATCTGCCGGAGGACATGACCATCCCGATCTTCTGCGAAGGCCCGCGCTTTGAAAAGGGCAGGGAATACCCCGGCGGTTCCATCAAGGATATCGCGCCCACGGTGGCGAAGCTTCTGGAAGCGCGTCCTGCAAAGGAATGGGAAGGAAAGCCGCTGATCTGACGAAAAAGCGCATATTTCCGGCGGAGCCCGTTTCGGGCTCCGCTTTCGTATTCACGCCTCCTGTTGCTTTCGCCCACGGGGTATAGTATAATGGATACAGCCGGTCCGGAGCCGTGCGGGCGAGCCGGCGATCCGGCCGGCCTCACAGGAACGGGACGGGAACGCGGACCTGACAAGGGAGGAATGGAAATGGATCTGGAAACGCTGTACGGAAAGGTTCGGGATACGATCCGGAAGCTGGATTTTGAAAGCATATGGCCCGGCTTCAGGCCGTTGAAATTCGCCCTGTACGATGAGGAGACCTGCTTTTTCGACGGACGGTTCGTCGAAAAGACCGACGCATTCACGGCGAACACGTCGATCGTTTACAACGGAGAGCAGATCGCGATCTGGATGGTCGCGGAAGAACTCCCGATCTCCGTCCTGACTTCGAAGATCGTCCATGAGATGTTCCACGGCTTCCAGACGGTCGAGGGCTGGGATTGCTGGGCCCACGAGCTGGAAGCCCTGTCACGATACGCATACAGCGCCGAAAACCTTTCCGTCAAGCTGCGGGAAAACGAACTGCTTCTTTCGCTCCGGGAAAGGCCGGACAAAGACGGGATCCGGGAGCTCCTTGCGCACCGGAAGTACCGGCAGGAGAAGTTCCCGTACGAGTTTGCCTATGAGAGCGAGGTCGAAGAAATCGAAGGGACCGCGAATTACGTGGAGTGGCAGGTCCTCGGCGGACTTGATCCGGAAAAGGCGGCGGAGCTTGAGGACGGCATGCGCCGGGATCTCGCAGCGCCGGAATCTCTCTTCCCGGTCAGGATCTCCTGCTATGCCGCAGGCGCGCTCCTGATCGACGCCCTGCGCGGGGCGGGACTCTATGATTTCGATCCCGTCCGGCGTCCGGCGATCCTGCCGCTTTTGGAAAACGCCGCGTCTTCCGGCGGGTCCTTTCCCGGAAAAGACGGCTTCTTCCGCGCCTTGTCCGACGCGGCCGCGGCCTACGACGGCGAAACCGAAAGGATCGTCCGGGAGGCGCTCCGGAAGAACGAGATCGTCCTGAAGGGCCCCTGCGCGCTTCTCGGCGTGAACGTCTGGAACGCGCGGCACGTGAACGGGTATCTCACGACGACTCACTTCCTGATGGTGCGCGACGGAGAGGAAAACAGGCTGCTCCGCGGGGATTTTGTGCTCCGCATGCGGGACGAATGGACGGTCGAGGCCGTCTGGCGCATGTAATATCGCCGGAAGAGGGGAAAGAGCTTCATGAAAAAGAAACGGCTTTTGTGGATCCTGCCTCCCGCTCTTCTCGCCCTCCTGGCGGGAGCCTTCTTCCTCTACGTGGGGATCTATTATCACGCGGATGAGACGGCGCGGGACGCTCTCGTCTCCGACGGGACGGTCTCCGTCTCCGAAACCGGATACGGGTGGTATTTCGACGGACCCGGAACGGGCGACGCGCTGATCTTCTATCCGGGCGCCAAGGTGGAGGAGACGGCCTACGCGCCTTTTCTGCGCCTGCTCGCCGAAAAAGGGCTTGACGTCTGCCTCGTCCGTATGCCGTTCCGCCTGGCCTTCTTCGGGATCGACAAGGCTGACGGGATCCGCTCTCTTTACGGGTATGACCGCTGGTTCGTCGGCGGGCATTCCCTGGGTGGCGCCATGGCGGCGGTCTACGCCGCCGGGCACGGGGAGCTCTCGGGCGTTGTCCTGTGCGCCGCCTATCCGACGAAGCCCCTCGACAGGCAGGATCTGGAGATCCTCGTCTACGGATCGGAGGACGGCGTCCTGAACCGGGAGAAGCTGGCGGAGGGACGCGCGTTCGCCTCCGACTATGCGGCGGAATACGAAATAGAAGGCGGAAATCACGCGCAGTTCGGAGCCTACGGACGGCAGACCGGCGACGGCGAGGCGAGGATCTCTGCGGAAGAACAGCAGACGAAAGCGGCGGATTTTATCCTGAAGAGCCTTCACGGAGAATGAGGGGAAACATGGCGTCAAGCAAAGAGTATCTGGAATTCATCCTGGAACAGCTCTCGTCTCTCGAGGGCATTTCCCACAGGGCGATGATGGGGGAGTATATCCTCTACTATCAGGGGAAGATCGTCGGCGGGATCTTTGACGACCGGTTCCTCGTGAAGCCGACCGCCTCCGCGAGGAGGATGATGCCGGACGCGCCGGCGGAAACGCCGTACGAAGGCGCGAAAGAGATGATCCTCGTGGAAGACGTCGACGACCGGGATTTTCTCGCGGAGCTTCTGAACGCCATGCTTCCGGAGCTTCCGGCGCCGCGGAAAAAGTCCCGTCCGGATCCCGGCCTCTGGGGGATCCGGGGATGACGAGACTGCGGATTCGCGCCACCTCCGCGTATTATATCCGCGGCGGATCCGGAGGCCTTCTGGTCGACACCGGTTATGCGGGGACGCTGCCGGCCTTTTATCGTGCGATCGGAGAAAAGAAGGTCGCTCTCCGGGATATCGATTACGTGATGGCCACGCATTATCATCCGGATCACGCGGGGCTGATCGGAAGCCTGACGGGGAAGGGCGTGAAGCTTCTCCTGATCGACCGGCAGAAGGATGCGGTCCATTTCCCGGACGGCATTTTCGCCCGGGACGGGATCCCGTACGAGCCGGTCCGGGAAGAGGAGGCGACCGTCGTCGCTCCGGAAGAAAGCCGCGCGTTTCTCGTGCGCCTCGGCATTTCGGGCAGGATCGTTCCCACGCCGAGCCACAGCCGGGACAGCGTCTCTCTGATCCTTGACGACGGCGACGCCTTCGTCGGGGATCTGGAGCCCCTGGAGTATCTCGCGGCTTACGAAGAAAACGCGGCGCTCAAAGAGGACTGGGACCGCGTTCTCTCCTTTCGCCCGAAGAGGATCTTTTACGCCCACGCGCCGGAAAGGATCCTTCCGGAAACCGGCGAAAGAATAGAAATCGCGCGCTGACGGCGCCGATCCACGAAAAGAGGGAACAACGTGTTTGAAAAGGAAAAGAAACAGGCTTACGACGCGGCTTCGGAGCTCTGCGAAAAGGCGGGACTGAAAAGCGGTCAGATCCTCGTTGTGGGATGCTCCACGTCGGAGATCCTCGGGGACCGGATCGGAAGCAATTCGAATTTCGAGGCGGCGGAGGCGGTCTTCGAAGGGATATACGCCGCGCTCCGCGAAAGGGGGGTCTTTCTCGCCGCGCAGTGCTGCGAGCATCTGAACCGCGCGATCGTGACCGAACGGGCGGCGGCGAAGGGATTTGAGATCGTCAACGCCGTTCCGCAGCCCAAGGCAGGCGGTTCCTTCGCGACCGCCGCGTACAGGCGTTTCGAGGATCCTGTGGTCCTGGAGGAGATCCGGGCGGACGCGGGCCTCGATATCGGCGACACCCTGATCGGCATGCATCTGAAAAAGGTGGCGGTGCCGGTAAGGCTTTCGCTTGCGGCGATCGGAGAAGCGCATCTCGCCGCGGCGAGGACGCGTCCGAAGTATATCGGGGGCGAAAGGGCTGCGTACGACGACCGGCTGAAATGAAGCGGGGCGGGCGGCGCATCTGCTTGTTTTTTTCCTGCGGATATGGTATAACTATGTCCAGAAACAAAAACGAATCGGATGAGGAGAACGGCTATGAAAATCAGCAAGTACGTGGATCATACCAACCTGAAGCCCATCGCGACCAAGGCGGATATCGAAAAGCTCTGCCGGGACGCGGCGAAGTACGATTTCGCGTCGGTATGCGTCAATCCCTGCGACGTCGCGCTGGCGAAAGAGCTTTTGAAGGGGACCGGCGTCAACGTCTGCACGGTGATCGGATTCCCTCTCGGCAGGAACACCACCGGGATCAAGGTCGCGGAGACGAAGGACGCCCTTGCCGCCGGCTGCGACGAGTTTGACATGGTCGTCAACGTCGGGAAGATCAAGGACCGGGATCTGGATTACGTGAGGAACGAGATCGCCGCCGTCGTTGCCGCGGCTCAGGGAAAGATCGTCAAGGTCATCATCGAGACCGGCCTTCTCACCGACGAGGAAAAGATCCTCGCGACGAAGGCTTCCTGCGAAGCCGGCGCTTCGTTCGTCAAGACCTGCACAGGCTTTTCAGCCGGTGCCGCCACCGCGGAAGACGTCGCGCTGATGAAGGCCAACTGCACCCCGTCGGTCAAGGTCAAGGCCTCCGCCGGGATCCGGACCTGGGAGGACGCGATGAAGCTCATCGAAGCCGGAGCGGAACGCCTGGGCACCTCCGCCGGGATCGCCATCGTGGAAGGCGAACCGAAAGCGTAAGACAAGCGGAAACCGCGGGGGCATCCCGCGGTTTTCTTCATATCCCGCAAAAGAAATCGTTTACGGAAGGGGATTATCATGGGAAAAATCATCGGTCCCGGCAGTCTGATCGTCGATCTGACCTGTTACGCGCCGCGGCTTCCCGCCGCGGGCGAGACCGTCGTAGGCACCCAGTTCAGGCTCGGCCCCGGCGGCAAGGGCAGCAACCAGATGACGGCCGCCTCCCGGGCGGGAGCCGAGGTCAGGCTGATCGGGTCCTGGGGAAAGGAGACCCTCAGCGCCGTACTGAAGGAGCATTACGCCCGCGAGGGGATGAGCACCGGATTCATCCGGACGTCTGAGAAAGCGGCCACCGGCGTCGCTCTGATCGAGGTCGATGAAAAGAACGCGCAGAACCGCATCATCATCGCTCCGGGCGCGAACGCCGAGGTCGGCTATGACGAGGTCATGGCGGCGGAAGAGGAATTCGCCGCGTCCGACGTGGCGCTCTGCCAGTTCGAGACCAGCCTTCCGGCGGTAGAGGCGACGATCGCTCTCGCGAAGAAATATCATATACCGGTCATCCTGAATCCCGCGCCGTACGTGAAGACGCCGGACGCCGTCTTCGCGGGGGTCGATTATCTGACGCCGAACGAAACCGAGACCGAAAGCCTGACCGGTGTCGCCGTCAATACGTTGGAAGACGCACGGCGCGCGGCGGAGATCCTTCTTGGGAAAGGGATCAAAAAGGTGATCCTCACCCTGGGCGACCGCGGTTCCTGCTATTTCGACGGAAAAAAGGAGATCGTTCTTCCGGCTCTTCCGGTGAAGGCGGAGGACACCACCGGCGCCGGAGACGCCTTCACCGGAGGCCTGGCGGCGGCGATTTCGGACGGTTTTGACGACGAGACCGCGCTCCGCTTCGCCGCCTGCACCGCAAGCCTTTCGGTCACCCGGAAGGGGAGCTCGGCCTCCATGCCCTACCGCACGGAGATCGCTGCCCTGATGAGATCGGCCTACGGTGTGGAGATCGTATGAGGAGTACGGAAATAACGATTCCGGACGGTCTGCCCGGTTTCTGCAGGGAGATACTCAAAGAATTTGCTTTGGCGGCCGGGGAAGCCTTCGGAGACGCGCTGACGGGCGTGTATCTCCACGGCTCGGCGGTCATGGGATGCTTCAGCCCGGAGAAGGGCGACCTGGATCTTCTGGTCGTAACGGAAGGAACGCCGTCCGTCCCCGCAAAGCGGCGCTTCATGGAAAAGGTCGTCTCCCTAAACGAAAAAGCTCCGGCCAAGGGGATCGAAATGAGCGTGGTAAAGAGGGAGTTTTGCGAAAACTTCGTCTTTCCCACGCCTTTCGAGTTGCATTTTTCCCCGATGCATCTCGCCCGTTGGGAAAAAGACCCCGCGGAATACGCCGCGCATTTCAAGGGAGTGGATCCCGACCTCGCGGCGCACTTCACCGTTCTGAAGGCGCGCGGCGCGGCTCTCTGCGGCGAAGAGCCCGCGAAGGTCTTCGGCGAAGTCCCGCGGGAGGCGTATTGGGAAAGCATCCGTTCCGACGTGGAAAATGCGGAAGAGGAGCTCCCGGAGAATCCGGTCTATCTGACCCTCAATCTCTGCCGGGTGCTTGCCTTCCGGCGGGAAGGACTCGTCCTTTCCAAG
The DNA here is from genome assembly GCA_017441705.1 of Clostridia bacterium. Lineage (GTDB taxonomy): Bacteria > Bacillota > Clostridia > Oscillospirales > QAMX01 > RUG11797. The sequence continues at coordinate 24,675 of JAFRWU010000074.1, read as the reverse complement.
GCGGAGGGCGGAGAATGGGCCGGGAAGAACCTTCCGGCCTCCCTGCATAGCTTTGTGAAGAGAGCGGCGGAGGATTACCGGGGCGGCGCGCCCTTCGCGCCGGGAAGAGAAGAAAGCGCGTCTTTCGCGCGTTTCATGCTCGAAGAAATCGAAAAAGGGAAAGAAGCCTGAAAGGAAAGAGAGGCGGCGGCATGCGGGAATTCAAGGACTGTTACGTCATCACGGAAAAGGACGGGATCCGGATCGGAAACGCCCGGATCGAAAGAAGCTGGCGGATCGAAGACGGGAAGCTCGTTCCCGGCGGCGTGTTTGATAAAGGGAGCGGCGCGTGGGCCTCTTTCCCCGCGTCGCCCATGGCGCTTCCCGCGGGAAGGATCGAAGGATTCTCGGTCTCGTCCGGGATCCGGGACGACGGCGGCCTTTCGGAGGAGTATCTCGCGGTGGAGGCTGCGCTTTCGGGAGAGAACGGCCGCGCGGTCCTCGCGGTCGGGATCCTGCCCGATTCGCCGTTCCTTTCCGAGCATTTCCTCTTTTCGGGAAAGGGAACGGAGGACACCGACCCGGCTCTGGACGCGGCGGACAGGTTCCGACTGCCTTCGAGACACGTGCGGGTGGAGTCGATCGAGCTTTTTGAAAACAGCGATTACTGCGACACTCTTGTAAAGCGGGAGAGCGATCTCCCGTATCCGCGCCATCCCAACCGGTACAGAGGGGATATCTTTCTCATGACGCCGCTTGCGGGCGGCCCCGCGCTCTTCGCCGCGAAAAACGCGCCCTGCGGCGCCTCGCACCTCAGAAGACCGGATCACACCCTGACGGTCACGCAGGAGGAGGCGGTCCTTTACGGGACCGGCGTCGATTTTGCCGCGCTCACTCCCGGCGAAGAGGACGAAGCCTACGGCGCCACGGTAGGCGCCGGCGACCCCGCGATCCTTCTTCCGGCGTTCAGAAAGCTCCTTGCGCGGAAGCGGAAGGGGGAGGGCCGCCTCGTGGTGATGGCCAACACCTGGGGGGACCGGAACTGCGAAAAATCTCTTTCGGACGATTTCCTGAAGGAGGAGCTGCGGGCGGCGGAGGCGCTCGGCGCCGATTTCCTCACGGTCGACGACGGATGGAACAAGGGAGCCATCGCCGATCCCGACCGGTATATGGAGCATATCTGGGAAGGTTATCACGCGGCGGCCGACGATTACTGGTCGATCGACGAAAAGCGCTTCCCGCATGGCTTCGCGCCCGCGGCGGAAGAAGCCCGTAGGCGCGGGGTCGGGCTCGGGCTCTGGTTCTGTCCCGATCCCGCGGACGGTTTCCGGAACTGGGAAAAGGACGCTGAGATCCTGGAGGCGTTCGACCGGGAATACGGTATCCGCGCCTATAAGCTGGACGGCATCACCCTCGGGAACAAAACGGGCGAAAGGAATCTTTCCGGACTTCTCGCACGGCTTACGGCCGACGGCTTTTTCCTGCAGCTCGACGTGACCGCGCTGGAGCGGTTCGGGTATCTCTTCAAGGCCGGATACGGCATCCAGTTCGTGGAAAACCGGTATACCGACTGGGGCAACTACTTCCCGTACCGCACGCTACGGAATCTCTGGATGCTTTCCGGGATCCTGCCTGCGAACATGCTGCAGTTCGAGGTGCTGAATCCCCGCCGTCATCCGGAAAAATACGGCGGCGAGCCCTTCGCCCCGGCGCGTTACGAAATCGATTATCTTTTCGCGTCGGTCATGGTGTCCCATCCGCTTCTTTGGTTTGAAATGCAGAACCTCGAAGAGGAGGACGCCCTGGCGCTCCGGAGGATCGTCGCTCTGTGGAAGCCGCACCGGGAGGCGCTCTTCCGCGCCGAGGTGATCCCGGTGGGGGAAGAGCCGGACGGCAGGGCCTTCACCGGCTTCCTGGCGAAGACAGGCGAAAAGGAGGGATACCTGATCCTTCTCCGGGAGCTGAACGGGGAAACCGAAACCATCTTCCGGCTCCCGCTTCCCGCGGGCAGGATCGAAACGGATCTCATCGCCTCCAACGGAGAAGGGGAGACCGGAAAAGAGATCGGCCCCGGCGGGACCCTCGCCGCGCGCTTTTCCAAAGAAAACCAGTATCTGTTCCTGCGCTACCGGCTTCCCTGAAACACGCGCCGGGCTGCGGCGCAAGGAGGAAGAACATGCAGATCACAAAATCGGTTTATCTCGTATCCGGCGCGAACTACGACCTTCTGGGCAACGTTTACGCCATCCGCGGAGAAAAGAGCGTCGCCCTTGTGGACAGCGGGGAACCCTGCGCCGCGGAGGTGATTGAGGCGTCGCTCCGTCGATGGGGCATGGGCGATCTCCCGGTCACGCGCCTTTTTCTCACGCACGGACATGCGGACCATGCGGGATGCGCCGCGTATTTTCAGAAAAAGGGCGCGAAGCTCGTCGTCGCGGAAGGGGACGCGCACTGGCTGAGAGAAGGCGGCTTCCGGGCGGACCGGACCCCGTACGGGGAGGGGTGGACCTATCCGCCCTGTGAAGCGGACGCCGTGTTTTCCGAAAGGAGCGCGTTCGCATTTGAAGACTTCCGTCTCACGGCTTATCCGCTCCCGGGCCACACCGACGGCAGCTCCTTTTTCGAGATGGAGGACGTCGGAGAGCAGACCGGCGGCAGACCCGGCAGAACGGTCCTTTTCACCGGCGACACGTTTTCCTTTGACCGGGAGATCGACGATCACGTCCTGCTGTGCTGGAAGGGAAGCCCGGACTACGATCCCGTGAAGCTCCGGAAGAGCTTTGAATTTGCCGCGCAGGAGTTTTCCCCCGACGTGATCCTTTCGGGCCACGGCATGCCGCTTCTCGCAAACGGGAACGCGGTCATCCGCGCGGCGGCGCGGAAGTTTCTTGTCGCATACAGATAAAGAGTCTGAATCAGAATACGAAAACGGAGGATCGGGAAGATGAACAAATACGAACGGCTTCGGGAAAAGCTCCTTGCACGCAAAAAGGTGCTTGGCACGAACATGACGGTGATCAACAGTCCCCTGATGGTTGAAAAGATGAACCGCGACGATCTGGATTTCATCCTGTTCGACGCGGAACACGGCGTGTACAACAACGAAAACATGATCCCCTCGCTGCAGGTCTGCCGGCTGATCGGTCTGCCGTCCTTCGTCCGGGTGCCGAACTACGAATACCATCTGATCGCCCGGGCGATCGATCTGGGCGCGGACGGGATCATGCTTCCCCGCACCGAAACGGCGGAGCAGGTCGCCGACGCCGTCAACGCGATGCGTTTCGCGCCGGTGGGCAAGACCGGCTGCGGCGGACACGGTCAGTTCCGCGACGGAGAAAGCTTTGAAGAATATCAGAAGGGCCGGTTCCTCTTCATTCAGATCGAATCGCAGAAGGGGATCGACAACCTTCCGGAGATGCTGGAACGGTACGGAGACGAGATCGCCGCGGTCATCATCGGTCCTTACGACATGTCGATCATGCTCGGCACGCCGCGGGACATCGGGAGCGCGGTCATGAAAAAGGCGATCCGGCGGGTCTTTGACATCTCGGCGGAGGCGAACAAATCCTGCGGCATTTTCTGCGACGACGAGATCGTCGCGAGGACCTATCTGGAAATGGGAGCCAACGTGTTCTGGGCGTGCACCGACAACGTCCTGTTCCTCCGGGGCTTCAATCAGGTGTTCGACGCGCTTTCGGAAATGGAGTGATCCCGATGAAGATCGTGGTATTGGACAAGCCCCGCGAAAACCCGGGCGAGATCGACTGGTCGGAGCTTTTTGCTCTGGGCGACGTGGAAATGAACGACAGGGTCCCGCAGAGCGAGGCTCTGGATCACATCCGCGACGCGGAGATCGTTCTTCTCAACAAGACCCGCCTCACAGGAGAGATGCTCCGGGAATGCGGGAAGCTCAGGATGATATCGGTCATCGCGACGGGCTACAACACTGTGGACGTCCGGGCGGCCGGAGAGCGCGGGATCACGGTATCCAACGTGCCGTCCTACGGCTCCGAGGGGATCGGACAGCACGCCGTCGCCCTGCTGCTGGAGATCACGAATCACGTCGGTTATCACGACCGTGAGGTCCGGAAGGGCAGACGGTCGGGACCGGAGGACTGGTGCTTCTGGGATTATCCCTCCATCGAGCTGGAGAACAAGACGATGGGGATCGTGGGGATGGGCAGGATCGGCCGGATCGTGGCGCGCGCCGCGGAAGCTTTCGGGATGAAGATCCTGGCCTGCGACGTAAATCAGGATCCCGGCCTCGAAAACGGCGCGCTGCGCTACGTATCCCTGGACGAACTGCTCTCTTCCTCCGACGTGATCTCTCTGCACTGCCCGCTCTTTCCCGAAACGGAGAATATGATCGACCGGGCGGCGATCGCCAAAATGAAGGACGGCGTCATCCTGATCAACAACAGCCGCGGCGCTCTGATCGACGAGGAGGCGCTGGCCGAAGCCCTGAACAGCGGAAAGGTCTACGCCGCGGGACTCGATACGGTCAGAGACGAGCCCATCGCCCCGGACAATCCGCTCCTTTCGGCGAAAAACTGCTATATCACCCCGCACATCTCCTGGACTGCCGTGGAGGGAAGGCAGCGCCTGGCGAGCGCCGCCGTTGCGAATGTCAGGGCGTTCCTTGCGGGCAAGCCGCAGAACGTCGTGAACGGGAAATGATCCCCGGAACGGCAGGATAACCGTATAAGAAAAAAGGCGTACCTGAGACGCGGCCCGGGAAAGGGGGGAGAGAGGCTTATGACGAAAAAGATCCATCCCGCGCGGCTCCTTGTGAGAAAGCCTTATAAGCTCCTGCTCTGTTCCCTGGCGAATCTCGTCGTGATCCTCTTCACGGTCGTCGAAGGCCTGCAGCTGACCGGAACCCGCGCCGCCATGGAAAAGGCCATGGAGAACCGCTTCTATACCGGGACGGTCACCCGCGCCGCCGAGAGCGAAAACGGCGCGGGCTATTCCGGCCTTTTTCGGAACGAGGATCCCGTGGGTGAGGACGCCGTCGCCATCCTCGAAGCCTCTCCCTGCGTCGAGAAGGTGGAATTCGCCGTGACGCACACGGCGAGATTCGGCGGAGGGAAGCGCTGCGTGGCGGGCGACGCCGCGAGCTACGCCATGATCGTCGGCCGCGTGACGGGCGAGCCTTACGTCGTGGGCAACAGCGCCAGATACCCCAACCGTGTCCGCTTCCGCCCCACCTATCTCGCCGCGGGCGATCCGGATGCGGTGAGAATCACCTTCGCCGAATACGCCGTTTTCCCGACGATGATGTTTCCCCCGATGGACGAGCCTCCCGCTTATCACCACGGCGAGCGGTATTTCATCTTCGGGTTGATGCCCCACGAGACGCACAGCCCGGCCGACGGGATCTATATGGATTTCAAAAGGACCCAGGTCTTCGGGGAAGAGCCCGGGGATGAAGCGCTTTCCGACGAGGAATTTGCCCGGAAGATCATGGAAAAACACGGTCTGGGACCTTACGCGGAGCGGCTGGAGGGTATCCTCGACATGACCGCGGTGGTGGAGATCCCGTCGCTCGACATGCTCCTGCCGTGGCGCAATAATCTGATGCGGGTCGTATCGGGCCGCGCACTCACCGAAAAGGACGCGGGGAAAAAGGTCTGCATGTGTCCGCTTTCGCTTCTGAACGTCCTCCGGAAAAGGGTCGGCGAAACGCTCCTTCTTTCCCTGGCCGACGGCGTCAGTTCCGCTTCCGTCGGGCGAAGCGGCGTCCCGACGATCTTTGCGGAAAGCGAACCGCTCGATTTCGGTCCCGCAGAGGAATATGAGATCGTCGGAAGCTACAAAAACGACGAGGGATGGGGGATCGACGCGGATACCGCTTATTTCTATCTCGGCGAGATCCTGATCCCCGCCCCTGCGGACCGCGCGTATGTGCCGGTCCTGCCGTATCTCTTTTCCTTTACCGTCCGCAAGGACGATTACGAATCCTATCTTTTTGAGACGGAGACGCTCCTCGCAAAAGCGGGATACCGCGTCGTCATGGCGCGTCCCGATTACGCCGACGTGGAGAAGGATTTCGAGGAGCTGCAGTCGAAGACCCTTTCGACCTTTCTCACCGCGGGGATCGCGCTGGCGGTCGGTCTTCTGATCGCGGCGGGATCGCTCATCCTTTTCTGGCGGAGCGACTATATCGCGGAGCGCCGTCTCGGCGCAAAAAAGCGCGAAGCTGCGGGGCTCTATTTCCGCGCCTTCGGCGTCGTGGCGGCCGTCTCGCTCGCGCTTTCGGCGCTGGGGATACTCGCGATCGGGAAGACGAAGCTCGTTCCCTTCCTCGCACCGGAAAATCTCTCCGCCGGGGCGTGGGGGAGCATGGCGCTCTTTGCCGCCGCGGAACTCGTCCTTTACGCTCTCGTCGTCATTGCGGCGGTCCTCGTCACCGACCGCCGGAGGTTCGGAGGCTGAGCTGTGAGAAAAGAAAACCTTCTTCCGATCCTGAGACGGCGCGTGGCCTGGATCGCGCTCGCGGCCGCCGTCCTGCTGCTCCTTCTCTCCGCGGCGTGGATGGACAGGACCGCGTCGTCGAACCGCGCCCGCATCGACCGGGTCTATGAGGAATTGGACGTCCATTTCCTGCTCAACGCAGGAAGAAGAAGCCTTTCCAGCGGCTTTTCGATCTCTCTGCACGCGCTCCGGGAGATCGAGCACATGGAGTATTTTGAAAACTTCAAATGCGGCAATCTGTCCGCGTCGGTCCTGATGGACGAGAACCGATTCGGCGAACGTATGACGGTTGTCTGGACCTGCGATCCCGAGGCCGCCGGGATCCGCGCGGTCGAAGGAACTCTTTCCGAAGGGATCTGGCTCCCGCGCGAAACGGCGGAGAAATACGGCGTCAAGGTCGGGGAAACCCTTACGGTATACGCGAATACCATGGGGATCGGCAACGCCAAACGGTCCCGCGAGATCCCGGTCGCGGCGATCACCGACGCTTCGCAGGCGTATATGCCGGAGGAAGATTTCGACAGCCTTCTCGATTGGAACAACATGTTTGCCAATCAGACCTTCTGGATGAACGACGTGCATTTCGATCTGAAAAAAGAATTCAACCGCGAACTTTCCGGGATCGAACAGAAGCTGCAGGCGATCGTCAACACCCCGAATCCCCAGGACCGGAACCGGGACGTCATGGTCAACTACAACGCTTCGGAGATCGACGGGATGCTGAAGCCGCTGGAAAAATCGGTCGACTCGGCGGAATTCTTCGGAAAACTCTTCCGCACGATCCTGCCCGCCGTGGCCTATCTGATCGAGATCATCGCTCTGCTCGGTCTCCGCAATGAGATCGGAGTCCGGCTGTTTTTCGGAGAGAGGAGAAGCGCGGTCTTCCTCGGGATCTGGCTTCCCTCCTTTGCGCTTTCCCTGCCGGGATATCTCCTTTCTCTCCTGATGCTTCTGACGCCGCTCGGACCGCATCTGCCGTGGGGCATGGCCTTATGGCATCTCGCGGGGACTCTGGCGCTCACCGCCGCCGTCACGGCGTTCCTCACGGCGCTCCGTCCGCTTCTGTTACTGAAGGAGAAAGAATATGAGTAAACTGGAACTGAAAGGCGTGTCCTTCAAATATCCCCGGGGAAAGCGGATGATCTTCCAGAACGTGACCGAATCCTTCGCGTCGGGGAAGCTCACGACGATCGAGGGAGAATCCGGCGCGGGCAAAAGCACGCTTCTCACCCTGCTTTCGGGACTTGCCCTTCCGACCAGGGGAGAGCTTCTCATGGACGGGGAACCGGTCCGGGATCTGACCTCCTACCGGCGGAACGCAGCCGCCGCCGTGGCGCAGGCGAACTATCTGTTCGAAGGGCGGACGGTGCTGGAAAACGTGACCTATCCGATGCTTCTCAAGGGCCTTGACGGAGAGTCGGCGAAGAAAAAGGCGCTGGAATACCTTGAGGAGGTCAAGCTCGACGGGGAGCTTGCCTCCCACTTCCCGTCGGAATGCTCCGGCGGCGAGCAGAAGCGCGTGGCGTTCGCCCGGGCGATGGCGCTGGACAACCCGGTGTTTCTCGCGGACGAGCCGACGGCGAACCTCGACAGGGGGACGTCTCGGGTGATCGCGGATATCCTCGTTTCGCTTGCGCGCGAACGGGGAAAGCTCGTGATTGCGGTGACGCACGACGCGCGTCTCCCGGAGCTCGCCGACGTGCGCCTCTTTCTGCGCGGAGGCGTTCTGGAACACGAATGAAGACCCGGAGATCCTGCGCGTCCGGAGAGCCGGGAAAGGGGAAGGAGAGAGCATATGGAAACAGAAAAGACCGCGGCCTTTCCTGAGACGGGAAAGCCCGTGCCCCGTGTGACGAAGGACGACCTGAAGCGGGGGCTTCGAAAGCTCGGCGTCCGGGCGGGAATGAAGGTCCTGGTGCATTCCTCGCTGAGCCGCTTCGGCTACGTCGAGGGCGGGGCGGATACGGTGATCGACGCGCTGACCGAACTCCTGACCTCCGAAGGCACGCTGCTGATGCCTTCCTTCAACCACGAAGCCCCCTACGACGAGGGGGAGATTTTCGACGTTCTCCGCACCCCGACGACCAACGGAGCCGTAGCGGACGCCTTCTGGCGCCGTCCGGGAGTCCTCCGGAGCGTCAATCCGACCCACGCCTTCGCCGCCTGGGGAAAGGACGCCGGAAGATATACGGAGGACCATCAGAAGACCTCCGCGATGGGCGTCGATTCCCCGTATTACCGCCTGATGAAGGACGGCGGCTGGTGTCTGCTCCTGGGCGTCGGATACGGGAGCAATACCTTCCATCACGTGGTGGAATCCTGCGAAGGAGCGCCCTGTCTCCGCCTCCGGGGCGAAAGATACCCCGTGCGCCTTGCGGACGGGCGGGAGATCATGGCCCACACCTGGTCGTGGCGGGACGGCTCCTGTCCCATCGACGACGGCGCGGCCTACGCGCCTTTCATGGCGGCGATCGACCGCCGCGAAAGGATCGGCGGCGCGGATGCGACGCTGTACAGGCTGGAGGACGGATACGCGATCATCGCAAAATTCCTGCGGGAAGGCCTCGGCGAGCTTCCGCCCTGTTCCCGGTGCCCCCGGAGACCGAGGGTCTGCCGGTGGACCGTCGAAGACGAAACGGACGGACAGACGGACGGAGCGGAGGATACCGTAAAGATGAAGAAGAGAAAGAACGTTCCCGGCGCCGATGCGGTCCATCCTGTCACGACCGCGACGGTCGCGTGGGAAAACGGAGAGCCGGAAGGAACGGAAGGGTTCAGACGCGCGGTCACGCGCGTGTTCGCAAGGGAGATACAGATCAGATATTTTGACGGGAACGGCTTCGCGGGAGGAAAGATCCTGCCGCTTCCCGACCGGGAGGGAAAGGCGCTCTTCGGCCTGCTTGAAAGGTTCGCGCGGGAAACGGACCGGGATGAGAGCCCGGAAGCCGCTCCGGGAGAGGCGCGCAAGATGATCAAGGTCTGTTCCAGCGGCAGGTGTCTGCGGAAGATCGAATGCGCGGAAGAGCTTCCGCCGACCGCACGGGAAATCGCCGCGGCGCTCGCCGGGATCACCGGGGCCGATCCCCTGTCCGGCTTTGCCGGGACCGAACCTCCGGATTGAAAAACTTCTGTGAATACAGGGAAAAGCTTCGGCGGGGAATCAACCCCGCCGAAGCTCTTTCGTTTTTTTATGCGGACCGACCGGGCCGGCGGCCTCCGGACGGAGGCGCATGCCGGACCGAAAACCGGGTCAGACGATCTGGAAAAGATAGAATTTCAGATAATCGCTTTCGGGCATCCCGAGGATCACCGGATGGTCGGGCGACTGGCGCCTCGCCTCGATCAGCTTCAGGGACACGCCGGCGTCGTCGGCGGCGCTTTTCACCGCTTCCTCGAAAAGCGGAGCCGTCATGAAATGGGAGCAGGAGCAGGTGGCAAGCAGCCCGCCCCGGGGAAGAAGACGCATGGCGCGGTAATTGATCTCCTTATAACCGCGGGCCGCGTCCTTTACGGTGCGGCGGCTTTTGGTGAAGGCCGGAGGATCCAGGATCACGTAGTCGTAAGGCGCATGCTCGGCAAGGAGCCTGGGCAGAAGCTCGAACACGTCGGCGGTGAGGAAATCCATCCGGCCGGATAGGCCGTTGCGCTCCGCGTTCGCCTTCGCCATGGAGACCGCCTCCTCGGAAATATCCGCGCAGGTCACGTGCTTCGCGCCGCCCATGGCGGCGTTCAGACCGAAGGAACCGGTGTGGGTGAAGCAGTCGAGCACCGTCCGGCCCTTCGCAAGGCGCGCCGCCGCCAGACGGTTGTATTTCTGATCCAGGAAGAAGCCCGTCTTCTGTCCGTTTTCGAGATCCACCAGATAGCGGACGCCGTTTTCGACGATCTCGGTCTCGGCGGAACCGGGGTGGGGAAGACCCTCGTACCATCCCTTTTCACTTTTCAGCCCTTCGAGCGCCCGGAGGGCGGAATCGTTGCGCTCAAAAATCCCACGGACGGTCACGCCCTTTTCGGAGAGGAGCGAAACGAGCTCCTCGTAAAGCACGGCCTTCCGCGTTTCCATCCCGTAAAATAGGACCTGGGAAACCAGAAGATCGCCGAATCTGTCCACCGTCAGTCCGGGAAGCCCGTCGGCCTCGCCGAAGACCAGGCGGCATGCGCCGATATCGCCGCCCATCACGGTTTCCCGGTAGGAGATCGCGTAGGAAAGGCGTCTTCTGAAAAAGGCGCGGTCGAACCGGTCGTTCGGATTGCGGGAGAGGAGACGGAGCCGGATCTTGCTCTCCCGGCTCAGGAGCGCCGTTCCGAGCCAGGCGCCTTTCGGGGAGACGAGATCGACCGGAGCTCCGTTTTCGACCTCGTCGGGGATCGGCGCCGCCTCGGTGTCGTAGACCCAGAGAAAGCCCTTCCGGATCAGGTTTTCGGCCTTTGCCGTGACGCGGGCTATGGGATAGGGACGTTCCGGTTTCATAAAGGACCACCTTTGCTGTTTTCTCCCGAAAAGCATATCACAATCGCGCCGCGGTTGCAAGCGCCTGCCGTCGGCCTGAAACGCAATCGCCGCGGGAAAAGAAAAACCCCGCCTTTTCGGGAAGGCGGGGCCGAAGCGCGAGAGAGAAAAGGGAAGACCCGGGAAGCGTCAGGGCAGTTCCAGCCCGCTGACGCCGGTCTGCGTGGCTTTCCAGAGTCCGTCCTCCTGCTTTTCCAAAAGGAATTCCGAGTGTATGGTCACTCTGCCGGCGTTTTCGCCCTTCTCCGGGATAAGCATATCTCCGAATGAATCCGGGTCCGGGGCGAGCGAGGCGATGGAGATATCGAGCGCGCCGATCACGGCGTTCTCCTGCTTGCCGGTTTTCAGCGTCTCATAGCCGTTGACGTAATATGCGGACGCAGCGAATCCGCTGCCCGGAACGGCGTTCAGGAACCTGCGCCCGTAGATCTTCTCCGCGAAGATCCTCACCGCCTCTTCGGCGGAAGACGCGGAAAAAGCGACGTTCTGACGGGAAGCGTCCATCCCGTCGAAAAGGGACCGGAAGTCCCGGTAAGCGAGAAAGCTTCCTCTTTCCCCGGCCTCGGACTCGCCGCCTTCGGACCGGGCGGACGGGGCGGAAAAGACGGAAACGGCGTCTCCGTCCACGGCGATCAGAAGCAAATCCTCATAAGGATCGTGGGGCAAAAGATAGATTCTTCGTTCCCCGTCTCCGGAGGAGAAAAAGAGAAATTCGTTGACGTAAGGATTTCCGTAACCCGCTGCGTCTTCCGGGGCAAGCCTTTCGAAAGAAGCCGTGGACAAAAGCCGGACGGCACGGGAGAGGGCGTATTCGTCGTCGAGCGGATACTGCCGCACACGGTCGAGAGCGGTGTGATAAAGGCAGAAGAGAGGGGAGGAACCGTCTGCCGTGAGAGAATCGATCAGATCGGCGGGCGAAGGCGCTTCGCGCGCGTCCGAACCGTCATCCGCTTCGCGGAAGAGCGATGAGAGCCGTTCATAACAGGCGGGAGATTTCTCGCCGAGATACTCGTCGCTCACGTCGACTGCCGGATCGGACGCACCGCCGTCTCCGGCGGTTTCTCTTGCGCGCTCTTCCTCGGCAAGCTTTTCGATCAGCTTTTCGTAATAGCTCTTCGCGCTTTCAGATACCGTTTCTCCGTCGGAGCCGGAAGGGGCGGCGCCGCCTTTCGGCGACGCGGAACAGGAAGCAAGAAGGGAGAAGATCAGAACCAAAGACGCAGCAAACGGGAAAAGGAAGCGGCGGAGAAGAGCCTTTCTGTGTCGAGTCATTTGAACACCTCACTTTCAGATATGCGGGAAACGGAACGGAGCTTCGCGGAGAACGTCGTTTCCCGAAGGAAAAACGGCGGCGGGTTCAATTCTTCTTTTTCCGCGCGGACAGGACGAGCCTTGCGATTTCACCGGCGCCGAGGCCCGCAAAGGAGAAGAGAGCGCCGAAGAGGAGTCCGGAGAGATGCGGAAGAGAGAAAACGCCGCGAATCAGGAAGTCGGAAAGATCCAGCGTGACGAAATCCGCCAGAAAATAGAACAGGCTGAAAAAGAGAATGAAAAACCATTTCGTCCGGGGACGGTCATCCTGCGCTCCGATCAAAAAAGAAAAGACAAGGGTGATCAGGGAAAAGACCACGTCGAGGGCGATGATACTGTAGGCGAGCGCCGCAATATCCGTACGGGGACCGATCAGCCAGAAAAGAGCTACGATAAATGCCCAAAGCGTCATATAAGCGAGAAAGGGGAGTCTTCTCGTCTGATTCCTGCGGGCCTGCGCCTCGTCGGCGGCGTCTTCCAGCCGATCGACGGCGGCTGCATCCTCTTTCAGGAGCGCGTCAAGACTGACGCCGAACAGGTCGCTGATCGCGACCACGCTGCGGATATCCGGAAAGGTTCGTCCCGACTCCCAGGAGGACAGCGTCTGCCTGGCGACGCCGAGCTTCTCGGCGCATTCCTCCTGGGTCATTCCCATACCGGTCCGCATGTCTTTGAGCCGTTTTCCGATTTCCATGGTTCCTCCTTCCGGCGGCATCCGGAACGGGCTGTCCCGGATGAGAAAAGGCCGATCTGCCGTCGTACCGGAATCGTAAGGGGAGACGGCGCTTTCGCGCCGTGACGGTCCCTGGCGTTTTATCCATATTTATGATAACCGTAACGTTTCCGGAAGTCAAGCAAAGCTTGCTTCCGTGAAGAGCATTATCCGGTCGAAAAGTGTATCGCCCGCGTCGCGTTTGCCTTCCATGCGCGTCGCGCGCGCCTGACAAAGCGGAAAACCCGCCTTTTCCGCGCGGTTTTCCCGGTAAGGAGCCGGAGGGCTTCGGAACGGCGTAGTCACTTTCAACGAATCCGGGACTGAAAAAGTGTAGAAGAATCACAAAAAATCTGTTCGCCCGCGGAAAACGGTGAAATATGCTTGAAAAATAGCAATCCGTATAATATAATCGTTCTACACTGAACGTATAAATCTGTACGCGGCCGCGGGAAACGGCTTCGCGAAAATGAAACGGCGTGACACGGTATGGTAGAAAGCTTTCCCAAAACGCTTGCGTATCTGCGCAAGGAAAAAAAGATCAGTCAGAAGGAGGCTGCGGCCGCTCTGGGCGTATCGCAGGCTCTGCTTTCGCATTATGAAAACGGTCTCCGGGAACCGGGACTGGAATTTGCGGTGCGTGCGGCGGAATACTACGGCGTTTCGACCGATTACCTTCTCGGCGTCACCGCCGACAAGGAGGGCAGACGCATCTCCGTGTCCGAACTTCCCGACGCCGGGCGCGAAAGGAGACGCGACAGTCAGAATAACACCCCCTTCGCCATGCAGAGAAGGATTTCTCTGAACGGCGTCGGTTTCCTTTACGATATGCTTGCGAAAACGGGATCGCCCTCGCTTCTGGAAGAGGCGGCGTCTTATCTGGACCTTGCGGTCTATAAACTAATCCGCCATCTCACCTTCGGGGATGAAAACCGGAACGGATTCTTCCTTCTGCCGCCCGAGGAGTACGAACCGCTGTGCGACGCGGAGATCAAGCGCACCGAAGGGAATATCAAGAGGATCCTCCGGGAAAAAGGCGGGAAAGAGGAGAAGATCATGAAGCTGCCGCCCCTGGATCACGACCTGCTCCGGGAGGAATACCCTGCGTACGAGCAGTCGGTCCTCGCGCTTCTGCACGCCCTGGGGGGAAGACTGGACAAGCTCAGGAAGCTTTGAAGCGCACGCGGGATTTGGCAATTATGACGAAACGGAGCCGGCGGTTGGAAGACCGCCGGATTTCTTTACGAACTACGGCTCTTTCGCCCCGGACAGAAAAAGAAGAAAAACAGTAAAATGCGCCTGAATCGATGCCTGTAAGTGCAAAGAAATGCCATGATTCATGCGAAAACGGGAAATTTTGTCAAATACTAAAAAACACTTGAAAAAATCGCGGAAATGAGGTATTATATATCTAATTGGAATCTTGCACCTTTCCCTCTTCCACCGGGCGGAACGGGAAAGGAAATCCGGAGAGGACGACCGGCAAACGAAAGAAAGGCATGGGTGAAAGTATGGCAAGCAGACTGTTTCAGGGGTTGGTGCTTCAGATCAAGGAAGCCACCGGCAAAATGGTGGGCGTGATCGACAACGACGGGACCATCATCGCGTGCTCCGACCTGCGCAAAATGGGCGAGGTGATGGAGGAAGCGGCCTACGAGCTGGAGAGCGGCAAGAACACCTTCAGCGACAAGAGTTTTTCCTACAAGACCCTTTCGATGCACGGCATGAAGCTGGAATACGCGGTCTTTGCGGAGGGCACCGACGAGATCGCCCGCAACACCGCCGCCGTGGCCGCCGTCTCTCTTTCCGGCCTGAAGCAATACTACGACGAAAAATACGACAAGGCGACCTTTGTCAAGAATATCATTCTGGACAACATCCTTCCCGGCGATCTCTACGCCAAGGCCAAGGAGCTGCATTTTGTCAGCGACGTGCCGCGCGTCGTCCTTCTGATCCGCACGGTCGGCCGCGCGGAAAGTGCCGTGATCAATATCGTTTCCAGCATTTTCCCGGAAAAGAACAAGGATTTCGTCTTCTCTGTGAACGAAAACGACGTGGCCGTCGTGAAGGAGATCAAACCCAACACCGATTCCAAGGAACTCCTGAAGCTTGCGAAGGCGCTGGAGGAAACGATCTATACCGAGGCGCTCGTACGCGTCGTGATCGGCATCGGCAAAAACGCCTACCAGCTCAAGGACGTGGCCGATTCCTATAAGGAAGCGCAGACCGCCATCGAGGTCGGGACCGTCTTTGAAACCGACAAAAGCATCATCCATTATGAAAATCTGGGCATCGGCCGACTGATCTATCAGCTCCCGACCACTCTCTGCACTATGTTCCTTTCGGAGGTTTTCCGCAAGGGCAGCATCGAGATGCTGGATCAGGAGACGCTCCTGACCATCCAGAAATTCTTTGAAAACAACCTCAACGTCAGCGAAACCTCCCGCAAGCTCTTCGTACACAGGAACACGCTGGTTTACCGTCTGGAAAAAATCAAAAAGATCACCGGACTGGATCTGCGCGAATTCGACCACGCCATTATCTTCAAGGTCGCTCTGATGGTAAAGAAATACTTGAATTCGAGAGGGATCTACGATATCTATGACAAGAAATAACGAAACGGGGGCGGTCTCGTCCGCTCCCGTGATCCTGTTTCAGAACGTCGCCGTCACCTATTCCAACGACGTACGGGCGCTGAACGGGGTGGATCTGCGGGTGGACGAGGGAGAATTTCTCTTCATTTCCGGCGAATCCGGCGCGGGCAAATCCACGATGATCAAGCTGATCACCGGAGAATTGAAACCGACGTCGGGATCCATTCTGGTCAACGGCTACCGCATGGAAAAGCTCCGGGAGGGAAAGATCCCGGCGCTCCGGCGGACGCTGGGCGTAGTCTATCAGGATTTCCGGCTCATCAAAAACATGACGGCGGAAGAAAACGTCGCCTTCGCCATGCGCGTGTTCGGCGCGGGGAAGAGTACCATCCGCGACCGGGTGGCTTACGTGATGGACCTCGTGGGCCTCGGCGGCAAGATGAAGAGCAAGCCCACCGAGCTTTCGGGCGGCGAGCAGCAGCGCGTCGCCATCGCCCGTGCCCTGGTCAACAATCCGTCTCTGATCATCGCGGACGAGCCGACCGGGAACCTGGATCCTCTGCGTTCCTATGAGATCATCGAGCTCCTGTCCAAGATCAACGGTCTTGGCACCACCGTCGTGGTCATCACCCACGATTACGAGCTTCTGCGCCGGTTCGCGCACCGCGTGATCTATATCGAAAAGGGCAACGTGGCGGGCGACCGGGTGCTGAAGAGCTCGGGAAAGGAGTCCGGAACGGTATGAACAGGGCGAACTGCTTCGCTTACAGCCTTTCGGACGGACTGAAGGGCGTTTTTCACAATCTGATGATGTCTTTGATTTCCTTTTCCATGATGGTGGGAAGTCTTCTGGTCGTGGGAAGCCTCGTCATGATCGTTTTGAACATCGACTCGGTCATCGAAAGCGTGGGCGACCGCAACGAGATCCTGATCTACATCAGCGAGGACGCGACGGATCCGGAGATCGAGACCGTGGCGAAAACGATCACAAAGATCAAGCACGTGGAATCCGCAGCCTTCGTTTCGAGAGAAAGCGCTCTGTCTTCCATGAAAGAGGAACTGGAGGATTATCCGTCTGTCCTGGAAGGCCTGGAAAAAGACAATCCGCTGCGCGACGGCTTCCGGATCCGTGTGGACGATCCCGAAAACGCCGCGGAAGTCGCCAAAGCGCTTTCCGGCGTTCCGAAGGTCGAAAAGGTGCGTGCCAGGGCCGACGTGATCGAATCCTTCCTGAAAATGCGCAACGCGGTCAATCTGGTTTCGGTGGGCCTGATGGTGCTCCTCGGCGTGATCTCTTTCTTCATCATGATGAACACGATCCGCATTTCGGCCTATACCCGCCGGGAGGAGATCGGCATCATGCGCATGGTGGGCGCGGACAAGGGCATGATCCGCCTGTCCTTCGTCACCGAGGCGGCGATCATCTCGCTGGCCGGTTCTCTGACCGCCTTCGGTCTGACCGCGCTGATTTACAACGAGCTTCTGGCAAGGACACTGGAAAACACGGGCCTTCTGGAGGTCGTTCCGTTTTCTGAAAACGCCGGGATGATGCTTCTCGGCTTCGTCGCCGTTTCGCTGCTGATCGGCGTGGCGGGAAGCCTTGCTTCCATCAACCGCTATCTGAGGGTATGAATCGCCGCTTGAAAGAGGGGAAAACGCATATGACGCGTATCAAAGGGAATAGACTGAACAGAGTGTTCGCGCTTTTCCTGGCGCTGCTGCTGTTCCTGCCTTCGCTTCCGGCGGGAGCGGCTTCGTCGAAGGAACTGAAAAGCAAACTGGCAGGTCTGGAAAACCGCCAGTCTGAAGTGCGGGATCAGATCCGGGAACTCGAAAACCGGAAGGACGCCGCTCTGAAGAAGAAAGAGCTGATCGATGAAGAGATCGACGTTCTGCAGGAGCAGATCGACGTTCTTGAGGACGCGATCGAGACCCTTTCCTCCCAGATCGACGATACGAAGGGCGAAATAGACCGCCTCACCGACGAGATCAAAGCGCTTTCCACCCGCGTCGCGGTCAAGGAAAAGGAACATGAAAGGCTGTACGAAACCTTCAAAACGCGCATCCGCGTTATGCACGAGGAGGATCTTACCTCATATGCGGGGATCATCTTCGGGGCAACCAGCGTCGCCGACCTGATGAGCCGGATCGAGGCGGTGGCGAATATCCTGACCGCCGACCGCAACACCATGAAAAAGCTCGAAGAGATGAAGGCGGAGATCGAACGGGATAAAGCGGCTCTCGACAGCGACAGATCCGCTTTGGAAGAGAAAGAAGCCGAGCTGGAAGAAGCGAAAGCCGAAAAAGAAGAAAACAAAGGCATCCTGGACGCTAAAATGAAAGAGCTTGTGGAAAGCCAGGCGGCCGCCCGCGATCTCGTGAATTCGATCAAAGGAAGCATCGCCGCCAATCAGAACGTCCTCGACGAGCTGGAATCCCGGCAGAAATCGCTGGAGGACGAGATCCGCGACGCCGTGAAGGCCGAAGCCGAAGAGGCGAGAAAAGCGGCCGAACGCGAGAAACAGAAAGAAAAGGAAAAAGAAGCGGCGCAGGAGAGCGAAAAAGCCTCTGAAAAGCCGGCCGACAGCGCTTTGGAAAAGGCGGACGAGAAACCCGCCGCAAGCGAGAGCGAAAAGACGTCGGAAAAGACCTCCGAACGCGAAAGCGAGAAGACGAGCGAAAAAACCTCCGAGAAAACGTCGGAGAAGACCAGCGAAAAGACCTCCGAGAAGACGACCGACAAGAAAGACGGTTCCTCCGGCTCTTCCGGCAAATCCACCAGGCTTGCCTGGCCTCTTCCGGGCAGAAGCAGGATCAGCTCCGGCTTCGGATACCGGACGCATCCGGTGACCGGCAAAAAGAGCAGCTTCCATTCGGGCATCGATATCCCCGCGCCGAGAGGCACGGAGATCCATGCCGCCGCGGCCGGCAAGGTCATCAAGGCCTGCTACAACGTCGCTTACGGCAATATGATCGTTGTGGACCACGGCAACGGCATTTCAACCATGTACGCGCACATGCGCTCCCGCGCGCTCTACAAGGTCGGCGACAGGGTCTCGAAGGGGACTGTGCTCGGCTATGTGGGCACGACGGGCTGGTCAACCGGGAACCATCTGCATTTTTCGGTCCTGAAAAACGGCGACTACGTTTCGCCCCTGAAATACGTATCTCCCTGACGCATACGGGAAAGGCGGAAACTGAATGAAGAAAAACAATCTGATCCGGATGCTTCTCGTCGCGGCGCTCACCGCCGCCGTAACGTGGCTGATCACCTATTCGGCCACGATCAAGGGCGCGGAGCGCGACGTGGCAAAGCTTCTGGGCAGCGTCGGAAAGTATCAGAAGCTGGAGGAGATCCAGCAATACGTCGACAAGTATTTTGTGGGCGAATACGATGAAAAAGCCGTGATGAATGCGGCGGCGGAAGGGTACGTGGCCGGCCTCGGAGACAAGTGGAGCTATTACATGGATCCCGAAAGCTATGCCCTCTATACCGAAGACCGCAGCGGCAATTACACCGGCATCGGCGTCACGGTGCATTATCTGGAAGAGGACAGCGCGCTTCAGGTGCTGGACGTGAACGACGACTCCTCCGCCTCAGAGGTGGGGATCCGTTCTCTGGATCTCATCGTGGCGGTGGAAGGCCAGCCGGTTTCGACGCTCGGTTACGAGGGCGCGGTCTCCGCGATCAAGGGGGAAGAGGGCACTTCGGTGACGCTGACCATCCTGCGCGGAGAGGTACGCTTCGACGTGACGGTGGAGCGCAGGATCGTTGAAAAGCAGTATATCTTTTCCGATCTTCTGAACGGAAACGTCGGATATATCCGCATCACCGAATTCTCCCTCGGCGCACAGGACGGCTTCCTCGCCGCGGTGGACGCGCTTCTTTCCAAGGGAGCCGAAAGCTTTGTCTTCGACGTCCGGAACAATCCGGGCGGCGATCTGAACGTGCTGATCAACATCCTGAACCGGATCCTGGGGGAAAAGGATCTTTTCATCGAAGAATATCAGAACGGCGAACGGTATACCTTTTCTTCCGACGAAGTCAAGCTTGACTGCCCCATCGCCGTTCTGTGCAACGCCAATTCGTACAGCGCCGCCGAATACTTTGCCGCCGTTCTGCAGGAATACGGCGTGGCCACGGTGGTGGGGGAGGCAACCACCGGCAAAGGCTACGGTCAGACCACCTTCAAGCTGGAGGACGGATCGGCCGTGGTGCTTTCGATCATCCGCTATTACACGCCTGAGGGAAGAAGCCTGAAGGAAAGCGGCGTGACGCCCGACGTGGAGGTCGCGCTGGACGAATCCAACCGGTCTCTGATCGGCAGGATGGACGTCGCGTCTGATACGCAGCTCGCCGAAGCCCTGAAGGCGTTGGGCGAATGAGAAAACGCTTGACAAGAAGCCGCGAATTGCGCTATAATTGCCTTATTGTGTAAGGAAAGGAAAGGCAGGCAAGAAAACATGGCAAAACTCTTCAAACTGACACGCGATAAATTCGAGGAACTGCGGAACGAACAGGAATACCTCAAAACGGTCCGTGAAAAAGAAGTGGCGGAACTGATCAAGGAGGCCCGTTCCTTCGGCGACCTCTCTGAAAACAGCGAATATGACGAAGCGAAAAACGAACAGGGCAAGCTCTACGCCCGCATCAACGAGCTGGAAAGCATTCTCTCCAATTACGAGATCATCGACGAATCGGCGGACGTCAGCACCGTCCGCACCGGCAGCCGTATCCGCGTAAAGGATCTGGGAGACAACAGCGAGGAAGAGTACTATATCGTCGGTTCCACCGAGGCAGATCCCATGGAAAACCGCATTTCCGACGAATCCCCCTTCGGCAAAGCCGTACTGGGGAAGAAGAAAAACGATAAAGTCAAGGTAGAAGCGCCCGCCGGCGTGATCGAATACAAAATTCTTTCCATCGCTCTTTGACGAAAATACAGGATACGCCGCTTCAAGCGGCGTATTTGTTCCCTGAATAAGGAGTAAACGATATGGATGAAATACGTGAAGCGGAACTGACACAGGAGGAAATGCGGGAGATCCTGAAGATCCGCCGCGACAAGCTTTCCGCCCTGGTGGAAGCGGGAAAGGACCCGTATAAGGAGACCCGGTATGAAAGAACCGATCTTTCCGACGCCATCGTGAAGGATTACGACGCTTACGAGGGGAAGACGGTGCGGCTCGCCGGACGTCTGATGTCCAAACGCATCATGGGCAAGGCCTCCTTTTCGGATATCCAGGACCGTGGCGGCCGCATACAGATTTACGTGAAGCGGGACGACGTCGGCCCCGAAGCCTTCGACGCCTACAAGAAGCTGGACATCGGCGACATCATCGGGGTAGAGGGCTACGTCTTCAAGACCAAGACCGGTCAGATCTCGGTTCACGTCGCGTCCTACGTATTGCTGACCAAATCGCTTCTGCCTCTGCCCGAAAAATTCCACGGCCTGCGGGATCAGGATACCCGTTACCGCCAGAGAGAGGTCGATCTGATCGTCAATCCGGAGGTGGCGGACGTTTTCCGCAAGCGCTCTCAGATCCTGAAGCTGATCCGCGCTTATCTGGACGGAAAGGGCTTCCTGGAAGTGGATACGCCGATCCTGGTGCCTCTGGAGATAGGCGCTTCGGCGCGCCCCTTCAAGACGCATCACAACACGCTGGATATCGATATGTATCTGCGCATCGAAACCGAGCTTTATCTCAAGCGACTGATCGTCGGCGGCATGGAGAAGGTCTACGAGGTGGGCCGCATCTTCCGCAACGAGGGTATGGATCCCCGCCACAACCCGGAATTCACGTCGGTGGAGCTCTACCAGGCTTACACCGATTATCACGGCATGATGGATCTGGTGGAGGAGCTTTACAAGCTTCTTGCGAAGGAAGTCACCGGCTCCGAGAAGATCACCTATCAGGGCGTTGAAATCGATCTCGGACATTGGGAACGCCTGACGATGGCGGAATCCGTGAAAAAGTATGCGGGCGTTGATTATTACGCCTGGCAGAGCGATGAGGAAGCCCGCGCCGCCGCGAAGGAAAAACACGTGGAGGTCCCCGCCGACGCCACGCGCGGCACGGTCCTCGCCGAGTTTTTTGACGCTTTCGTCGAAGAGAAGCTGATCCAGCCCACATTTATTTACGAATACCCGGTGGAAAACAGCCCGCTGGCCAAGAGAAAACCGGACGAGCCGGCCTTCACCGAAAGGTTCGAGTATTTCATCAACGCGACCGAGTACGGCAACGCCTTTACCGAGCTGAATGATCCCATCGATCAGCGCCGCCGCTTTGAAGAGCAGGTTGCAAAGAAGAGGAAAGAGGATCCGGAGTCAAAGGCGCAGGTAGATCAGGATTTCGTCGCCGCGCTGGAATACGGTATGCCGCCCACCGGAGGCCTCGGATTCGGGGTTGACCGCCTGATCATGCTCCTGACCGACAGCCCGTCCATCCGCGACGTTTTGCTTTTCCCGACAATGAGACCCATAGGCAAA
This sequence comes from Clostridia bacterium, assembly GCA_017441705.1. Classification (GTDB taxonomy): domain Bacteria; phylum Bacillota; class Clostridia; order Oscillospirales; family QAMX01; genus RUG11797. The sequence continues at coordinate 2,604 of JAFRWU010000074.1, read as the reverse complement.
GATAGAGAGACTTTGGCAGCGGAATTTGCCAAGACAACGGACGAGATTAACACTGAAGAAAAAGTCGAAAAGCCAGAAGAAGTGATCGACTTTTCCAACGTCGTGATCGAGCCTCTTTTCCAGGATACGGTCGATTTTGAGACCTTCTCGAAGAGCGATTTCCGTGCCGTAAAAGTCCTCGAATGCGAGGCCGTTCCGAAGAGCAAAAAGCTCTTAAAGTTCGTTTTAGACGACGGAAGTGGGGAAAACCGCGTGATTTTGAGCGGAATTCACGCATATTATGAACCGGAAGAGCTGATCGGTAAGACCTGCATCGCGATCACGAATCTGCCTCCGAGAAAGATGATGGGCATTGATTCCTGTGGCATGCTGCTCTCTGCAGTCCACAAGGAAAACGATGAAGAAAAGCTTCATCTCCTGATGGTGGATCCTCACATTCCGGCCGGCGCGAAGCTCTACTAAAAGGGCATCCGAGGAACGGCAAAAAGGGTCGATATTGGGCTCCGTATGCCAAAGCGTATGCCAAAATATACCACGCGTATGCCACGAATCAGAAAACGCACATGCAAATCTGCATATCTGTCTAAAAGCGTCCGCATTTGTTCGTGATTCAACCACAAACGAGCCCATCGATCTATTCGGTGGGCTCGTTCTGAAAAAGAAAGATCTAGAGAAAACTGGATTTACAAGTGTGTGGAAAGCGAGGATAACGCAATGAAGGACGAGTGCCTTATCTGTAAAGCTCCATTGGAGTATCTTGAAACCGATGAACTCATGGAGTGTGCAATCTGTCACAAGATAGAAAACAGCAAGACACGCTGTATTCATGGCCATTATGTTTGTAACGATTGCCATACGAGAGGAATCGATACCATCATAAGGATCTGCCTGAATACGGATTCAAAAGATCCGATAGAGATTATCCGAATGATGATGGCAGAACCTTTCTGCCACATGCACGGGCCGGAGCATCACATTATGGTGGGATCGGCTCTCTTGACGGCATATAAGAACGCGGGAGGAGATATAGATCTTCCCAAAGCACTTGCAGAGATGATGAACCGTGGGAAAAGCGTTCCTGGAGGAGCCTGCGGATTCTGGGGCGCTTGCGGAGCGGGGATCAGTACAGGCATGTTTGTCTCAATCATATCAAAGGCAAACCCGCTTACAGAAGAATCATGGGGATTGTCCAATCAGATGACGGCGACGGCGTTGGGAGAGATTGGTAAAATAGGCGGCCCGAGATGCTGTAAAAGAGATTCATATCTGGCAATACTCGCTGCGATCGATTTTGTAAAAGAACATTTCGGTGTTGAGATGGAGAAGGGAAAAATAGTCTGTATTCATTCCAAGCTAAACAATCAATGCATTGGAAGCAGATGTCCGTTTAAAGGAGCTGACTGACATGGAGAACCGGCACGCCGAAAAGGCAATAGAATACTACAGCTGTAATTTCAACTGTACGCAGGGAGTATTTACGACCTATGCAACAGAGCATGGGATTGATGAAAAGCTTGCTCTGAAACTGGCCACTAACTTTGGCGGAGGCGCAAGAAAAGGTGAAATGTGCGGGGCAGTTTCCGGAGCGCTGATGGTACTTGGCCTTTTATATGGACATTCGGAAAGCGAGGATCTTGACACCAAGGCAAAGGCGTATGCGCTGTCTGAGGAATACATGAACAGGTTTATCCAAAAAAACGGTACTGTTGTATGCAGGGAACTGTTGGGGTATGACCTCTCGAAACCGGAAGAGAATGCGGTTATAAAGGAGAAAAACCTGTTTCGTACCGCCTGCCCGAAGTTGATCCGGTCTGCAGTTGAGATTCTAGATGAACTGTTGGAAGAAAGAATACGCTTGTAAGGATGATAATATGGACACGGAAATAAATCAGCAAACTGCACAGCAGTAAATACTCTTTTGCGGAGCTATAAGTAAATGAGACTACTGTTTGAAATGGATAAAAAGGATTATGGTGGATGTACACTTTTTTTTGCACGGGATTCTGCCAGAAGTATCATTATCAGAAGCGGTAAGATCGCCATGATCCACAGTCTGAAGTATGACTACTACAAATTCCCAGGCGGGGGAATCGAACCCGGGGAAAGTACCGTTGATGCGCTGATCAGGGAGACAGCCGAGGAAGCAGGCTTAATCGTGATCCCAGATTCTATAAGCGAATATGGGTATGTCCACCGGATCCAGAAGAGCACGGTGAAAGATGACGAGTATTTCATGCAAGACAATTATTATTACTTGTGCGACACGGAAGAGGGTGTCAGGCCACAGAAACTGGATGACTACGAATCAGACGAGTCGTTTACTCTGGAATATGTTATGCCTGAAACAGCCATAATCTGCAACCGAACCAAAGACCACGGGCCGAAGGATCCGGTAATGCTAGAACGAGAGGCGAGAGTCCTCGAAATGATCCTTTCAGAAGGACTGATAGAGTTATAAATTCAAGTTTGCAGAGGAGATATGCAGTGACAATCTACGATATTTCGCAGGAGGTTTTCGGCTGCCAGGTATATCCCGGCGACCCTGCGCCGGAAAGAAGGGTGCTTTCTTCAATGGAAAAAGGCGACCTATACAATCTGACAGCT
>JAFRWU010000073.1 GCA_017441705.1 Clostridia bacterium | reverse complement strand
TCGTTCTCAATCTGGACGCGCCGGAGAAACGGTGCGTGGGCTTTTTCCCCTCTGCAGGCATGCACGGCGGCAAAATGTTCCTTCGCTCGTCCTGTGAAGACGTCGTCTTCCCGGAGCAGGTCACGGCCCGTCCTGCCGCAGGGGAGGACAGGGAAGAGCTCAGGGCCTGCCTCTCGGAATACTGCCGGATTTTCTCACTCGGACTCGAAGAGGTGCTTGCCGCGCCCTATACCGTCGTCACCCCGGACAGCGGGAACCCCTACAGGCAGATGTACGTGGCAAATTGATCCTGACAGGAGGTCGTTATGAAATACTCAAAGGATGAGGTCATTCAATTCGCGAAAGAGGAGGACGTAAAGTTCATCCGGCTCACCTTCTGCGACGTTTTCGGCAAACAAAAGAATATCGCCGTCATGCCGGACGAGCTGCCTCGCGCTTTTGCGGACGGGATCTCGTTCGACGCGTCCGCCATCGCGGGCTTCGGCGACGAAACGAGGAGCGACCTTCTCCTGCATCCCGAGCCGGAAACGCTCATGCCGCTCCCGTGGCGGCCCGAGCACGGCAGGGTCGTGCAGATGCTTTCCGGCATCACGCGCCCGGACGGCACCCCGTTCCCCTGCGATACGAGATATCTTTTGAAAAAAGCCGTCGCCGAAGCCAAAAGCGCCGGGTATGAATTCACCTTCGGGGCGGAGCAGGAATTCTACCTGTTCCGGCTGGACGAAAACGGAGACCCCACGCAGATCCCCTGCGACCGGGCGGGCTATATGGACATCGCTCCGGAAGACCGCGGGGAGAACGTCCGGCGCGAGATCTGCCTGACGCTCGAACAGATGGGGATCCGCCCGGAGAGCTCCCATCACGAAGAAGGCCCCGGCCAGAATGAGATCGATTTTCGCTATGCCGACGCGCTGACCGCCGCGGATCACGCTCTGACCTTCCAGCGGGTGGTGAAGACCGTCGCCAGCCGGAACGGTATGTCGGCGGATTTCTCGCCGAAGCCGCTGGAGGACCGCCCCGGGAACGGCTTCCACATCAACATGTCTCTGCGGCCTTTTGAAAAGGAGGCGGCCTTCCCGGCGATGATCGCCGGCGTTCTCCGGCACGCCAGAGAGATGACCGCGTTTTTGAATCCCTCGGAGGATTCCTATAAACGGCTCGGGAAGGACAAAGCGCCCCGGTACGTGTCCTGGTCGCATGAAAACAGGTCGCAGCTGATCCGCATCCCCGCCGCCGCCGGCGAATACCGCCGCGCGGAGCTGCGCTCGCCCGACCCGACCGCCAATCCTTATCTGGCGTTCGCTCTGATGATCTACGCAGGGCTTGACGGGATCCGGAACAGGCTGGATCTGTGCGCCCCCTCGGACAGGAACCTTTACCAGGCGGACGCCGACACGCTGGCCTCCTACGAAAGGCTGCCGGACACTTACCGGGAAGCCTGCGGCCTTGCCTCGTCGAGCGGCTTTATCAGGGCCTGCATTCCCGAAGAGATCCTTGCGATCTACTGCGGTAAATAAGGCAGACGGATTCAGAGAAAGGATTTCGTATGAGCTTGAAGGAGCGGCTGTACAGCGTTCTCGTCGTATCTGCGGCGGAAAAACTGAATATCGCTCTCTCGGATCTTCTGCCGGAATCTCATTATCAGCCGGTCAGGATCGTCACCAGCGTCAGCGCGGGCGAGCGGGCCTGGAATGAGCGGAGCTATGATTTTGTGATGATCAACTCCCCTCTGCCGGACGACGCGGGCATTCGCTTCGCCGTCGATACGGGACGCACGGAAGGAGCCGTCGTGCTGCTTCTCGTCCGCGGGGAGCTTTACGACGACGTCCGCGACCGCGTGGCGGAGCACGGCGTGTTCGCCCTCGCCAAGCCCTTTTCCCGTCCGGTCCTGGCGCTCGCTCTCGACTGGATGGCCAGCGCGCGGGAGCGGCTCAGGAAGCTGGAGAAAAAGACGCTGTCGGTGGAAGAGAAAATGGAGGAGATCCGGGTCGTCAACCGCGCGAAATGGCTGCTGATCTCCGGACTGAAGATGGAGGAGCCGCAGGCGCACCGGTACATCGAAAAGCAGGCGATGGACCGCTGCGTTTCCAAGAAGGAAATCGCGGAAGAGATCATCAAGACCTATTCGTGACCCCGGAAATCCCGGCGGAGCCCGGGCTTTGCCCGGCTGAAAAGGCGATCGTCGTCTGTCCCGACCGCATCTGAAACGAGAAAAAGGACCCGGCTTTATAAAAAAGCCGGGTCCTTTTTGTCCGCGGGACCGGTCCTGTTCAGGCCCCGGCCATCCTTTCCAGATACTTCAGACCTTCGAGATTGTACGCGGCAAAGGCCGAGAGAAGCGCGTCGTCCGCATAACGGCAGTGCGTTTCGAGCGTCAGCGGCCCGTCGTATCCGATATCGCGGAAGGCGCGCATCACGCTTTCCCAGTCGACCGTGCCGTCGTCGACCGGAAGATGCTCGTCCTCCATCCCGAAATTGTTGTGCAGGTGGGTGCAGCGGATGCGCGGCCCCAAGGCGCGGACGGCCTTCGCCTGATCGAACGCCATCAGGTTTGCGTGCCCCGTGTCCCAGCAGACGGCGAGGTTTTCGCATTTCAGAGCCTCGTAAAGCTCGATGAGATCGCCGTAATCGGAGGAATAGAACGGCATGACCGGCACGATCCCGTGAAAAACCGGCAGGTTTTCCAGCGCGATCGACGTGTCGGCCTTCACCGCGCATTCCAGATAGCCGGAGATCGTCCTCTTGTTGATTTCCAGCGCGGCGGAGGAGCGGTAACCGTCGTTCACCGCCGTACGGGGGTGGTAAACGCAGTACTTCCCGCCGATTTCCCCCGTCACGCGGACGGCGTTACGGATGTCGCGCTCCCGTTCCTCGTCCGTGATCTCCGCCGAAAGGCGCAGATCGTAATAATAGGCGTGCGACTGCACGCAGGTCAGGCGGTTTTCGGAGAGGATGCGCAGGATGGTCTCCGGCGCTTTGGCCCACGCCTCCGCCGACCGGTCGGTCATGTCGTGGAAATTCACCGATATGTGCTCGAAGCCCGCCTCGTGCGCGATCCGGCACTTCTTTTCAAAATCCCTGTCGTACGCGATCTGTATGGCTTTCTTCATGGACCGTCCCCCTGTCTGCGCGGATCCCCCGCGCCTGACCGGCGGCGGGAGTCCTGACGCGATCCCTTTCCGCTTCCATTATATACCGCAAAAGGGAGGCGGTCAAGCGCGGCCCCGGAAGAGACCGGGGAAGCGGCGCCTTCTTCCGGCGGAAAAAGGAACGGACGGCGGGATATCGCGCATTTCGGCTCTCCTGTGATTGCAGTATTTCATTTTCTGTGGTATGATGGGGCTGAGGAAACGCGCGGCGGGAAACGAACGGCCCCGGCGCGGGCGTTCCGCCCCCGAACCCAATCAAGCGAGGAGTAATCTCATGGAATTTTCCGGTATTCTGGTGGCCCTGTTCAAGCTCTTTTTTCTGCTGGTCGCCGGGTATGTTTTGAACAGGATCGGTCTTCTTGACGCGAAAACCAACAAGGGCATGACCTCTCTGGTCGTCAATCTGACCAATCCCGCCCTGATCCTGGGCTCGCTCGCTTCCACCGGCGCGGTCACCCGGGGGGACGTTTTGATCCTGTTCCTCTTCGGGATCGGGATCTATCTCCTGCTGCCGGCGGCGGCCTTCCTCTTTGTGCGCGTCACGCGCGTGAAAATCGAAAAACGCGGAGTCGCACAGCTTTTGCTGATCTTCGGCAACACCGGCTTTATGGCGATCCCCATCCTGCAGACGCTTTACGGCGACGTCGCGGTCTTTTACAGCAGCATCCTGAACATGCCCTTCAATTTCCTGATCTATACCTACGGCATCTGGCTCCTGAACCGCGACCGGCGTCAGATCGCCGCACTGGACGGCGGCCCGGCGGAGGAGGCGGACCCCGCCGCCTCCCGCTTCAGCTGGAAGATCTTTCTGGGCCCCGGCATCCTGGCGAGCGTCGCCGCGCTGGCGATGTATTTCGCCCGGCTGCAGTTCCCTCTCATCCTGAAGGAGACCTTCTCGTTCGTCGGCGGCGTGACGCCGCCCCTGACCATGCTGATCACGGGGTCCATCCTGGCCGAGTATCCTCTGAACAATCTCCTGCGCGACGGGAAAATCAAACTGATGCTGGTCGTGAAGATGCTTTTCTTCCCGGTTTTGACGCTGGTCCTGGCAAAGCTTCTCTTTGCCGATCCGGTGATCGTCGGCCTCGTCACCCTGACCTTCGCCATGCCCTGCGGATCCATGTGCGCCATGCTCAGCAAGGAATACAGGGCCAATGCAGACGCGGCCTCCAGCGGCGTCGTGTTTTCCACGGTGCTTTCCCTCCTCACGATCCCGCTGGTGTATCTCGCGCTTTCGCGCTTCTTTTGACCGTGCCGCCGCGCGCGGCGCTTGCGCGGCCGGTCCGAATGATTTGGAGGATCCCGGACGGGAATCGCGGAGGGAGAAAATGAAAAGAAATCTTTTTGACGCCGTATGCGGCGCGTTGCCGGAGTACCGGATCGAACGGCTTACCATGCAGAATGCCTGGAAGTATCGGGAGATATTCTTCGGGAATCAGGAGTATTACAGGCTCACCGACGGACGCGCCCCCACGGAAGAGGATATAAAGGAAACGATCGAATACGAAGCCGGTCCGGGAGAAGGGACGATGCTTCCGATCGGATTTTCCGTCCGGGATGAACCAGCGGCGTTTCTTTCGCTTTGCGACGGATACCCCGGACCGGAAACGCTCTATATCGGGCTACTTTTGGTGAACGACCGGATGAAACGCAGACGCGTGGGAAGCAGAATCGTCGCCGGCCTGATCGACGCCGCCCACCGTTTGTCCTATGAGGAGATAAGGCTCTCGGTCTTGGAAAGGAACGCAGCCGGCCGCATGTTCTGGGAAAGCCTGGGATTCGGGATTGCGAAAGCTCAGAAAGACGGCAATCTCTCTATGAGATATGCGCTTGCGCGGCGGGAAGAATCGCCCCTCAGGTCTTGTAAAAGCCTTCTCATGAAAAACGAAAAAGAAGCAGGTGAAGGAATATGATATGGACCAGGGACCGGTATCTCGCGCACTGCCGGTATGAATTCACGGGCCGGGAAATGTTTACCGAACTCTTCGGGCCGCTCGGCGCGCTGGAGGACGAATGGCGCGCGCAGGGCGCGACCGAAAAAGAGATCGGCATGACCGCCTTCGACTGGGATTACGTGCTCTACACGCACCTGGCCGGAAACTGCGGCGCCGTGACCGACCGCGAACCCGTGGTGATCGAGGACACGCCGGAGCATCTGATCCGGGTGGACGCCATGGGCAGGACCGAAAAGCTGATCAAAAAAAGCGCGACGATCCCCCTGCCGCTGGATTATCCGGTCAAGACCATGGAGGACTGGCTGAGAGTCAAGCCCTGGTACGTCTTCCGGGAGGACCGGGTCGATCCGGAAAAGCTCCGGGAACAGAGGCGTCTTTTCGACAGGGGATATCTCACGATCCTCACGGTGCCCGGCGGCTTCGACGAGCCGCGGCAGCTTATGGGCGAAGCGGGGCTCTGCATGGCCTATTACGACGAGCCGGAGATGATCGAGGACATGCTCGCGACCTTCGCCGACACCACGCTCCGGGTGATCGAGCGCATCGCGGAGATCGTACCGGTCGACAATCTGTCGATCCACGAGGACATGGCGGGGAAGACCGGACCTCTGATCGGTCCGAATCTCGTGCGGGAATTCCTCGCGCCGTATTACAAAAGGGTGTGGGACGCGGCGCGCGCCGCAGGCGCGAAGCTGTTCTCGCAGGACAGCGACGGGAACGTGAACGCGGTGCTCGACGAATTCGTCGCGTGCGGCGTCAACTGCTCCTATCCCTGCGAACCGGCGGGCGGCATGGATATCGTGGCGCTCAAAAAGAAATACGGGAAAAAGCTCTTTTTCAAGGGCGGCATCGACAAGCACGCCCTGCGTTTCGGGAAGGAGGATATCCTCCGGGAGTTGGAATACAAGATGTCGCCCTTCATGAAGGGCGGCGGCACGGTGTTCGGGCTGGACCACCGCATCCCGAACGGCGTTTCGCTTGAGAATTACAGGTATTACGTGAAGACGGGACGGGAAATGCTCGGTCTGCCGCCCGTGCGCGAAGAGGGCTGGGCGCGCATGGCGTTTTGAAAAAGGAGCGGCCGGCCTGTGCCGCGGACAAACGGTATACGGAATTACCGGGAGGGATGGATTTATGAAAAAGCTTGTCGCCGGAATGATCCTTTTCGCTATGATGCTGCCCTTTGCGTCCTGCGGGGCGGAAAACCCGCTTACTCTCTACGTGGCCGCCGGCGCCGAAGGGGGCGACGGCAGCGAGGAAGCGCCCTTCGGCTCGCTGGAGGAAGCGCGGCTCGCCATCCGCGCCCTCGGAAAAAAGAAGAAGAAATACACGTCGATCGTCGTCGAGGTCGCCGACGGGAACTATCCCGTAAAAAACCTCGCCTTCGACGCGGAGGACGGCGGGACGAAGAACTGCCCGGTCGTTTACCGGGCGAAAAACCCCGGCAAGGCGGTCCTCAACGGAGGGTACGCGCTGACCGCGGCCGACTTTTCGCCGGTCGGCGATCCGGAGATCCTTTCACGCCTGGACCGGAAGGCGGCGGAGAAGGTCGTATGCCTTTCGCTTTTCGACCGCGGCGTCACGGCGGAGGATTACGGCAAGCTCGGCGCGATCGGGAGCTACCATACCGCGGCGCGCTACGACGGCGACTGGATCCAGGATCAGTACTGCGAACTCTTCTGCGGCGGCCGCCGCATGACCATGGCGCGCTGGCCCGACGAGGGATTTGCGAACACCATCACGGTGGAGAGCGAAGGATACGGCCTGGAAAGCAGAAATTCCAACCACGAACAGCGCGCCGACTGGTACGAGATCCGCAATCCCGAAAGCGACGTCTACAGGATCAGTAAGGAGATGGCCGACCGCATCGCTTCCTGGAAAACGACCGAAGGCGTGTGGATGTTCGGCTACTGGTCGTACGACTGGGCGGACGGGTCGAGCCCCATCGGCTCCTTCGACCGGGAGAAATGCCTCCTGTCGCCGAAATTCGTCGCTCCGTACGGCGCCAATGTGGATAGAGTCCCCTTCTATTTCTTCAACGTGCTGGAGGAGCTGGACGCCCCGGGCGAGTGGTATCTGGACCGGGAAAAGGGCATGCTCTATTTCTATCCGCCGGAGGGATACGAAAACGGGGAGATCATGCTCTCGCTTTCCACCGCCCCTCTGATCAAGGTCTCCGGCGCCGCGTACCTGACCTTCGACGGCTTCACGGCGGAAGGGACACGCGGCAACGGCATGGAGCTGGAGGGCGATCACCTGACGGTCTCGAACTGCCTGATCAAAAACGTCGGCGGCGACGCGCTTCTGATGACCGGAAGCTTCAATCTGGCCTCCCGCAACGAAATCACCCGCACGGGACGCGGCGGGATCACGATCGACGGGGGAGACCGGGAAAAGCTCGTCGCCGGGGAAAGCGCCGCGGAGAACAACCTGATCCACGACTGGTCGGAGATCTATCTGACCTACTGTCCCGCCGTGACTCTGAATGGCGTCGGCAATATCTGCCGGCACAACGAGATCTTCAATTCCCCGCACGAGGCGATCACCTTCTCCGGGAACGATCACCTGATCGAATACAACGACATCCACGACGTATGCCTCCGATCCTCCGACGCCGGCGCCATCTATTCCGGCAGGCACTGGGACTGGTACGGCACGAGGATTCAGTACAACTATATCCACGAGATCGGCAGCGGGAATTTCATTCCCAACGGGATCTATCTGGACGATGCGCTTTCGGGCATCACGGTGACCGGGAACGTGATGGTCAACGTCAGGGGGAACGGGATGCTCCTCGGCGGCGGGCGCGATCTGGACGTTGAAAACAATCTGATAGTCGCCTGCGGCTCTTCTCTCGTCTACGACGCGCGGGCGATCCAGGGCGTGAAGAGCGACACCTTCTGGTACGCCTACGGCCTGGCTTCGGACTGGGAGATCCTTTATCAGTCGCCCTGGAAGAGCAGGATCTGGCGGAAGGCCTATCCGCAGATCGCCCGGTTCACCGACGTCAGCTCCGATCTGGAAAATCCGGATTTCGTCCCGAACCCGGCTTACAGCATCGTCGTGAACAACGTGGGCTATCAGTGCAGAAGCTGGAGCGTCGACACGGAAGTGGTGCAGTTCAGCCGGGTCGAGATCTACAACAATCCCGCGAAAGCGCTGAAGAGCGTGGAAAACGAGATCTTCCGGGATCCCGCCAACCGGGACTTCCGCATCCGGGAGGATCTGGAGGAGATCGTCTTCGCCGATCCGGCGCTCGATCCGATCCCCTTCGGGAAAATCGGCCGGGAATAAGAGAGAGAATACGCTGCGCCTGAAAACAGGGAAAGGAAGGTGCGATATGACGCCGCGCGAAAACTATGTTTCGATCGCCAGAAGGACCGGGTACGAATATATGCCGGTTTCGCTCAATATGTCTCCGAGCATCCGGAAGAAATACGAGGCGTATACGGCCTCTCACGACCTGGAGCTCCCGGTCGGGGAGGGGACGCTTTCCGATCTGCCCGCCGACTGCCTTTCGCCGGAGGAATTCCGGAAACGCTTCTATGCCTCGAAAGACTTCCGGCCCGGCACGGCCATCGACGGCTGGGGCGTCGCGCACGAGCCGGGATCCGAATTTGCCTATCACATGACCTACATGCACCATCCCATGGAGGATTTCGATTCGGTCGAGGAGATCCTGGCCTATCCGATGCCCGTATTCCGGGAAGAAGGCCTCGCCCGGCAGAAGGAAGAGGCGGAACGCTTCCACGCGGAGGGAAGGCCGGTGATCGGGCAGATGCAGTGCACGATCTGGGAAACCGCCTGGTACATGCGCGGGATGGAGAATCTGATGTGCGACATGATGGCCGACGATCCGATGGCCGCCGCGCTTCTGGACCGGGTCACCGATCTCGCCGTCAAGCGTGCGGTGAGCTATGCGAAGGCCGGCGCGGACGGCGTCTTCCTCGGGGACGATATCGGCATGCAGCATACCATCATGATGAGCGATTCGCTTTACCGGGACTGGCTGCAGCCGCGGCTGAAAAAGGTGATCGACGCGGCGAAGGCGGTCAATCCCGATCTCATCGTCTTCTACCATTCCTGCGGCCACGTGACCGAGCTGATCCCGCGCCTGATCGAGGCGGGGATCGACGTCCTGAATCCGGTGCAGCCCGAGTGCATGGATTTCCGGGAGATCCACGACCGGTTCGGAGACAGGCTTTCCTTCCACGGGACCATCGGGACCCAAAGCGTCATGCCCTTCGGCACGCCGGAGGAGGTGCGGAAGAAGGTCTTTGAGAATCTTTCGATTGCGGGCCCCCGCGGCGGGCTTTTCGTCTGCCCGACCCACATGCTGGAGCCCGAGGTGCCCATCGAAAACGTCGTGGCGTATATCCGGGCCTGCAAGGATTACACCGAAAACCGGTAAAAACCGACAAAAACATCCCCCCGAGCGGGTCCGGCCCGCTCGGGGGGATGTTTTTGTCGGGGAAATGAACGGCTCGTTATACGTGTTTCAACGTTTTCTATGTATCTGTGTCGGGCCGCGGCATGCGGCTTGGCATATCCGGCTTAACGGTTCCGAAGAAGTTTACCGGATCACCGGATCACAACTGCGAGGATGAAAGTCGACCAAAATAACCAGATCGTCGTTCAGGATTTCTTGAAGCTCCGGTACTGTCACCAGGAGGAACAAATGCCATTCCGGTACCCGGCATGACAGATCCTCCACCTTGTAGTAATCTGACGGGGGATCCCCCTCGATCCAGGTCAAGTGATGCTTGCTCGCAAACTCCTCATATACGGCATTGCGAAAACGTGTCAGATCCCCGAAAGCTGCAAGTCCGGTCGCTTCCTCCGGGAATAGCAATGCTTCATTCTTCAGACGGATCTGGACGGGGAACAAGACGTCGTTATTCAGTCCGTCGGAAAGCAGTCTGCCGTCCGTTTCGATCGTGAGATACGCCTTTTCGGATGCGTCTTCTCCGTTCTGCATCCATACGGCTTCCTTGTATATCGTTTCGACGGTTTTGCTGTATTTCGTCTTCAACGCCGCCGCTTTTTCCTCTATGGATTCCTGAAGTGTTTCATGTTTACTATATAAAAACAGACCGATATCTCTCCATCCCGTTGACTGTTCCTTTGTCACAGGAACAAGCAAAGTCCCGCATTTGTAATCCGGCGTCCCGCCTACGAGACCGTGCGCTTTGTCCGATTCACAGAATACGTAATACCCGCTTCCCGTATCCAGTCTTGACGTTATTCTGATGCTGTCGCATACGATGTCGCCAACGACGAAAAGCGTAAGCAGACTGTTATCCCGAAACCATTCTTCCGGGATCTCCGGGAAACCGCTTGTATCTGCGGGAGGATAAACGCCGGCAAGAGTTTCCTGATACGTATGATACTGCTCCTGATCTTTCGCAATCCTCATCATGAGAAGCCTCATGCACGGATTCGGATTCTCCGCTTCGGATAATACTTTAAGGTTTTCATGCCCTTTTTCTCCCCATTGACTTGAACCGTGAAACAGACAGAGGAAACCGTCCGGGAAGAATGCCTCCTCTCCGTGATCCGGAGCGTCTGTTTCGGGAGCGCTGTCTTCCTGCTTTTCTGCGGTAT
>JAFRWU010000072.1 GCA_017441705.1 Clostridia bacterium | reverse complement strand
GAGGCAGGCCCTTTTAAGGGCGGCAAGTAGCAGTCCCACGCAGTTGGCAGGTCGTATTACGCGTTTACGCGTCAGCGAAGAACAGAGGGCTATGCCCGCATATGAAAAACCGCCCGCTTGGCGGGCGGATGATTATTTTTCGGAAGTCTTCCGGTCTTCGACCGCTTCCCCTTGCAATCGTCAGGGGAAAGGGCGCATACTGTTCCCGCGAAAGAAAAACGCCCCGTCCGGGAGGGAAAGGAGACGAAGAAGATGTACGAAACGGTCCGGAAGGTCAAGGGGATCCCCCATGAAAGGATCTTTTCCGCAAAAAACCAGACGCGCCGGGTATATGAGGAAACGTCGGTCCGGGAGCTAGCCGAAAGCATCCGCGTCCTCGGACTGATCGAGCCGGTGACGGTGCGGCGGGTGGGAAACCGGTACGAGATCGTCTCCGGCGAAAGGCGGTTCCGGGCGGCGGTGCTGGCCGGGATGGAGGAGATCCCGTGCCTGGTGATCGCGGCCGACGACGAGGCGGCCGGGGTGACCGCGGCGGCGGCGAACCTGCTTTCCGCGCCGCTGGACTTTTACGAGGAGGCCGAAACGCTGGGCCGCCTCGCGGCGGGATTCGGCCTGTCGGAGGAGGAGACCGCCCGCCGGCTCGGGAAAAGCCGCGCGGCGATCCGGGGGAAGCTCAGCCTTCTCCGGCTGGGAAGACGGCTCGTGGCCGAGATGCGGCGGGACGGGCTCGGGGAAAAGCACGCCCGGGCGCTTCTCGCCCTCCCCGACGAGGAGGACCGGCTCCGGGTGGAAAAGATCGCGGCGGAGGAGGGCCTTTCGGCGAAGCAGACCGAGGCGTATATCGCCTCCTTCCTCCGGGAAAAGGAGAAGGAGGCCGATCCGGCGGAGAGAAAGCGGATCCTGGTGATCAAGGACGTGCGCGTGTTTTTCAACAGCGTGTCCCGCGCCGTGGAGACCATGCGCTCGGCGGGGATCGGCGCGGAGATGGAACGGAGCGAGGACCGGCGCGATCTGATCCTGACGATCCGGATCCCGAAGACGATGCGGGAGGCGTGAGAAAAACCCCGGTACGGACGAATCTGCGAGGAAAGAACGGCGCGGCCCTTCGGGGCCGCGCCGTTCTTTCTCACCGGAGAAAGAGACATCGGAGCTTGCAAAACCGCGGGGATTTTAGTATGATAACCGCGGGACGAAAAACATCGATGAAACGGCCGGAGAAAACGGGGGAGGGAACAAAAGATGAAGAAACCCGTCGCGCAGATGACCGAACGGGAGATGCTGGAGGAGCTGGTCGCGGAAAAACGCAGAAACGACGTCGTAAAGATCGTTCTGCTTTGCGTTTTGCTGGCGGCGGCCGTGACCGTGATCGTTCTGCTTGCGGTCTGGCTCCCGCCCGTGATCGCGTTCTTCCGGGAGCTGAGCGAGTCGATCCGGCAGGTCCGGGGGGAGCTTCAGAGGATCCTGGACGCGGCCGACAGCGTCCAGAAAGCCGTGTCGGGAGCCGGCTCCGCCGGATGGGATACGCTGAAAAACCTCTCGGAGCAGCTTGGCGAGCTCCTGGGGAAGATCAAAAGCTTTTTCGGGTGAGAGAAAAGATAGCGGGAGCTGCGGAAAAGCGCCGCCCTTCTTCTCCCGCCGTCGCCAGGACGCGAGAAAAAACCGCCCGCGGCTTCGAAAGAAGCCGCGGGCGGCGCCGTATCCTTTCATGACTTCCTGCGCCGGGAAATGCGCTCCGGCGCAGGAAGCGGGATCAATCCATATGCAGGTCGCGCCGGATGGCCTCCTGGCGCGGCTTCGCGGTGACGGCCCATTGAGGACCCGCCGCATAGAGAGCGGCGAGCTCTTTGAGCGCCGCGGGGATGTCGATCGACTGCGGGCAGGCCCGGGCGCATTTCCGGCAGCCGATGCAGGCCGAGGGCCGCTTCTTTTCCTCCAGACCGTCGAGCCGCATCGCCGGGGTGACGGTGGAGGCGTATTTGTAGTCGTTGTAGCATTCCAGGAGATAGGGGATATCCAGCTGCATCGGGCATCCCGCCGTGCAGTACCGGCAGGCGGTGCAGGGCACGCCGCGCTTCATCGATTCGGCGATCTCAAAGAGCAGGGCGGTCTCCTCTCCGGTGATCGGCTCATCCTTTTCAAAGGTGCGGAGGTTGTCCTCCACCTGGTCGACCTCGTTCATGCCCGAAAGGACGACCTTCACGTTCGGAAGCGACTGCAGGAAGCGGAAGGAGAAGGAGGCGTCGCTTTTGCCGGGGCGGAGCGCGCGGAGCCTTTCGCCCGCCTCGGGCGCGAGGGAGGCGAGCTTTCCGCCGCGCAGAGGCTCCATCACCCACACGCCGAGGCCGCGGGAGGTGAGGATGTCGTATTTCTTTTTCGCGTCCTGCAGGCTCCAGTCCAGATAGTTGAGCTGGATCTGCACGAATTCAAAGACGCCGGGATGCCGGTCGAGGTATTCCTCCAGAAGCTTCGCGCCGCCGTGGAAGGAGAAGCCGAGATGGCGGATCCGGCCCTCCTCCTTCAGCCGGAGAAGATCGGGAAGGATATGATAGTCCTCGCCCTCGTAGATCCTGACCGACCATTCGGTGATGTTGTGAAGAAGATAGAAATCGAAATAATCGGTCCGGCACTTCTTCAGAGACAGACGGAAAAGCGCGGCGTTGTCCACCGGGCCCGGCAGGGAATGGCCGGGGAATTTGTCCGCGATGAAATAGGACTCCCGCGGATACCGGGAAAGCGCCTCCGCCATGGCGAGCTCCGATTTGCCGCCGAGATACGGATAGGCCGTGTCGAAATAGTTGACCCCGCCGCGGATCGCGAGATCGAACATGTCGTTCACCTTTTGCTGGTCGATCTCGCCGGTTGCGGGGTCGGTCGCGAAGCGCATGCATCCGAAGCCGAGCCGGGAAAGCTTCAGCCCCTGAAAATCGCTGTAGAGCATTCTGTCCCTCCTTCGTCCGCCTCCCCGGGAAAAGGAGAGGCGGAACGCTTTTCTTTTATGATACCACGAAAAAAAGGGCCTTGTCAATCGGCCGGGACGCGAAAGGCGCTTGACAAAAAGGCCGCGGAGGGATATGCTTCAGGTGACAGAAAAAAGGGAGGGATCCATATGTCCGGAGCATATCGTCACGTCATCGTCGTCGGGATCGACGGCGCCGGGAATTTTTACCGGAAAGCGAAAACCCCCGCGATCCACAAGCTCTTTGAGGAAGGGGCCGGGAGCGACTGGTGTCTGACCTCGATCCCCACCATCTCGGCCGAATGCTGGGGCTCCATGCTGATCGGCGTGGGCCCGAAGATCCACGGCCTGACCAACGATATCGTATCCTCGAAGCCCTATGAAAACGCCCTGCATCCGACCGTCTTCAAAATCATCCGCAGGGAACGTCCCGGGGCCGAGCTCGGCGCCTTCTGCAACTGGAGCCCCATCAACGCGGGGATCGTGGAAAGGAATCTCGGCGTGGAGATGGAGACCGGCGAGGACGCGGTCCTGACCGACAAGATTTGCCGCTATATCCGGGAAAAGAAGCCGGAATTCCTTTTCGTGCAGTTTGATTCCATCGACGGAGCGGGCCACACCTACGGCTACGGCACCGGGAAGTATCTCGAGGCGCTCGGAGAGGCCGACGGATACGTGGCGAAAATCCGGAAGGCCGTGGAGGAGGCCGGGATCGCGGAGGACACCCTGTTCATCGTCACCGCCGATCACGGCGGATACGATCACGGACACGGCGGCGTCACCGACGAGGAAAAGTACGTCTTCTTCGTCGCCGTCGGCAAAACCGTGAAGCCCGGCGCGAAAATCGACCTGGAGGTCAGGGACATCCCGGCGATCATCCTGCACGCGCTGGAGCTTCCCGCCGACCCGAACTGGGAGGCGAAGCTTCCCGGGGGGATGTTCGAAGAATAAAAAAAGCCGCGCTCCGCGGCACGGAAAAAGGCCTCTCCGGCGCGCCGGAGAGGCCGGTTTTTTCTTTCGGTTCAGGGATCATCCCTGCGCGCCGTCGTCGAAGAGCTTCTGGTACATGCCGTCGGCGAGAAGGGGCGCGATCTCGGCCTTTTCCAGGGTCAGGATCACCGGAGAGGAATACTCCGGCAGGATGGTGCCGGCGTTGAAATAGAGAGTCACCTCGTTCCCCTTGACCTGAAAGGCGGCCGCGGAGGCGTCGGTAAGAGAAAGGCGGGAATAGTAATCCTTGCCCAGATAAGGCGTCAGAAGGGGATCGGCCTCCAGCTTGGCGGAAAGCAGATCGGCCAGAGGAGAAAGATAGGGAGAACCGAAGAGATCGCCCAGCGAAAGCACCTTGCCGTCCGCAAAGGTCGCGAAGACCGAATGATATTCGGTCACGGGATCCTTGTCGGGGAAGCGGGAACGGAAGGTCATCAGGATCGACACGTGCTGGCTGTTTTTCGCATAGCTGTAGTCGCCGAACAGAACGCCCTTGGAGCCGTCGGCCGCGGGGGACGAGGCGGACATGGCGCTGCGGAATTCCTTTTCGGCGGCGTCGGCCATGGAGGAGAGGAAGAAGTCGGCCTCTTCGATGCCGGTCACCGGGATGTGCACGCCGAGGGTGTATTTCTCGGTGTTGTCAAGGCTGCTTTTGCAGACCGAATGGTCGTCTCCCTTGTGGGTGGAGACGAAGGAATAGAGATCGGCCTTGTAGACCTTGTCCAGATCCTCTTCCTCCGCCTTGCCGAGGCAGGAGGAAAGCGGAACGAAGAGACACAGAACGAGAAGGATCGCGAGAGTTCGCCGGAATGTTTTCATCGTAAGACCTTCTTTCGCTTCATTTCGAGACGACGTTTTCCCGGCCCAGAAGGGAGACAAGCCGCCGGGAAAGCGGCTCGGACCAGTCGGCGCCGAGCCCGGACGGGGCGGGACGGTAGGTTTTCGAGGCCTCGTCGTAATAGATCACCTGCGTGGAGCCCGGAAGGAAGGCGAAAAGCGCCTCGATCCGGGGAAGGGCGGAACGGTTCCGGTCGTTGATGCGCAGATAGAGCCTGCGGGGAGAAGCGGGGGCCCCTTCCTCCCGCGGAGGAGGAGCGGCTTCGGGGGACGGCGTTCCGGGCTCGCCGCCGCGGCGGAAGGAACCGGAAGCGGCCGGAGGAGGCGGAGAGGCGGCGGGAGCCACCGCGTCGGCGATCATCTTGGGCTTTTCGTCCTCCCGCACCGTGAGCTTGCCGCGCACGGCCACGGCGTTGCCGGTCCGAAGGTAGATCCCGCCTTCGCCGAGGACCCGGGAGAAGCAGAGGATCTCCATCGAACCGGAGCTGTCCTCCAGCGTCACGTAGGCCATGGCGGAGCCGGATTTGGTGGTCTTGGATTTTACCGCGCCCACGATCCCGGCGACGAGCAGCTCCTCGCCGTCGAGGAAGCGGTGGGCGCTTTCCCGGACGGCGGCTTCGCCCTCCTCGTCCTCGGTCTGGGCGTAATCCCGGAGGATCTCGCCCAGGGAGACGGCGCCCGCCTTTTCCAGGGAGGCGGCGTATTCCTGCATGGGGTGGCCGGACAGATAGAGACCGGCGGTCTCCTTTTCCATGGCGAGAAGCTCGAATCTGGAAAACTCCGTGAGCCTGGGCGGCGCGATGACGTCGGCGTCGGCCATGAGATCGCCCGACTCAAAGAAGCCGAGCTGGCCTTCGGCCACGGTTTTCGCGTTTTCGGCCACCGCCTCGGCGATGGGGTCGTACATATTCAGAAGCTGGGAGCGATAGAGTCCGAAGGAGTCCATCGCGCCGCTTTTGATCAGCGATTCGGTGGCGCGGCGGTTCAGCTCGTGCCCGGACATCCTTTCGACGTAATCCTGCAGCGAACGGAAAGGCCCGCCGGCCTCCCTTTCGGCCACGAGGGAATCGATAAAGCCGGCGCCCACGTTCTTCAGGGCGACCAGGCCGAACCGGATGTCCTTTCCCACCACCGTGAAGCCCGCGCCGGATTCGTTCACGTCGGGAGGGAGGACGCGGATGCCCATCTCGCCCGCCGCGGCGATGTATTCCGAGACCTTGACCGCGTCGCCCAGAACGCTGGTGAGCAGGGCGGCCATGTATTCCCGGGGGTAATGGCATTTCAGATATGCCGTCTGATAGGCCACCACCGCGTAGGAGGCGGCGTGCGCCTTGTTGAAGGCGTAGTTGGCGAAGTTTTCGATCTGGTCGAACAGCGCGCCGGCGACCTTTTCGGATACGCCGCGCTTCACGCAGCCGTCGATCTTTTCGGCGGGATTGCCGTGGATGAAGTTTTCCCGCTCCCGGAGAAGGACGTCCATTTTCTTTTTGCCCATGGCGCGCCGGACGATGTCGGCTCTTCCCAGGGAATAGCCCGCCAGCACCCGGAAAATCTCCATGACCTGCTCCTGATAGACGATGCAGCCGTAGGTCAGGTCCAGGACGTCCTTCAGAAGAGGATGGGCGTAGGTCACCTCGTCGGGGTGCTGCTTGTTGTAGATATACTTGGGGATGGATTCCATGGGACCCGGCCGGTAAAGGGCGATCAGAGCCGTGATCTCCTCGATGGACTGGGCGCGCATGGAGGTGCAGACCGCGGTCATCCCCGCGCTTTCCAGCTGGAAAACGCCGACGGTTTTCCCTTCGGACAGCATCCGGAAGGTCTCCGGATCGTCGTCGGGGATCCGGTCGATCGAGAAGGCGGGATTTTCTTTCCGGACCGCCTTCACCGCATCGTCGATGATGGTCAGATTGCGCAGACCCAGGAAGTCCATTTTCAGAAGCCCCAGCTCCTCCACGGTGGTCATGGTGAACTGGGTGACGATGCTCTCGTCGTTGCGGGCCAGGGGCAGGAAGTCCGACGCCGGCGCGCCGCAGATCACCACGCCGGCCGCGTGGGTGGAGGAATGGCGGGGCATGCCCTCCAGAAGCTCTGCCGTGTCGACGAGCTTTTTGATCCTCTCGTCCGCGGCGTACATGGACGCGAGCTGCGGGGAGACCTCCAGAGCTTTGGCCAGGGTCATTTTCAGGTCGAAGGGGATGGCTTTCGCCACCGCGTCGCATTCGGCGTAGGAAATGCCGAGGGCGCGGCCCACGTCCCGCACGGCGATCTTCGCCTTCATGGTGCCGAAGGTGATGATCTGCACCACGCGGTCGGCGCCGTATTTCTTCGTCACGTAATCGATGACCTCCTGCCGCCGGAGAGGACAGAAGTCCATGTCGATATCGGGCATGGAGACCCTTTCGGGATTCAGGAAGCGCTCGAAATAAAGCCGGTAGCGGAAGGGATCGATGGTGGTGATGTTCAGGGCGTAGGAGACGATGGATCCCGCGGCGCTGCCGCGCCCGGGCCCCACCGGGATCCCCCGGCTCTTGGCGTAGGCGATGAAGTCGTGGGTGATGAGGAAGTAGTCCACGAATCCCATTTCCCGGATCACCGAAAGCTCGTGGGCGAGCTGCTTTTCGTGGGCCTCGGTCACCTCGCCGTAGACCCGGTGAAGCCCTTCCTCGCAAAGCCGGGAAAGATAGGCGAAGGCGTCGGTCTCGCCCTCCGGCAGGGGGAACTTCGGCAGATGGTATTTCCCGAATTCGAATTCCACCTCGCACCGGCCTGCGATTTCGAGGGTGGCGTCGCACGCCTCGGGGAGCTCCGGGAAGAGGGCGCGCATCTCCTCTTCGGATTTGATATAGAATTCCGCGGGCTCGAGCTTCATCCGGTTCTCTTCGTCCACGGTCTTGTTGGTCTGGATGCACATCAGGACGTCCTGGGCGAAGCTCGCGTCTTTGGTCAGATAATGGGCGTCGTTGGTGACCACGAGAGGGATGCCGGTCTCCTCGTGGATGCGGATCAGGCCGGAGGCCGCCGTCGCCTGCTCCGGGATCGAATGATTCTGGAGCTCGAGATAGAAATTGCCCTCGCCCATGACGGAGAGCATTCTCAGGGCGTAAGCCTTCGCGCCTTCGTAATCCCCGGCCAGGAGCTTCCGGGGGATGGCCCCGGCGATGCAGGCCGAAAGGGCGATCAGGCCCTCGTGATATTCTTCCAGCAGATCCAGATCGATGCGGGGACGGTTGTAGAAGCCGTCCACGTATCCGGCGGAGACCAGCTTGCACAGGTTGCGGTAGCCCGTCCGGTTCTCGCAGAGAAGGATCAGGTGGCTTGCCTCCCGGTCCAGATCGTAGGTCTTGTCAAAGCGGGTGCGCGGCGCCACGTAGACCTCGCAGCCGATGATGGGCTTGATCCCCGCCTTTTTGGCGGCGCGGTAAAAGTCGATCACGCCGAACATGGCGCCGTGGTCGGTGATTGCGCAGGCCGTCTGGCCCAGCTCCTTCAACCGGTCCATCAGCCGTTCGATCCGGCAGGCGCCGTCCAGAAGACTGTATTCGGTATGAACGTGAAGATGCACGAACCCTCCGGCCATCCTCCGGCGCCTCCTTCCCGGCGTCCCGCAGAGCGGGGCTTATTCTTTCCCTATTCTATAATAATTCCCGGCGCGTGTCAACTTTTCTTCGCTCGGAGGAGGAAGATCCCGGGGATCCTGCGGTCCCGGGCCGGGGGATATGGTCAAAGTGTCGAAGAAAAGGCGGCGGGGAAAGCGTTTTTCGGCATCTTTTATTTTTCCGGCGCGCAAAAAAAGTATTGACAAAACGCCCGGGAAGTAGTATTATATTCGAGTCCCTGCGCGGGACGAATGCGATGAAGCGAAAGGTTGCCTGCCGAAAGCAGGGTTTTTTCGTGGAGTATGTCCGGACCGGAAGAATTTGCCGGTCGAGAATCGGGCGGTTGGGAAATTGGCGACGAAGCACGCCGGGAATCTGTGGCGGCTCGTCTGCGTTCGCGGATACGGCTTTGCTTCCGGGCAAAGCGCGTCCGCTGGTTTCCTTGGGACCGGATTGCCGATTTTACGGAAGAGGCAATGCGGTTTTTCACTGGGAAAGAATAAAACACGCGGATGGGTGTACAAGATATCGGATGATGCGAAAGGAACACCACTAAATATGGAAAACTGTGGATGATTCCCCGGAACGCGTTCCCTCCAGGACCCACCGAAAAAAAGAAAAGGTGCACGAGGAGGAAAACAAAACCATGGCACAGCAGGAAAAAATCAGAATCCGTCTGAAAGCGTACGATCATCAGCTTGCCGACCAGTCGGCCGAGCGGATCGTGGAGACCGCGAAGCGCACCGGAGCCGAGGTCGTCGGCCCGATCCCGCTTCCCACCAGGAAGGAAGTCGTCACCATTCTGCGCGCCGTCCATAAATACAAGGACAGCCGCGAGCAGTTCGAGAGACGCACCCACAAGAGACTGATCGACATTTTAAAGCCCACGGCCAAGACGATGGAGGCGCTCACGACCCTCGATCTGCCCGCAGGCGTGGAAATTGAAATAAAGCTTTAATATGGAAAACCGGCGATAAGCCGGCGGTCAAGTTGGCCCCGGAAAGGGAGCCAACCAATAGCTGAAAGGAGAAAAAACACATGCTGAAAAAAGCGATCATCGGGAAAAAGGTCGGCATGACGCAGATCTTCGATGAAAACGGCAAGGTCATTCCGGTCACCGTCATCGAGGCGGGCCCGTGCACCGTGGTGCAGAAGAAGACCGCCGAAAAGGAAGGCTACGACGCCGTACAGGTCGGCTTCGACGCCGTTGAGGAAAGAAAGCTCACCAAGCCCGCCCTCGGTCATCTGAAGAAAGCCGGAAGCGGACCGGTGAGGATCCTGAAAGAATTCCGGCTTGAAAACGCGGCCGACATGAACGTGGGCGACGTTTTGAAAGCCGACGTCTTCGCCGAAGGCGATCATGTGGACGTTGTGGGCGTCTCCAAAGGAAAAGGATATGCCGGCGTCGTCAAAAGATGGGGACAGCACGAGCAGTCCGCCACCCACGGCGTAGGCCCCGTGCACAGAAGCCCCGGCTCCATGGGCGCTTCCACCGACCCGTCCCGGGTGATGCCCGGAAAGAAGCTTGCCGGACACCTGGGCGTCGAGCAGGTCACGGTGCAGAACCTGATCGTCGTGAAGGTCGACGCCGAGAAGAATCTTCTCGCGGTGCGCGGCGCGATCCCCGGACCGAAGGGCGGAGCCGTGGTGATCAAGAACACCACCCGCGCTCTTTGAGACGTGACGAGGAGGAAATGAGAAATGGCTAAAATAGACGTTCTTGACATGACCGGAAAGGTCGTCGGCGAAACCGAGCTTTCCGATGCGATCTTCGGGATCGAGCCCAACGAATCCGCGGTCCACGCGGTCGTGGTCAATTACCTCGCCAATCAGCGGCAGGGCACTCAGTCGGCTCTGACCCGCGCCGAGGTTTCCGGCGGCGGACGCAAGCCCTGGAGACAGAAGGGGACCGGACACGCCCGTCAGGGTTCCATCCGCGCTCCGCAATGGCATCACGGCGGCGTGGTGTTCGCACCGAAGCCCCGCGACTACAGATACAACGTCAACAAGAAGATCCGCAGACTGGCCCTCAAATCGGTCCTTTCCGACAAGGCCAGCGAGGGAAAGATCATCGTGATCGATTCCCTGAACGCGGAAGAGTACAAGACCCGCGTGATCGCGGACTGCCTCAAGGCCGTGAAGGCGGAGGGCAAGGTCATGCTTGCCTACGCCGGCGAAAACGACAAGCTCTTCAGAAGCGCCCGCAACATTGAAAAGGTCAACCCGACCGCGGTGAACCTCATCAACACCTACGCCGTTCTGGGAAGCGATTATCTCGTTCTCGACAAGGCTGCCCTTGAAAAGCTCGAGGAGGTATTTGCATGAACAAGTACGATATCATCAAGAAGCCGATCATCACCGAAAAATCCACCGCTGCGATCTCCGACCGCATGTACACCTTCGAGGTCGCGAAGTCGGCCACCAAGATCGACATCAAGCGCGCGGTGGAAGAGATCTTCGGCGTGAAGGTAGCAAGCGTCAACACGATCAACGTCAAGGGCAAGGAAAAGACCATGGGCGTTCACACCGGCTTCCGTCCCGACTGGAAAAAGGCAATCGTGAAGATCACCGAAGATTCCAAGACCATTGAATTCTTCGACAGTATGATGTAAGACGGAAGGAGACAAAACGATGGCTATCAAACTTTACAGACCCACGACTCCGTCCCGCCGCAATATGACGTCGCTTCAGATCGAAGGCATCTCCAAGGATAAGCCCGAGAAGAGCCTTCTTCTGAAAAAGAAAAAGCACGCCGGCCGCAACAGCTACGGCAGGATCACGGTTCGCCACCACGGCGGCGGCAACCGCAAGAAATACCGCGTTATCGATTTCAAGCGTCAGAAGGCCGGCGTCCCCGCCGAAGTCGTCTCGCTTCAGTACGACCCGAACCGCAGCGCCAACATCGCCCTGATCAAGTACGAGGACGGCGTCCTGGCCTACATCATCGCCCCCGAAGGCCTGAAGGCCGGCGATAAGGTCGTTTCCGGTCCCGAGGCCGATATCCTCACCGGCAACTCTCTGCCTCTGGCCAACATCCCGCTCGGCACCTTCATCCACAACATCGAGCTGTATCCCGGCAAGGGTGCGCAGATGGTCCGTTCCGCGGGCAGCGCCGCGCAGCTCATGGCCAAGGAAAACGGATACGCTCAGGTCCGTCTCCCCTCCGGCGAAGTTCGTCTGGTCAGGCTCGACTGCGTCGCCACCATCGGACAGGTCGGCGCGCACGAGCATGAGAACGTCAAGATCGGCAAGGCCGGCCGCAAACGCCACATGGGCGTTCGCCCGACGGTCCGCGGCTCGGTCATGAACCCGGTGGATCACCCCCACGGCGGCGGCGAAGGCAAAGCCCCCATCGGCCGTCCCGGCCCGGTCACTCCCTGGGGCAAGCCGACCCTGGGTTACAAGACCCGCAAGAAGAAGAACCGCACCGATAAGTTCATCGTCAAGAGACGCAACGGTAAATAAGCGGAGGTAAGATAGAATGAGCAGAAGCGTTAAGAAAGGGCCGTTCGTGGCCCCCGAGCTCCTCAAGAGAGTTCAGGAACTGAATGCCAGCGGAAGCAAAAAGGTCCTCCGCACCTGGTCCCGGGCATCGACGATCTTCCCCGATTTCGTGGGACACACCATCGCGGTGCACGACGGCCGGAAGCACGTTCCGGTATATATCACCGAAGATATGGTCGGTCACAGACTCGGCGAATTCGCCCCCACGCGTACCTTCAGAGGACATGCGGGATCTAAGACCTCCAACAACGGTAAATAAGGGAGGAAAAGGATATGGAATCTAGAGCATACGTCAGAAACGTCCGTATTTCCCCCAGCAAGGTCAAGATCGTCTGCGATCTGATCCGCGGCAAGAAGGCCAGCGAGGCCGCCGCCATCCTGCGTTTCACTCCGAAGGCCGCCAGCGAGCCGCTTTCGAAACTGCTCAAAAACGCGGTGGCGAACGCGGAGAACAATTACGAGATGGACGTCGAAAAGCTTTACGTCAGCGAAGTTTTCGTCGGACCCGGTCCCATCATGAAGAGGATCCTGCCCCGCGCCAAGGGCAGAGCCGACCGGATCAACAAGCGGACCTCTCACATCACACTCGCGGTCAAAGAACTTGACGCGGAATAACAGGAGGATAATATGGGACAGAAAGTTAATCCGCACGGACTGCGTGTAGGCGTTATCCACGACTGGGATTCCCGCTGGTATGCCAAAGACGAACTGGTGGGCGACCTGATCGTCGAAGACTATAAGATCCGCAGATATCTCAAGAAGCTTCTGGCTTCGGCCGGCGTTCCGAAGATCGAGATCGAGCGCAAGGACGTGAAGACCAACGTAGTCATCCACGTCGCCCGCCCGGGTCAGGTCATCGGAAAGGGCGGCGCGGAGATCGAAAAGCTGCGCGTTTCCCTGGAGAAGCTGATCGGCAAGCCGGTTACCCTCAATATCATCGAGGTCAAGAGCCCCGACCTCAACGCCCAGCTGGTGGCCGAGAACATCGCCGCACAGCTTGAGAAGCGCATCTCCTTCCGCCGCGCGATGAAGCAGGCGATGGGAAGAGCCATGCGTTTCGGCGCCAAGGGCATCAAAACGATGGTCTCCGGCCGTCTCGGCGGCGCCGAGATCGCCCGTACCGAGCAGTATCACGACGGCACCATTCCTCTTCAGACCCTCAGAGCCGACATCGACTACGGCTTTGCCGAGGCGAACACCACCTACGGCCGCATCGGCGTGAAGGTGTGGATCTACAAGGGCGAGGTCCTGACCGGCAGCCCGCGTGAGCACCGCCTCAACGAGGAGAAGAAGAACGCCGAAGAGAGAAGAAACAGAAACGACCGCCGCAGACAGGGCGACCGCAGACAGGGCGGCTGGCGCGACAATCGCGACAATCGTCAGGGCGGCGACCGCAGGCAGGGCGGCTGGCGCAGCGACAACCGGTCCTTCGGATCGAATAGCGGCGCGCCCAGAAGAGAAGGAGGCTCGGTGTAATGCTGTTACCCAAGAGAGTCAAATACAGAAGAGTTCACCGCGGACGCATGAAGGGCAAAGCCCTGCGCGGCAACAAGGTCACCTACGGCGATTACGGCATTATGGCCACCGAACCCGCCTGGGTCACCTCCAATCAGATCGAAGCGGCCCGTATCGCCATGACGCGTTACATCCGCCGCGGCGGTCAGGTCTGGATCAAGATCTTCCCCGACAAGCCCGTCACCGAGAAGCCGGCCGAGACCCGTATGGGTTCCGGTAAAGGTTCCCCCGAGTACTGGGTCGCGGTCGTGAAGCCGGGAAGAGTTCTCTTCGAGATCGGCGGCGTTTCCGAAGACGCTGCGAAGGAAGCCATCCGGCTTGCCGGTCACAAGCTCCCCATGAAAACCAAGTTTGTCAAAAAGGCCGACGAAGAGGAAGGCGGTGAAGCGTAATGAAAGCCAGCGAAATGAGGACGTTGAGCGTCGAAGAGCTGAACAAGAAGCTTGATGATCTGAAAAGCGAGCTTTTCAATCTGCGCTTCCAGCACGCGATCAACCAGCTTGACAACCCCATGAAGATCGTCGAGGTCAAGAAGGATATCGCCAGAGTCAAAACCACCCTGCGCGAGCTTGAGCTCAAGGCCGACGCCTGATGAAAAGGGAGGAAACGAGAATGAACGAAGTTACGAGAGCCTTCCGCAAAACGAGAGTCGGCAAGGTGATCTCCGATAAGATGGATAAGACCGTCGTCGTGGCGGTCGAGGACCGTGTGATCCATCCGCTTTACAAGAAAACCGTCCGCAACACCTACAAGCTGAAGGCGCACGACGAAGAAAACGCGTGCAGCGTCGGCGATACCGTCCGCGTCATGGAGACCCGCCCCCTGTCCAAGGACAAGAGATGGCGCGTCGTCGAGATCGTGACGAAGGCGAAGTAAGGGAGGGTCACCATGGTACAGCAGGAAACGGTACTGAAGGTCGCCGACAACACCGGCGCCAAGGAAATCAAATGCATTCGCGTGCTTGGGGGATCCGTCCGCAGATACGGCAACGTCGGCGACGTCATCGTGGCCAGCGTCCGCAAGGCTACCCCCGGCGGCCAGGCCAAGAAGGGCGAGGTCGTCAGAGCCGTGATCGTCCGCTCCAAGAAGGGCGTGCGCAGAGCCGACGGCTCCTACGTCCGCTTCGACGAGAACGCGGCGGTCATCATCAAGGAAGACAAGGACCCCCGCGGCACCCGTATTTTCGGGCCCGTAGCCCGCGAGCTTCGCGAAAAGGGCTACATGCGGATCCTGTCCCTTGCCCCGGAAGTATTATAAGGAGGCACAATCATGAGTTTACATGTGCGTACAGGCGACACCGTTATCGTTCTCAGCGGCCGCGATAAGGGTCGCACGGGCAAGGTATTGGAGGCTATGCCTTCCGAAGGCAAAGTCATCGTAGAGAAGATTGCGGTCGCGAAAAAGCATCAGAAAGCCCGCCGTCAGACCGACGTTTCGGGCATCGTCGATAAGGAAACTCCGATCTACGCCAGCAAGGTCATGCGGGTCTGCCCCAAGTGCAACAAACCCACCCGCCTCGCTCACAAGATCGACGAGAAGGGCATCAAGGTCCGCGTTTGCAAGAAATGCGGCGCCGAGATTTAAGGGAGGAAGTTGAAATGGCAAGACTGAAAGACCGTTATAAGAACGAAGTCGCTTCCGCTCTGATGAAGAAGTTCAACTACAAGAGCCCCATGCAGATTCCGAAGCTTGACAAGATCATCCTCAACGTCGGCTGCGGAGAAGCCCGCGACAACGCCAAGGCGCTGGATGCGGTGTGCTCCGACCTCGCGCTGATCTCCGGCCAGAAGGCCCAGATCACCAAGGCGAGAAAATCGGTGGCAAACTTCAAGATCCGCGAAGGCATGAACATCGGCGCGAAGGTCACCCTGCGCTCCGACCGGATGTACGAGTTCCTGGATAAGCTCTTCAACGTGGCGCTGCCGAGAGTCCGCGACTTCCGCGGCATCAACCCCAACGCCTTCGACGGCCGCGGCAACTACGCCCTCGGCCTTCGCGAGCAGCTGATCTTCCCCGAGATCGAATTCGACAAGGTCGACAAGATCCGCGGCATGAACGTCGTCATCTGCACCACCGCCGAGACCGACGAAGAAGCGCGCGAACTCCTGACCCTTCTGGGCGCTCCGTTCGCCAACAACTGAGAGGAGAAAAAGCAATGGCAAAGAAGTCGATGATCAACAAGCAGCAGGAAACGCCGAAGTTTTCGACTCGCCGCTACAACCGCTGCAAAATCTGCGGAAGGCCGCATGCCTATCTCCGTAACTACGGCATCTGCCGTATCTGCTTCCGTGAGCTCGCCTACAAAGGCCAGATCCCGGGTGTGAAGAAAGCAAGCTGGTAAATTCCCGGCCTTAGGGAAAAGTGGAGGCGCCTTGCCTCTAACTTCTGAAAGGAGAAAATATATCCATGCAGATCACAGATCCTATTGCGGATATGCTGACCAGAATTCGCAACGCGAACTCTCAGAAGCACGACACCGTTGACGTCCCCGCCTCGGGCACCAAGAAAGCCATCGCCGAGATCCTGATGGAAGAGGGCTACATCAAAATGTACACCCTGATCGACGACGGCGGGCAGGGGATCATTCGCATCTCCCTGAAATACGGCCAGAACAGAGAGCCCATCATCTCGGGTCTGCGCCGCGTCTCCAAGCCGGGCCTCCGCGTTTACGCCGGCGTGGAAGACATGCCGAAGGTCCTTCGCGGACTGGGCACCGCTATCGTATCCACCTCCAAGGGCGTCATGACCGACAAGAAAGCCCGCGAGCTTCACGTCGGCGGCGAAGTCCTTGCGTTCGTCTGGTAAGGAGGGAAAGAAAATGTCAAGAATCGGCAGACTTCCCATCCACATCCCGGCAGGCGTCGACGTCACCGTGGACGAGGCGGCCCGCAAGGTCACCGTCAAGGGCAAGAACGACGAGCTCAGCTACGTCTACGACGCCCGCATCACCGTTGAAAAAGAAGACGGTCTGATCAAGGTTTCCCGCTCCAGCGACGATCCGAAGATCCGTTCGCTGCACGGTCTGACCCGCACCCTCATCTCGAACATGATCAAGGGCGTCACCGACGGCTTTGAAAAGAAGCTCGAGATCCAGGGCGTCGGCTACAGAGCAGCCAAAGAAGGCAACAAGCTTGTCATGAACCTCGGTTATTCCCACCAGGTCGTGGTGGAGGAGATCCCCGGCATCACCATTGAAGTGCCCGCTCCCAACGCCATCACCATCAAGGGGCCCGAAAAGGAAAAGGTCGGCCAGTTCGCCGCGGACGTCCGCGCGAAGAGACCGCCGGAGCCTTACAAGGGCAAGGGGATCCGCTATCTCGGAGAGGTTATCATCCTCAAAGAGGGCAAGTCCGGTAAGAAGTAAGGAGTGTGCATGAATAATGGTAAGCAGAAAAGATTCCAATAAAGCGCGCCTGGCGCGTCATAAGAGAGTCCGTGCCGTTATTTCGGGCACTCCCGACAGGCCGAGACTCTGCGTGTTCCGCAGCGAGAAGCACATCTATGCGCAGGTGATCGACGACGTGGCCGGCAAGACTCTGGTCAGCGCCTCCACCGTCGAAAAGGACTTCACCGAATACGGCGGCAACAAGGACGCGGCCAAGAAGATCGGCCTCCTGATCGCCGAAAGAGCCAAAGGCGCGGGTATCGAGACCGTGGTGTTCGACCGCGGCGGTTATATCTATCACGGCCGTGTTGCGGCACTGGCTGAAGGCGCCCGCGAAGGCGGACTCAAGTTTTAACGGGAGGATCGAACATGTCTCAGAGAATTGACGCCGCTGAACTCGGTGAACTTCAGGAAAAGGTCGTCGTGACCAACCGCGTATCCAAGACCGTCAAGGGCGGACGCATTTACAAGTATTCCGCGCTTGTCGTCGTCGGAAACGGCGCGGGCATCCTCGGATACGGGATCGGCAAGGCCAGCGAGGCCCCCGACGCCATCCGCAAAGCCATCGAAGACGCGAAGAAAAACCTTGTGAAAGTTACCCTTCTCGGAAGCACCATCCCCCACGAGGTGATCGGTGAGTTCGGAGCCGGAAGAGTCCTTCTGAAGCCCGCCCCCGAGGGCACCGGCGTGATCGCCGGTGGTCCGGTGCGTGCGGTGATGGAAATGGCCGGCATCCGCAACATCAGGACCAAATCGCTTCGTTCCAACAATCCGCAGAACGTCGTCACCGCTACGGTCCACGGCCTGATGCAGCTCACCGGCGCCGAAGACGTCGCCCGCAAGAGGGGCAAGACGGTCGCCGAGATCCAGGGTTGACGGAGGGAACAGATCATGATTAAAGTTACTCTGGTCAAAAGCCTGAACGGCAGACACGAAAAACACATCAAGACAGCGCATTCACTGGGCCTCAAGAAGATCAACGACGCGAGTGTCCAGCCCGACAACGCCATGACGCAGGGAAAGATCGCGCAGATCGCATACCTGGTCAAGACCGAAGTCGTTGAATAAGGAGGCACTGAAATGCTGAAATTAGGAAACCTCTCTCCCGCCGAAAAGCAGGCGGAGGCGAAGCGCAAGGGTCGCGGACCCGGAAGCGGCAACGGCAAGACCGGCGGCCGCGGCCACAAGGGCCAGGGCCAGCGCTCCAGCGTTGGGATCCGCCCGGGTTTTGAAGGCGGTCAGATGCCGCTTCAGAGAAGACTTCCGAAGCGCGGCTTCAACAACGCGAATTTCGCCACGGTTTACGCAACCATCAATATTTCCAATCTGGAAGGCTTCGAAGCGAATACGGTCGTGGATATTGAAAAGCTCCAGGAAAAGGGACTTGTCAAGAAGACGTTTGACGGCATCAAGCTCCTTGGCAACGGGGAGATCAGCGTACCCCTTACCGTCAGGGTCAGCGCCTGCTCCGAATCCGCGAAAGCGAAGATAGAAGCAGCCGGAGGGAAAATTGAGGTGATTTAATGTTTGAAACGATTAAAAACGCTTGGAGCATTAAAGAACTTCGCAAGAAGATCCTGTTCACGCTCTTGATCATCCTGATCGTCCGCATCGGCATGCAGGCCATCACGGTTCCGTACGTCAACGCGGAAGCGGTCGGCAAGATCTTCGATTCCGCCAACAACCAGTTCTTCGGATATCTCAGCCTGATGTCCGGCGGCGCGTTCCAGAGCATGACGCTTTTCGCCATGTCCATCACGCCGTACATCAACGCCTCCATTATCGTGCAGCTCCTGACGATCGCCATTCCGGCGCTGGAGCGCATGGTGAAGGAGGGCGGCGAGGAAGGCCGGAAAAAGCAAGCCGCCATCACCCGGTACGCCACCGTCGTGATCGGCCTCCTGCAGGGCCTGGCCTATTATATCGCCATCCAGAATATGAGCTTCAACGACGAGACCGGCAAGCTGATCAAGGTCCTGGAAGAGCCGAACGTCTGGAAAGCGTTCGTCATCATCGGCGCGTTCGCCGCGGGCTCCGCCCTGATCATGTGGCTGGGCGAGCAGATCACGACCTACGGCGTCGGCAACGGCATCTCGATCATCCTGTTCGTCGGTATCATTTCCCGCATTCCCTCGGTGGTCGTAAATCTTTACGCCAACGTGAAGGCGGGGACCCTGAACATCTTCGTGCTGGCGGCGGTGCTGGTCGCGTTCCTCGCGGTCATCATCTTCATCGTCTTCGTCTCCGAAGCCGAAAGAAGACTGCCCACCCAGTACGCAAAGCGCGTCGTGGGACGCAAGATCTACGGCGGTCAGAATTCCTACATTCCTCTGAAGGTGAACATGACCGGCGTTATGCCCGTGATCTTCGCCTCGAGCATCGTGTCTCTGCCCACGATCATCTACTCCTTCATGGGCAGATCCCCCACGGGCTTCGGCGGGAACTACACCGGGTTCGGCGACGCTCTGGTGTCCTGGCTGTCTTCCCCGTCCCCGGTCTATATCGTTCTTTACTTCATCCTGATCATCGGCTTCTCGTTCTTCTACGCGTACACCCAGTTCAACCCGGTTGAAGTGGCGAACAACCTGAAGAACCAGGGCGGCTCGATCCCGGGATACCGTCCCGGCAAGCCGACGGCCGATTTCATCTCGAAGGTCCTGAAAAGAGTCACCATCATCGGCGCCGGATTCCTCGGCTTCATCGCGGTCCTTCCGATCCTGGTCAGTATCTTCTCCTCGTCCCTCCGGGGCATCGCTCTGGGCGGCACCACGGTCCTGATCGTGGTCGGCGTGGCGCTGGATACGGTCCGTTCGCTGGAAGCGCAGCTGGTGATGCGGTATCACAAGGGCTTCCTCGATTGAGCAGGGTGACGATATGAAACTGATCCTCATCGGCGCTCCGGGTGCGGGCAAGGGCACGCAGGCGGAGAAACTCATCGAAAAGCTCGGGATCCCTTCGATCTCCACGGGGAACATCCTCCGGGAGCATCTGGCGAAGGGGACCGAACTGGGCGAAAAGGCCCGGGGCTATATGGAAAGCGGCGCTCTCGTGCCCGACGATCTGATCGTCGACATGCTGAAGGCAAGGCTTTCAAAGCCCGACTGCGAAAAGGGGTATATCCTGGACGGATATCCCCGCACCGTGAGACAGGCGGAGGCGCTCTGCGGCATGGGAGCCGGGATCGACCGGGTCGTGTCCATTGAGACCGACGACGAAGCGATCATCCGGCGGATGTCCGGCCGGCGCGTCTGCAGGGACTGCGGCGCATCCTATCACCTTCTCTACAACAAGCCGGAAAAAGACGGCGTCTGCTCCAAATGCGGCGGTCCTCTTTACCAGAGGGACGACGACAAGGAGGAAACCGTCCGGGCACGCCTTTCCGTGTTCCATCAGCAGACCGAACCGGTGAAGGCGTATTACGAGAAGGAAGGGATCCTTCTTCGGATCGACGGCATGGCGGAAATCCCGGTCGTCACGAAAAGGATCTTCGACGCGTTGGGACTTTCCGAATGATCACGCTCAAATCTCCTTACGAGATCGCTTTGATGCGCAAAGCCGGCTTCATCGCCGGCCGCGCGCTCGAGGCGGCGGGAAGGGCGATCGCCCCCGGCGTCACGACGCAGGAGGTGGAAGAAGCGGCGAGGAAGGTCATCGGCGAATATCACGCGACGCCCTCCTTTCTGGGATACGGCGGATTTCCGGCGGCTGCCTGCGTTTCAATCAACGAGGAGGTAATCCACGGGATCCCCGGAAAGAGGATCATACGCGAGGGAGACCTGGTCAAGGTCGACGTCGGGGCGATCTTCAGGGGCTATCACGGTGATACGGCCCGCACCTTCGCCTGCGGAAGGATCGATCCCGAAGCGGAAAGGCTTCTCACCGTCACCAGACAGAGTTTCTATGAAGGTATAAAATTTGCGCGAGAAGGGCACAAGCTGACCGATATTTCCCACGCGATCCAAAGCTTTGCGGAGGGAAACGGCTTCTCGGTCGTCAGAAGGTTCGTCGGCCACGGCGTCGGCGCCAACCTTCACGAGGACCCCGAGGTGCCGAATTTCGGGGAAGCGGGACACGGTCCCCGGCTTCGTGCCGGCATGACGATCGCGATCGAGCCGATGATCAACGCGGGCGCCTACGGCGTCCGGGTGGAATCGGACGGATGGACGGTAACGACGATCGATCGAAAACCGTCCGCACATTACGAACACACCGTGCTGATCACGGAAGGTGATCCGGTACTCTTGACCTCCCCCGTCGTCGGGGAAGGCGAATCGATCCAGGATTGAAGGAGGTAAGCCGTTTTGGCAAAGGATGACGTAATCGAACTCGAAGGTATCGTCATAGAAGCGCTGCCAAACGCCATGTTTTTAGTGGAGCTTCAGAACAAGCACCGGGTGCACGCGCACATATCCGGCAAGCTTCGCATGAATTTCATCAGGATCCTCCCGGGGGATCGGGTGACCTTGGAAATGTCGCCCTATGATCTCACCAAGGGACGGATCACGTGGCGTTCCAAATAAACAAAGTGCCAAGTTAAGAAGAAAGAAGGTTCTTTGAAATGAAGGTAAGACCCTCGGTCAAACCCATTTGCGACAAGTGCAAAGTGATCCGCCGGAAAGGCGTCGTTATGGTAATCTGCTCGGATCCGAAAAACGGTCCGCGCCACAAGCAGAAGCAAGGCTGATAAACTACAGGAGGTGCAGAAAGAATGGCTCGTATAGCCGGTGTTGACCTGCCGCGCGATAAGCGCGTAGAGATCGGATTGACCTATATCTACGGGATCGGCAGAAAACTCTCCAACGATATTCTCAAAACCGCGAACGTGAATCCTGACACCCGCGTCAAGGATCTGACCGACGACGAGATCGCCCGTCTCCGTGAAGCCATCGACCATGGCTACACCGTGGAAGGCGACCTCAGACGCGACGTCGCTCTTGATATCAAAAGACTGATCGAAATCGGTTCCTACAGGGGACAGAGACACAGAAGAGGCCTTCCGGTCCGCGGACAGCGCACGAAAACCAACGCGCGCACCCGCAAGGGTCCGAAGAAGACCATCGCCAACAAGAAGCAGTAAAGGGAGGGCATAAAGAATGGCTGGCAAGAACACGCCCAAGAAAGGCTCGACCGTCACCAGAAGACGCCGCGAGCGCAAGAACATCGAAAAAGGCGCGGCGCATATCCGCTCGTCCTTCAACAATACCATCGTCACCCTGACCGACACGGCGGGCAACGCGCTTTCGTGGGCTTCCGCCGGCGGGCTCGGCTTCCGCGGCTCCAAGAAGAGCACGCCGTTTGCCGCCCAGACCGCCGCCGAAACGGCCGCCAAGGCCGCCATGGAGCATGGCCTCAAGACCGTTGAAGTATACGTGAAGGGCCCCGGACAGGGAAGAGAAGCCGCGATCCGTGCGCTTCAGGCCGCCGGCCTCGAAGTCACCATGATCAAGGACGTGACCCCGATCCCCCACAACGGCTGCCGTCCCCCGAAGCGCCGCCGTGTGTGATCTGATCAGATTCTGATCGAAAAAGCCGAGAACGCGGAAGGATCCGCGATGGCTTTACCTATTTTGGAGGTGTAAAGTAAGTTATGGCAAGATATACCGAAGCCGTGTGCAGAATGTGCCGCCGCGAAGGCCAGAAGCTCTTCCTCAAGGGAGACAGATGCTACACGGACAAGTGCTCTCTGTCCCGCAGAGAGTACGCGCCCGGTCAGCACGGACAGGGCAGAACCAAAGCGAAAGAATACGGCATCCAGCTGCGCGAAAAGCAGAAGACCCGCCGCTACTACGGCGTTCTGGAAAGCCAGTTCTCCAAATACTTCGATATGGCGGAACAGCAGAAGGGCGTTACGGGCGATAACCTCCTCCGTATCCTTGAAACCCGCCTTGACAACGTGGTGTACCGCCTGGGCCTGGCCATGTCCCGTCCCGAGGCGAGACAGCTTGTCCGTCACGCGCATTTCACCGTCAACGGCAAGAAGGTCAACATCCCCTCTTACCTGGTGAAGCAGGGCGACGTGATCACGCTGATCGAGAAGAGCCGTTCCAGCGAGAAGTTCAAGTATATCAACGAAGCGAACGCAGCTCGCCCCATTCCGAAGTGGTTGGATATGAACCGCGACACCTGCGAGGGCAAGGTCGTCACGCTCCCCGCGCGCGAGGACATCGACCTGCCGGTCGAAGAGCACCTCATCGTCGAGCTTTATTCGAAGTAATCCCGTGGTATCCTTCCCGGATTTTTTCGATTCGTACGGTTCATATAACGCATAAAGGAGGGTGCAGGATTTGTTAGAGATTAAGAAGCCCGTTATTGAATGTGTCAGCAGCGAAATCGACGGTTCCTACGGCAAGTTCGTGGTGGAGCCGCTGCAGAGAGGCTACGGAACGACCCTCGGAAACTCCCTGAGACGCGTGCTCCTCTCGTCGATTGTCGGCAACGCCATCACGACCATCAAGATTGCCGGCATCCAGCACGAGTTTTCCACGATCCCCGGCGTCAAGGAAGACGTCACCGAGATCGTTCTGAACGTGAAGGAGATCCGCGCGCGGCTTTTTGCTCCGACGGCAAAGACTCTGGCGATCGAAGCCACGGGTCCGTGCGAAGTCAGAGCGGGCGATATCAAGGCTGACGGAGAAGTTGAGATCCTTAACCCCGATCTTCTTATCGCGACCCTGTCGGAGGGAGCGACCCTGAATATGGAGCTTACCCTCAACCGCGGCTACGGTTACGTTTCGGCTGAACGCAACAAGCCGGCGCAGGCGCCGATAGGACTGATTCCCATCGATTCGATTTTTACCCCTGTCACCAAGGTCAATTACACGGTGGAAAACACCCGCGTCGGCAAGGACGTGGACCTCGACAAGCTTACCCTTGAGGTCTGGACCGACAAAACCCTGACGGCGCAGGAAGCGGTGGCATGGTCCGCCAAGCATCTGATCGGCCTTCTGGAGGACTTCGCCGCCCTGTCGGGCGACGTGGCGCCCAGGCCGATTTCCGACGGCAGCGAGGGAGAAGACCCCAAGCCCTCCACGCTGAGCATGACCATCGAAGAGCTTGACCTTTCGGTCCGCTCCTTCAATTGTCTGAAGAGAGCCAACATCAACACGGTGGAGGATCTGATCCACATGACCGAGGAGGACATGATGAAGGTCCGCAACCTCGGAAAGAAATCGCTGGAAGAGGTCAACAACAAACTCAATGCCATGGGCTTGTCGCTGATGAAAGAAGAAGAACAGGGAAACTGATTTCCCGCTGATTGAAATAAGGAGGTATTCGAAATGCCCGGAACCCGCAAGCTCGGCAGGCCGACCGATCAGCGCATGGCGATGCTGCGCGCGATGGTCACCTATCTGCTGGAGAACGGCAAGATAGAGACCACGGTCACCAGAGCCAAAGAGGTTCGTCCTCTCGCCGAAAAAATGATTACTCTCGGAAAAGACAATACGCTTGCTTCCAAGCGTCAGGTCTTCTCCTTCATTACCAAGGAAGACGTCGCATACAAGCTGTTCAACGATATCGCCCCCTTCTATGCCGAACGTACCGGCGGATACACCCGCGTGATCCGTACCGGCGTGCGCCGCGGCGACGCCGCCGAGATGGCGATCATCGAACTGGTCAACTACGAAGAGAGCAAAAAAGACGACAGCAAGAAGGGTCGCAAGGCCAAAAAGGCTGCTCCCAAAGCCGAAGCCAAGGCGTAAGGAGCCGGGACCCGATCCCCAGACCTGCTTTTTGAAGCGCAGACCGGGATTCGCCCGGTCTGCGCTTTTCACGCCAAAGGAGACGTTATGGATATTATCTGCCTGGACCTGGAGGGCGTACTGGTGCCCGAGATCTGGATCGCCTTTTCGGAGGCGACCGGCATTCCCGAGCTTCGCCGCACCACCCGCGACGAACCGGATTACGACAAGCTGATGCGTTATCGCCTCGCGATCCTGAAGGAGCGCGGTCTCGGCCTTTCCGAGATCCGGAAAACCATTGCCGGGATCGATCCCTTCCCGGGCGCGAAGGAATTCCTCGACGCCCTGCGGGAGCGGACGCAGGCGGTGATCCTGAGCGACACCTTCACCCAGTTCGCATCCCCTCTGATGAAAAAGCTTTCGTGGCCCACGATATTCTGCAATACGCTGGAGGCCGCCCCTTCGGGAGAGATCACGGGATATAAGCTCCGGACGAAAAAGACCAAGCTTTCCACGGTCCGGGCCTTCCAGTCGATCGGATACGATACCATCGCCGTGGGCGACAGCTTCAACGATCTGGAGATGATCCGCGCCGGACGGGCTGGCTTCCTGTTCCGCACCACCGACGCCATCCGGAAAGCCAATCCGGATCTTCCCGCCTTTGAAGAATACGGCGATCTTCTCGCCGCCATCGACGGGGTCTTGAAATGAAAAGAAGCGCGCCGGGTTTCCGGCGCGCGCTTCTTTTCCGGCGGAAGGCGCGGGGCGGGGAAAGCGGAAGGCGCTTCGTAAGGAAGTGCCTCCTTCTCGTTTGAACGGGAGATCCCTGAAAGCGCCGACCGAGCCGGCAGTCCTCCCCAATGCCTTCCCCTCTGAGGGGCGCGGGCCCCAATGCCTTCCCCTTGAGGGGCGCGTGCCCCAATGCCTTCCCCTTGAGGGGCGTGGGTCTCCAATGCCTTCCCCTTTGAGGGGAAGGTGGGCCGCGAAGCGGGCCGGATGAGGTGTTCCCCCGCGGATGAGGTGGAACCCCCGCCGTCTGCGCAGCCCCTGCGCTAACGAATTGTCCCGGCTAACGCGGAAAATGAACTTCCACCTCATCAGTCAGCCTCACGGCTGACAGCTTCCCCTCCAGGGGAAGCCCTCGTCCCCCAAAAGCCTTCCCCTCGAGGGGCGCGTCCCCCCAAAGCCTTCCCCTCGAGGGGAAGGTGGGTCCGAAGGACCCGGATGAGGTGGCCCCCCGTGAATAAGGCGCCCCCGCCGTCTGCGCAGCCCCTGCGCGCCGGTCCCGGAAACTCCGCGTCAAAAGCCTTGACAGCGGCGCGGATTTGGAGTATGATAGCGGGGTCGTTCTCGTTTTTCGACGATTTGCGCAAACGGCGCTGCAGGAGGAGGTCATGAGCATGTTTATCTGGGTCGCGCTGGAGATGGAAAGCCAGATGCCCGAAACGAAACGGGATATCCGGAAGATCGCCTCGACCCTCGGCCGGGAAGATCTCCCCTGCTTTTCACTGCCGCTCCATCTCTCCCTGAAGATCTCCTTTCCCGTCCCGGACGGGGAAGCCGGTGACGTGCGCAGCGCGGTCCGGGAGATCTTCGCGGGCATCGCGCCTTTCCCGGTCAGCATCCTCGGCGCCGAACGCCGGGGCGGCCTGATCTGGCTCCGCGCAAAGCCGTCTCCTGAGCTCGTTTCCCTGCACGAGACGCTGGACCGGGTCCTTGCGGAGCGGTTCGGCGTGCCGCAGGCGCCCTATGACCGGAACTTCCTCTTTCACGTCACCCTGTTCCAGGGCTTGACCGGGGAAGAGGCGGCAAGAGCCCTCGGCTCGCTGGAAGAAGCGATCCTCCCCGTAAGGCCCTGGGCGAAGACCTGGCTGATCGGCTCTTCCCCTGACGGCGTTCCGGGAACGTACCGGATCGATCTCTCCGGAAGCCTTGCTTCTCCCGGGATCTGAGATCCCGTTATTCTTTTGTAAAGGTGATATCCACGAAGATGAAAATCCCATTTACCGGAATCAGGCGTCCGCGCGACGCGGGCTCTCTTTCCCGCAGGACGCTTTTCGCACTGCTGTTTCTTCTGGCGGGCGCGGGCATGGGGATCTTTGCCAAGTGGCTGGACACGCTGACCTTCGACGAATCGTCCTGGCTGCAGCGCGCGCTCGGCAGGATCGATCCCGGCGGGCTCTTCTCGGGCGTCGCGGTCTGGTTCCTCCTGGCGCTGATCATTGCGGTGACGAGCCCCACCCCCTTCCAGGCGGGCCTCCGCGTGTTCCTTTTTTACGCGGGCATGTGCGTAAGCTACCAGCTGTATTCGATCTTTGTCGTCAGATTTACGCCTGCGGCGTCCTACATGCTGATCTGGTACGGCCTGACGATCCTTTCCTTCGGGATCGCGTTCGCGATCTGGTACGTGCGCGGCGAAGGAGCGGTCCCGGTCCTTCTGAGTATCCTGATCCTGGGGAACATGGCGGGCGCGTGTTTTTCTTTCGGATACTGGCAGGGCGCGTGGCATTTTGCGTTTTACGACGGCCTTCCGAATCTGATTCTGTTCCTCGCCTCGGCCGCGGTGGTGCACAAAAGCTGGAAACGCACCCTGATCACGATCCCCGCGGCGTTTCTTCTCGCGCTTCTGACTTCGCCTCTGACGACCCTTCTGGGGCAGTACCGCTGACCCCCAAAGCCTTCCCCTTTGAGGGGCGCGGGTCTCCAAAGCCTTCCCCTCGAGAGGCGCGTCCCCCAAAGCCTTCCCCTCGAGGGGAAGGTGGGTCCGAAGGACCCGGATGAGGTGCCCCCCCCCGCCGAACGCTCCCCCCAAAGCCTTCCCCTTGAGGGGCGCGGGTCTCCAATGCCTTCCCCTTTGAGGGGAAGGTGGGCCGCGAAGCGGCTCGGATGAGGTGTCCCCCCCGAACGCTCCCCCCAAAGCCTTCCCCTTGAGGGGAAGG
>JAFRWU010000071.1 GCA_017441705.1 Clostridia bacterium | reverse complement strand
GATTTTCAACGAATTGTTCCGAAAAATGGAAGAAAACGTGAAAAGAAGGGGAATAGAGGCGCCCAAGGTTCGGGAGCAGCCGTGCTGCGGCCGCCCCTTTCTCCGGAGCGCTCGTTTATACTACCACATCTCCCCCTCCTTGTCAATCCCTTTTTTCTCCTTTTTCTCCCCTTTTTTCTCCCTCCCTCTCCTCCCTCCCGTGCGTGTCTTTTCTGCAGTCGTCCGCCGCCGAAACAAAATCCGCACTTGAAGCCTTTCTTCCTTTATGATATAATAGTTTTATGCGAAAGCAAAAACCAAGAAGAAAGCGAGTCGACGTTATGAACGTAACCGTTGAAACCTCCGCGCGTCACGTACATCTGACCAAAGAAGATATGGCGATCCTGTTCGGCGAGGGCGCCGTCCTGACCGTCAAGAAGGAGCTCACCCAGCCCGGTCAGTTCCTTTCCAACGAGAGAGTCACCCTGACCGGCTCCAAGCGCGAGCTGCAGAACGTCGCAGTCCTCGGACCCGAAAGAAGCGCCACGCAGGTGGAGATCTCCCTGACCGACGCCCGTTCGCTGGGCGTCGTCGCTCCGGTCCGCGAAAGCGGCGACGTCAAGGGCTCCGGCTCCATCCGGATCACCGGTCCCTGCGGTTCCATCGATATTCCCGAAGGCGTGATCGCCGCCAAGCGTCACGTCCACCTCACCCCTGAAGACGCCGAAAAGTTCGGCCTTTCCGACAAGCAGATCGTCAGCGTCCGCATCTGCGACGGCGAACGCCGCCTGACCTTTGACGACGTGGTCTGCCGCGTCAGCCCGAAGTTCGCGACCTACATGCACATCGATACCGACGAAGCCAACGCCGCCGGCATCGCGGGCAACGTCACCGGAGAGATCATCAAGTAAAAACAAATACCGCTTCCCGTTTTCACCGGGAGGCGGTATTCTGTTTTTTCCTCATTCCGCGGCCCCCGGCCGTGTTCGTTTCGGAAAGGAGCGATCCCATGCGTCTCGGCATTTCCTTTACCCTTCCCCACTCCTCCCCCGCCGAATGGGCGGAGAAGACCCAGGCTCTCGGCCTCAGAGCCGTGGTGTTTCCGGTGGATCACACCGCGCCGGATTCCCTGATCGACGCTTACGCCGCCGTCTGCCGGGATTACGATCTGACCATCGCCGAGGTCGGCGCCTGGAAAAACCTGATGGATCCCGATCCTGCGGCGCGGAAATCCAATTATGAATACGTGCGCGATCAGCTGGCCCTTGCAGACCGGGTGGGCGCCAACTGCTGCGTGGATATTTCCGGCGCCGTCGGCGAGGTGTGGGACGGCGGATATCCCGGGAACTATCTGCCGGAGACCTTTGACCGCGTGGTCGACACGGTAAAATCGCTGATCCGGGACGCCAGGGTCCGAAGGACCGCCTTCACGCTGGAGCCGATGCCTTGGATGCTTCCCTGGGACGGCGAAAGCTACCGGAAGCTTCTGGACGCGGTGGACGATCCCCGGTTCGCCGTCCACATGGACGCCATCAACCTGATGAACTCGCCCGAGCGGTATTTTCACTGCGCCGCCTTTCTGAAGGAGACCTTCGCCCTGCTTCACGGAAGGATCCGGAGCGTCCACGTCAAGGACGTGCGTCTGGAACGGACCCTGACCCTGCATCTGAAGGAGGTCCCCATCGGCGACGGCGGATTCGACGTCCCCGCCTACGCGCGGCTCGCCGAAGCCGAAGGACCAGACACCCCCTTCATCGTGGAGCATCTCGGCAATGCGGAAGCATATTACGCGGCGCTCGACGTCCTTAAACCCGTTCTGCAAAAAGAAGGGATCGTCTTCTGAGAGCGATCCGCACACCTGCAAACGCACCCCCGGTCCCTGCTGGGATCGGGGGTGCTTCGATGCCATGCCGGCGCCGCGTTCAGGATTCGTAATGTTCCGCCACGCTCTTCAGGAAATCGATGATCGAAAGATGCTGGGGGCAGACGCCCTCGCACTGCCCGCAGGCGAGACAGTCGCTCGCTTTCGCCGTCTTTTCGGCCAGCAGCTCATAGTTGGTATAGTTGACCGTCCATCCTTTTTGGGAGAGGTCTTCGCGCATGTCTTCGTTGTAGAGCGAGAAGAATTTCGGGATCGGGATGCCCATAGGGCAGCCTTCGGTGCAGTAGGAGCATCCGGTGCACGGCACCGTGATCTCCTCGTTGATGATCTCCGCCACGCGGAAGAGCGTCTCCTTCTCCTCTTCCGAAAGGGGCTGGAAGTCCTTCATGTACGAGATGTTGTCCCGCATCTGTTCCATATTGCTCATCCCCGAGAGCACTGTCATCACGCCGGGCAGGCTCGCCGCGAAGCGGATGGCGAAGGACGGGACCGAAAGCGAGGGGTCCAGGGCACGCAGGAGTTTTTCTCCCTCGGCGGGGACATGGGCAAGCGTTCCGCCCTTGACCGGCTCCATGACGATGACCGGTTTCCCATATTTCCGGCACACTTCGTAACAGGCACGGCTCTGGATCCATTCGCTCT
Organism: Clostridia bacterium; assembly: GCA_017441705.1. Classification (GTDB taxonomy): domain Bacteria; phylum Bacillota; class Clostridia; order Oscillospirales; family QAMX01; genus RUG11797. The sequence continues at coordinate 2,070 of JAFRWU010000071.1, read as the reverse complement.
CCCAGTCCAGGTAGTTGATCTGAAGCTGGACGAATTCCATTTCCGGATGATCCGTGAGGATCCTTTCCAGGAGCTCCGGCTTGTCATGGAAGGAAAAGCCTGCGTGACGCACGAAGCCCCCCGCCTTTTTGTCCAGAAGCCAGCGGAAACAGTCCAGATTCTCGTAGACCGGCAGCATCCCCTCCTCGATCCCGTGGATCAGGTAGTAGTCGAAATACCCTGCACCGGTTTTCCGGAGCTGCTCTCCGAAAATGCGGTCGCGGTCCTCCTTCGTTCTCAGGAAACCGGCGTGCAGTTTGGTCGCCAGCGTGAAGCTTTCCCGCGCGTGGCGTCCCACAAGACTCTTTCCCGCCGCGTTTTCGCTTTCGAAAGCGTTGTACATCCACGCCGTGTCGAAATACGTGAAGCCGTTTTCCAGAAACGTATCCACCATAGCGTCCAGTTCTTTCAGGTCGACGGCTGCGGCGTTCCCCGCTTCTCTGGTGGGAAGGCGCATCATGCCGAAACCGAGTTTTTTCTCCGGGTAAAAATTCATTCTGTTCTCCTTTTCCGTCTGCCGTCCGGATGTATCCGGACGTTTTCCCGATCCTTTTCTTTCCTATATATTATATATCCGCCGCCGGGGACATGCAAGTCCTTTCGGGCGTTGACTTTTCCCCGCAATAAGAAACCGCCGATTTCTTCCCTCTTCAGCTCATCATCGGTTTCGGGCAGAATAATGGGGCTGCGAAGACAAGGAGAGAAATAACTCCCGGACTTCACAACCCCTTTTCATTTCCAAAATCAGTCGATCTCTGCGACCTTATTCATATATACGCTAGTCGCCGAATACCTCAGATAGCCGGACTCGAAGATCTTCCTGCCGTACTGCGTACCGTGTGGAGTCTCAAACTTCTCGTCATAGCAGGAGGGGGCATCGAGGACGGCCTTGCAGGCCTCCATGGCGGAGAAGAGCATCACAGGACCGATCTCGACGGGGCCATGGCTCGGGAACAGGCTGTCAAACTCATCGGTGCGGTCGCAGATCTTGACGAGCTCCTTATACAGCGCTTCTACGCTGGCGTACTCCTCGTAAGGGATGCCGGGCTGCCTGCCGATGCCGATAGCGCCTACACAGCAGTCGTCACCGGGGAAGAATATGCGATTCTTCTTATCGAGGAAGCCGCAGTGGCCGGTCGAATGACCGGGCAGGAACACGAGCTCGACCTCATGCCCGCCGCCGAGATCGAACGTGTAACCGTCCGGCACGCCGACGACCTCATACTCTTTGAAACCGCAGAGGTCCTCGCGCTTGAAGTCATACCAGATGGGTACGCCGTTCTCGTCAAAGAGGTAGTCCCAGACGTGCTCGTTCATGTTCTTGAGAAGCTTCGGAGCTTCGTACTCGTGGCAGTAGACTCTGTCAAACTGGTAGTTGCCGTAAGCGTGATCAAAGTGGCTGTGGGTGTTGGCGACGTCGTAGGGCTTGTCTCCGATGATTTCTCGGATAAGCCCCTTGAGGTTGCCAAGACCGAAACTCGTGTCGATTACAAGCGCACGCTCCGGACCGTTTATGAGGAATATCCAGCTGTCGCCCATGCCGTCAAGGCTCTCGGTGTAAATGCCTATTATGTCCTCGCGCAAATCGTAGACCTCAACGAAGGGGTCGACGTCGTATACACGGCGGGTCTTGTCACGCTCGCGCAGGAGCTTCGCGAAGGCATAGCGGATCGGGTCTTCCGGCTCGCGCCAGTTTTCCCATTTCTTCCTTCCCTTGACGAGCGCGTCGATCTCTCTATGGAATTCTATCGGTGGCTGTGCCATAGCATTGTGCCTCTTTTCTATAATAATCTCACGGGATCATTGTACCACAGATCCATATTGTTCGCAATTCAGAACCCCTGCAGAAAGCGCAGGAATCATTGGTCGGGTGTTGACTTTTCCCCGATACCGTGGCAGAATAGAGCCGGATGAAACCGCATCCTTCGGAGGTGACAAAAGATGAAAATCGAAATCCCGACCAGCGCGCTTACCCGACACGGCGGACCGGAAAAGCAGTACGAAAGACTCGCCGCCCTCGGCTATGATTCG
>JAFRWU010000070.1 GCA_017441705.1 Clostridia bacterium | reverse complement strand
CTGAATGTCCTCCTTTTGCTGTTCCTGGTGCAGTTGGCAGACCGCACCTCTAGTATACAGCAAAAGGAGTTCTTTTTCTTCCTTATCGCTTAAGCTTTCCTGAACCACTCGTCCAACGAGTGGTTTTACTCTACAAAAAGCGCCCGCGTCCGGTCCGGACGCGGGCGTCGCTCTGTTCCGTATGCTCTCTTACGGTTTTTTCTTGACGATCTGGGCGTATTTCCGGGGAAAACGCGCGGGGGTCGGCGCGGTTTTGCGGCATTTTTCCAGAAAGAAGACGCCGTCCCCGTAAAAGAAGCGGCCTTCCTCCTCCCCGCCCAGAAGCTTCACGGTCGAAAGCGCGTCCTCCACCTCGGGAAGCGCCTTCCGGGTCTTCCACGCGTAAAAGGCGCCGCCGGTCCTGAGATAGGGAAAGGCGAGCTCGGCGATCACGCGCATGTCGGAAACCGCCCTGGCCGTGACCAGGTCGAAGCTCTCCCGGCCGAATTCCTCCACGCTTTCCTCGGCCCGCCGCGCCTCGGCCTTTGCCCCGGAAAGGCTCAGTTCTCCGATCGCCTCCCGGACGAAATCGATCTTTTTCGCCGTGGAATCCATGAGAAGGAGCTCCAGCGGGATCCCCGCCCCGTCGGCGTAAAGCTTCACCGGGATCCCGGGGAATCCGCCGCCGCAGCCGAGGTCCAGCATCCGCCCGCCCCGGAAATCCGGGTCGAGGAAGAGAGAAAGGCTGTCGGCGAAATGCCGTTCGGCCACGGCCTCCTCGCTTTCGATGGCGGTGAGATTATACAGTCTGTTCTTTTCCAGGAGAAGGGAGGCGAATTTCTCGAATTTCTCCGCCGTCTCTCCCTTCACCGGGGCGAAGCCCCGGCCCTCCAGGATCTTATTCAGCGCGGGGACGGTCATTCTTCTTTCCCTCCGCTTCTTCGGTATAGAGTAAAAGGGCGCTGATATCCGCCGGGCTGACCCCGGAGATCCGCATGGCTTCCCCCACGGTCTTCGGCCGCGCCGCGGCAAGCTTCTGCCGCGCTTCAGTCCGGAGGGTCTTCAGGGAGAGGTAGTCGATCCCCTCCGGAAGGACCCGGACCGAAAGGCGTTTGATCTTTTCGACCTTTTCTCTTTCACGTTTGATGTACCCTTCGTATTTGACGGCGATCTCGGCCTCCTCGACTACGTCGCGGGGCAGATCGGGCCTTTCGGGATCCAGCGGGCGGAGCGTTTCGTAATCGACGCCGGGCCGCCTGAGAAGATCGGCCAGGCGCGCGCCGCGCCGGATCTCTCCTCCGGTTTTCTCCGCGATCCGGCCGAAGGCCTCCTCGTCGTACCGCGCGCCGGTTTCTTCCAGCCGGCGGATCTCCCCGTCCACCGCCTCGTATTTCCGGAGCATCGCCCGATAGGTCTCCTCCTTCACCAGGCCGAGCTCTCTTCCCACTCCCATCAGGCGCCGGTCGGCGTTGTCCTGGCGGTTGACCAGCCGGTATTCCGACCGGGAGGTCATCATGCGGTAGGGCTCGTTGGTCCCTTTGTCGGTCAGATCGTCGATCAGGGTCCCGATATATCCGTCCTCTCTCAAAAGCACCATCGGCTCCCGTCCCAGAAGCTTCAGGGCCGCGTTGACCCCGGCGACGAAGCCCTGCGCCGCCGCCTCCTCGTAGCCGGAGCTGCCGTTGAACTGACCCGCGCCGTAAAGGCCCGCGACCAGACGGCTTTCCAGGGTGGGATAAAGCTCCCGGGGATCCACGCAGTCGTATTCGATGGCGTAGGCGCTTCTCTGTACGTGGGCGTGCTCCAGCCCCTTGACCGTGTGCAGCATTTCGAGCTGCACCTCCTCCGGCATGGAGGAGGAAAAGCCCTGGATATAGAGCTCGTCGGTGTCCAGTCCCATCGGCTCGATGAAAAGCTGGTGTCTCTCCTTGTCGGCAAAGCGCACCACCTTGTCCTCGATGGAGGGGCAGTAGCGGGGCCCGACCCCCTCGATGACGCCCGAAAAGAGAGGCGACCGGTCGAGGTTTTCCCGGATCACCCGGTGGGTCTCCCCGTTGGTATAGGTCAGATAGCAGACCGCCCGGTTCTTCTTTTTCTCTTTGGTGGAAAAGGAGAAGGGCGCCACGTCCTCGTCCCCCTCCTGGACGGCGAGCTCCGAAAAATCCACCGTGTTCCGGTTGACCCGGGGCGGCGTGCCGGTTTTGAAGCGGCGCAGGGTATGCCCGGCCTTCCGGATCGATTCCGAAAGACCGCGGGAGGGAAAGAGGCCGTCGGGTCCGCTCTCGTAGGAAAGCTCGCCCATGATGACCTTCCCCTCCAGGAAGGTGCCGGTGGCGATCACCGCCGCCTTCACCCGGTAGACCGCGCCGGCGCGGGTCGTCACCGAAACGACCTTTCCCTCCGCGGTTTCCAGGGAGACGATCTCCGCCTGCACGACGCGGAGGTTCTTTTCCTTTTCCAGGACCGATTTCATATAGGCGCGGTAGGCGATCCGGTCGGTCTGGCTCCTCAGGGAATAGACCGCCGGTCCCTTGCCCCGGTTGAGCATCCGGTATTCGATGGCGCAGGCGTCGGCCGCCTTTCCCATTTCGCCGCCCAGTGCGTCCAGCTCCCTCACCAGATGTCCCTTGGCGGTGCCGCCGATGGCGGGGTTGCAGGGCATGTTCCCGACGCTGTCCAGATTGATGGCGAACGCGACCGTGGAAAGCCCCATGCGCGCCAGGGCCAGGGCCGCCTCGATCCCCGCGTGACCGAGTCCGACGACCGCGGCGTCGAATTCTCCCGCCGGATATTTCGTGATCATGATGCTTTTGCCCTTCTCCTTCTCATTTCCCCACGCAGAAATTGCGGAAGATCCGCTCGATCATATCCTCCCTGACCTCGTCCCCGGTGATCTCGCCGAGGATCCCCGCCGCGCCGGCAAGCCCGCTCCAGATCACGTCGTCGGTGACCCCCGCGGTCTTGTCCCGGAGGACCTCCTCCAGAAGCGCGGAAGCCCGCCGGATGGCGTCGGCGTGCCGGAGGTTGGTGACCGCGGCGGGGTCGCTTCCCTTTTCCTCTCCCAGGCGGCAAAGGGCGGCCGAAAGAGCGTCGATCCCGGTCCCGTCCTTCGCCGAAAGGCGGAAAAGCGGCTCCTCCGGGAAAAACGCGCCGTAGTCCGCGCCGTTTCCCAGGTCGATCTTGTTCTGGACCTTGAAGATCCGGAGCTCCGGCCGGCGCTTCTTTTCTTTTTCCGCTTCCAGGAAGGCGATCCGGTCCTCCCCGGAGGGAGGCTCGCTCCCGTCGAAGATCAGGATCACGCCCTCCGCCCGGGAAAGGCTCTCCCGGCTCTTTTCGATGCCGATTTTTTCCACCGGGTCCACCGTCTCCCGGAAGCCCGCGGTGTCGGAAAAGCGGAATTTCACGCCTCCCAGGACGGCGCTTTCCTCGATCACGTCCCGGGTGGTCCCGGCCACCGGGGTCACGATGGCCCTTTCGTATCCCAGAAGCGCGTTCAGAAGAGTCGATTTCCCCGCGTTGGTCCGTCCGACCAGGGCGATCCCGATCCCTTCCCGGATCACGCGGCCCGCCACCGTTCCCCGGAGAAGCCTTCGAAGCCTTTCCGCGGCGTCCTCCAGAAGCAGATCGATCTTTCGGGAATCGGGCGGCTCCACGCCCTCGTCGGCGTAGTCGAGCATCGCGGCGTAGTGCGCCGCGGCGTCCAGGATCCCGTCCCGGATCTCCCCGATCTCCCGGCCGAACCGGCCGGAAAGGGCCTCGGCCGCGTGGCTGACCGCCAGGGGGCTTGCGGCGTCGATGATCTCCTCCACCGCTTCGGCGGCCGGCAGGGACATCTTGCCCGCAAGAAAGGCCCGTTCGGTGAATTCGCCGCCCCTGGCGAGCCTTGCGCCTGCGTCCAGAAGAGCGAAAAGGATCTCCCGCGTCACGGTCCTGCCGCCGTGGCAGGTGATCTCCGCCGATTCCTCTCCGGTGTAGGAGCGCGGCGCGCGGAAAACCGCGCACATCCCCTCGTCCAGAAGGGTCTCTCCCCTCCGGATCTCGCCGAAAAAGAGCTTGCCCGGCTCCCTCTCGGCGGCCGGTCTGCCGTTTTTCGCAAAAAACACCCGGTCCACCGTCTCAAAGCAGCCCCTGCCCGAAAGGCGCAGAAGGCTGATGGCGCCGCGCCCTTCCGGCGTGGCCGGCGCGCAGATCAGATCTCCGTCCATGTTTCCCCTCAAAAAGCGAAAAGGGGGAATCGCTCGCCGCCATTCCCCCTTCGTCTCATTTCTTCGATTCCTTTTCCTTCCGGTTCTGCGCCCCGTCCTTCTTCGGCTGAGCGCCCGCCGGCGCCACGATGACCCTTCTCTGAGGCTCGGTGCCGGTGGAGAATGTGGTCACGCCCTTGTAATTCTGGAGGCAGGCGTGGATGATCCGTCTTTCACTGGGCGGCATGGGCTCCAGCGAGACGTTCCGTCCGTACCGGGCGACCTTGTCCGCCACGCGCTTGGCCAGGCGTTCCAGAGATTCCTCTCTCTTTTCCCGGTAGTTTTCGGTGTCGATGGTGACGCGGACGCGTTCGTCCTCGTTCTTGTTCACCGCGAGATTGGTGATGTACTGCAGCGCGTCGAGATTTTCGCCGCGGCGGCCGATGATCAGGCCCATTTCGCCGCCCGAAAGAACGACGTTCAGTTTTCCCTCTTCTTCGCTTGTGATATCGATCTTCGCCTGGACGTTCATCTTGTCAAAGAGCTCGGTCAGGAACTCTGTGACCTTGGTCGCGGCGGAGTATTCGTAGGAGACGCGGATCTTCGCGGGGGTCGCGCCGATGCCGAGGAAGCCGGATCTGGGCTTTTCCAGGATCTCCACGCTGACGCTGTCGCGATCCATTTCCAGGGTCTTCAGCGCTTCCGCCAGTGCGTCCTCAATGGTTTTGGCGGTTACGTCAATATACTTTTGGCTCATGAATGTCCTTCGTTCCTTTCAGTCTTGTCAGTCGTCGTCCTCTCCGTCGTCCGAAGACGTGCGGCGGGAACGGCTCAGCTTGTACTTCTTAGCCGTCTTCTGCTGGGTTTTCTTGCCGCCGGTGGCGATGGCCTTCTGTACCTCCCGGTTGCGGTCGCGGGCTTCCTCCCGCGCGGCGCGCGCCGCGGCTTCCTCGGCCGCTTCCTTTTCCTCGGTCTTCTTCATGAGGCTTCGCATCTGGAGCTGCAGGAGATATTCCTGCGCGATGCCCAGAACGTTGTTGGCGATCCAGTAGACCGTCAGGCCTGCCGGAAGCGTGAAGCCGATGACCACCGAGATCAGGGGCATGGTGTAAAGAAGCATTTTGGCGCTGCGGTTCTGATCGGTCGTCTGACTGCCGCCCAGGGTCTTCGTCTGCATTTTCTGTGAAAGGATCGACATCAGAAGGGCGGTGGCGCCGGAAAGGATCGGCAGGATCACCAGCCATTCGAATCCGAGCTTCGGCGTCTGGGTCAGGTCGAGCCCCAGAAAATTCATGTCGATGAAATACTCGCTGGTCTTCGGCAGATATTTCATCATTGTGATCTCGTTGATAGCCGTCGTGCCGTCGGCCATGCCGGCCAGAGCGGCCGCGGCCTCGGCGCTTCCCGCGGACAGCTCGTTGATCAGGGCGGTCAGAGCGTCCTTGGATACGCCGAACACGTAGGAAAGGGGCTGGCGGATCACGCGGTAAAGACCGATCATGATGGGAAAGGTCAGAAGCATCGGAAGACAGCCGGACATGGGGCTGATGCCGTTCTGGGAATAAAGCTCCTGCAGGGCGGCGTTATAGGCGGTGCGGTCGTTTTTGTAGCGCGCCTCGATATCCTTGATCTTGGGCTGGAGCCGCTGCTGGGCGAGCATGCCCTTTTTCCCCTTGTACTGAAGCGGATACAGAATGACCTTCACGATCAGGGAGAAAAGAATCAGCGCGACGCCGTAGTTGTTGATGATCTGCAGGATCGCCCAAAAGACCCATCCGAAGGGACGCGCGATCAGGGTGCCGAAAATGTCCATCTTGCAGTCGTTTTCTCCTCCGAGAAACCTTTTCCTTTCATTTCAGTTCCGAACGGTTTTTCATTCGGACGCCCGCTTGTTTCCCCTGCGGGGAAGGGTCTCCGGAACCGGGTCGTATCCCCCCGGGCAGAAGGGATGGCATCGAAGGATCCTCTTCACGCCAAGCCACCCTCCGCGAATGATCCCGAAGCGTGTGATTGCTGTCGCCGCGTATTCGGAGCAGGTCGGGATGAACCTGCAGCACGGCCCTTTGGCCGGTGAAATATACCTCTGATAAAAGCGGATCAGACCGACGGCGATTCTTCTCATTCCCTAATCATCCCCAGCTTTTCCGAAAGCGCGAGAAACGCTTTCTCCAGCTCCGGAAAGCTTGCGTCGTGGGCGGCTCTGCGGCCGATCAGAATGAGATCCCGTCCGGGGAGGATTTTTTCTTCATTCAGCCGGTACACCGCGCGAAGGCGGCGTTTGACCCGGTTCCGCCAGACGGCGTTCCCCAGCTTTCTGCTGACGGTGACGCCGACGCGGTTTTCTTTCCTGCCGTTTCCGCGGCAGTAGACCGCCATCACCGGATGCGCGGCGGTCTTTCCCCTGCGGTACAGTTTTCTGAAATCCTGACTGTTCTTCAGGACGACGGTATATTTCATGCCTTTTTTCTTCGCTGCAAAGGAAAAAATCAGACTCTGGTCAGCTGATATCTTCCCTTCAGTCTTCTGCGGGCGAGGACCTTGCGGCCGTTGGAGGTCTTCATTCTCTTGCGGAAGCCGCATTCCTTGTTGCGCTGCTTTTTCTTGGGCTGGTAGGTTCTGAACATGACGATCATCCTTTCGGTTTTGAAGATGGGGCCGCTCCTTCTCCGGGAAAAGAGCAGAATGCCCCCTTGGAGTGACGCAAAAGCTATTATATCGTAAAGGATCCTTGCTTGTCAAGATTTTTTTCGCAAAAAAGAGAACCGGAAACGCCGTCCGGAGGGAAACGGCGCGCGGGCGCTTTTTCTCCCGCCGGCGGAGTCCCTCTTTTTTCCCGGGCCTCCCCACCGCGGGAAAGCCGGAAGGATCCTCGCGGCATCCGCGTTTCCCCGTCTGTTTTTTCTCCTTTTCCGCCCCCGAAAAAGCCTCCGCGAAGCGTGAAGAGCGCGAATCTTCCGCTTGCCTTTTTCCCGGTTTTGTGGTATTATATTTATATAGTATGTCTTTTGATTTTTCCCGCGCGGGAAAAGGCTTTTCCCGAACGAAATTCACGCCGGAAATGAGGAAGCGATTTTGAATTCAGCACAGGACGTTTTGAACAATCTTCTGAAGCTCCTGGAAAAGGACCTTTCCAAGACGACCATCAGCACCTGGTTCGCCGACGCCCGGGCCGTGGCGTTTCAGCAGAATTCCTTTTACATAGCGGTGCCCAACCTCTTCTCCAAGCAGATGATCGAGACCCGTTACAAGACCATGCTGGAGGAGCGGCTTTTCGACATGTTTTCCTCCGAGGTGAACGCCGTGATCCTGACCGAGGAGGAAGCCGCCGCCATGAGCGCGGGGGAATCCTCCGAAGACGTTTTCGACGAATTCACCTTTGAAAGATTCGTGGTCGGCCCTTCCAATCGCTTCGCCTACGCGGCTGCCATGGCCGTGGCCGAAAAGCCGGCGCATCAGTATAACCCTCTTTACATCTACGGAGATTCCGGACTGGGAAAGACCCATCTTCTGCGCGCCATCTCCAACGTGATCCGCAAGAACATGCCCGGCGCGAAGATCGTCTACATCACCGGCGAGGATTTCACCCACGATCTGATCGCCGCCATCCGCGCCCAGAAAATGGAGGAATTCCGCGTCAAATACCGGCAGGCCGACCTGCTCCTCATCGACGATATCCAGTTTATCGCCGGCAAGAAGCAGACCGAGGAGGAATTCTTCTACACCTTCGACGAGCTCTATAAGGGCAAGATCCAGATGGTGGTCACCGCCGACCGGCCCCCGAAGGAGATGTATACCCTGGAAAACCGGATCCGCTCCCGGTTCGAGGCCGGCCTCCTCGCCGACATCCAGCCGCCCGACTACGAAACCAGAATGGCCATCATCCAGAACAAGGCCGATCTGATGGGCCTCGAACTGGCCGAACCCTTCTGCCAGTATATCGCCAGCTCCATCAAGGCCAACATCCGCCAGATCGAAGGCACAGTCAAAATGCTGATGGCCAAGCAGAATCTTCTTCACCAGCCTATCGACATCGACATGGTTTCCGACGCCATCAAGGCGGTCCTCCGGGACAACCCGGAGATCATGATGACCCCCTCCCTGATCATCACCGAGATCGCCAAGTATTACGGCATCGAGCCCGACGTGATCCGCTCGGTCTCCCGGCGCAAGGAGGCGCTTGTCCCCCGCCAGGTGGCCATGTACGTGATCCGGGAAAAGACCGGTCTTTCTCTTCCCGAAATCGGACGGGAATTCGGCAAGGATCATACGACCGTCATGAACGCGATCCGCAAGGTGGAGGACCGCATGGCCAAGGATCCCGACTTCAAGACCCTGATCAAGGACCTTTCGGCCAATATCTCCGACAAGGGATAAGTTATCCACAGTTCCACAGCGTCTTTTCCCCCTGTTGAAACCCGTATGTGGAAATTTTTTCTTCCCGCGCCCTTCAACTTTTTTCCTTTTCTTCTTTTCAACAGAGGAGGAAAACTCCGGAACCCGCACGGCAAAAAGGCTCGTCCCCGTTTTCCACATTTTCCCGTCCTCTACTGTCACAACAAAAAAGAAAGAAAACATATTCTTTTCCATAACACTTCCATAACACTCTTCAAAGGAGAATGAATGACATGAAGTTCGTATCTCAGAAAGCCGTTCTTTCCGACGCCATCGGCATCGCTTCCCGTGCCGTTTCCTCCAAAAACGCCATCCCCGCTCTGGAAGGCATCCTGATCGACTGCCGCGAAGACGGGCTGACCCTGACAAGCTACAATCTGGAGATCGGCATCGTCACCCACTGCGGCGCCTCGGTGGAGGAGGAAGGCCGCACCGTCGTCAGCGCCCGTCTCTTTTCCGATATCATCCACAAGCTCCCCGACGAGGACGTGATCTTTCAGAGCGAGAGCGACAGCGTCTGCCGCATCCAGTGCGGTCCTGTGGAATTTTCCATTCCTTTGATCGATCCCTCCGAATTTCCCGACCTTCCGGAGATCGAAGGAGACACCTCCTTCTCGATCCCGCAGGGCCTTCTCAAGAACATGATCGACAAGACGATCTTCGCCGTGGCGCAGACCGATATCAAACCCATCCTGACCGGCCTCTATTTCGACGTCAAGAAAGGGATCCTGAACATCGTCGCCATCGACAACTACCGCATGGCTCTCCGGAAGGAAAACATCCTCAGCTTCGAAGGCGGAACGCGCGATTTCGATTTCATCCTTCCCGGAAACACCGCGCGGGAACTGGAAAAGATCCTCGGCGACACCGACGAAACGGTCAGCGTCTTCCTTTCCGAAAAAAAGATCTGCTTCCGGCTTGCCGAAACCACCGTCATTTCCCGTCTGCTGGAGGGCAAATACTACGACTACGCTTCGTTTATTCCCAAGAAGGGAAGCATCGTCGTCGCTTTCTCCAAGAAAAGGCTTTCCGACGCAGCGGAGCGCGTCTCTCTGATCATCAACGAACGCCTCAGGAACCATATCCGCTTCACCCTCTCCGGAAACGCGGCCCGTCTTTCCTGCTCCTCCACCCTCGGCAACGCCAGCGACGAGATTCTTCTGGATTCCTCCTACGACAAATTCGAAATCGGCTTCAACAGCCGCATCTTCCAGGACGCCATCAAGGCCGTGGATGAAGAAAACATCATCCTGGAGCTCTCCTCCTCCGTCCTTCCCTGCGTGGTGATCCCCGAAGGAAACGACAGTTACCTCCAGATCATCATGCCGGTGAGACTCAAAAACTGATTTCCGAAACGCCTGAAAGGAAAAAGGACCTATGCCGATCCTTGCGGCCGAACTGGAAAATTTCCGCAATTTCACCTCTCTCTCCTGCGCATTTTCCCCTTCGGTCAACGTGATCACCGGGGAAAACGCCCAGGGAAAGACCAATCTGATCGAAGCGATCTTTTATCTTTCGGCCATGAAATCCTTCCGCACGGCCAAGGACGATCCCATGATCCGTCACGACGCAGGATCGGCCTTTCTCCGGGAGAGCTTCCACAACGGACAGAGGGATTTCGTGATGGAGGTGACTCTCCGGAGGAACGAAAGAAAGAGAGTCCTGAAAAACGACATCCCCGTCAAACGCAGCGCCGAGGTGGTAGGGCTTCTTCCGGTGGTGCTTTTCACGCCGGACGATCTCGATCTGATCAAGGCGGGAGGAAGCGAAAGAAGGCGTCTTCTGGATCTTCCGCTCTGTCAGATGAAGCCCCTGTATCTGGAAACCCTGGCCCGCTACAACCGGACGCTCAGGATGAAAAGGGCGCTTCTCAAGCGGGGAAGGACTCCCGAGAACGAAATGCTCCTGGACGCCTACAACGCCGATCTTGCACGCCACGGAAGCCAGATCCTCCTGGAAAGAGCCGCCTATCTGGACAAGCTCGAAAAAGAAGCCTCTCCGCTTCTCTCCTCCCTGTCGGGTGAAAAAGAGGAGCTCTCTCTTCTCTACCGGACGGTCTCCGTCGCCGATCCCCAAAAGAGCGCGAAGGAAAACGAAACGCTTCTCTATGAAAGGCTCTCCTCTCTGATGGAAAGCGAATTTGAGACCGAGGCCTGTCTTTCCGGGATCCACAAGGACGACGTGCAGATCGATCTCAATTCCTTTTCCGCCCGCACCTACGCCTCCCAGGGACAGATGAGGAGCATCGCTCTCTCCCTGAAGCTCGCCGAAAGAGAACTTCTGAAAAAAGGGACCTCTTCCCTGCCGGTCCTCCTTCTGGACGACGTGCTCTCCGAGCTGGACCCCAAAAGACAGAGATTCATCCTGAATCACGTGGAGGGAGGACAGGTGTTCATCACCTGCTGCGACGAGGCTCCGCTGTCGGCGGTCCGGGAAGGAAAGGTCTTCGAGCTGCGGGAAGGAAAAATCGTGCGAGAGGAGGAACGGTCACGTATCTCCACATAGGAAACGGCTTTGTCGCCGACGAAAAAGATCTTGTCGGGATCTTTGATCTGGACAATCTGACCTCCTCGGAGGGAGGCGCCGGCTTTCTCCGGTCCGCCGAAAAGAAAGGCGAGATCGAAAATATAGGCGAAGAATTCGATCTTCCCAAATCGATCGTCGTCACCGAAAGAGACGGTGTGATCCGCGCGCGGCTTTCACCCATCACCACGCTGACTCTGTGGAAAAGGAGCCGGGGCGCCGGCGACGATCTCTTGTAAACGACGATTTGTGATCCGGGCCGCGGGGCGGCCAAAAGAAAAGAAAGGCAGAAACTTTTGCTCTATGAACGATGAAATCATGAATTCCCGCGAGACCGCCGTGGAAGGAAAAGAATACGACGAGGCGCAGATCCAGATCCTGGAGGGCCTGGAGGCTGTCAGAAAACGCCCCGGCATGTACATCGGCACCACCTCCTCCCGCGGACTGCACCATCTCGTCCACGAGATCGTGGACAACGCCGTGGACGAAGCGCTGGCGGGATTCTGCACCCATATCAAGGTCTCGATCCTCCCGGGCGACGTGATCCGGGTGGAAGACGACGGACGCGGCATCCCCACCGGGACCCATCCCAAAACCGGAACCTCCACCGTGGAGGTCGTCTATACGATCCTGCACGCCGGCGGCAAGTTCGGCGGCGGCGGATACAAGGTCTCCGGCGGTCTGCACGGCGTGGGAGCCTCCGTGGTCAACGCGCTCTCCGAATGGCTGGAGGTCGTGGTATGCCACGACGGGAAAAATCTGATGATGCAGCGCTTCGAACGCGGCGTCCCCTCGTATCCTCTGAAGAAGATCGGGGAGAGACGGGAGACCGGAACCCAGGTCACCTTCAAGCCGGATCCGCTGATGTTCGAAGACACGGTCTTCGATTACGATACCCTGAAATCGCTTCTCCGGGAAGCGGCCTTCCTGACCGCGGGCCTGCGCATCACCCTGACCGATCTGCGGGATCCCGACGATATCCAGACCGACAGCTTCCATTACGAAGGCGGCGTGGCCTCCTTCGTGGAATATCTCAACACCAACAAGACCGTGGTCCACGACAAGGTGATCTTCATTTCCGGCACCCGCGACGACGCCAGCGCCGAGATCGCCATGCAGTATAACGAGACCTACAACGAGAATATCCTCTCCTTCGCCAACAACGTGCGGACCACCGAGGGCGGCATGCATGAAACCGGCTTCAAGACCGCTCTGACCCGGGTGATCAACGACTACGGAAAGAAGAAGAACATCATCAAGGGCGACGACAAGGTCCTGACCGGCGACGACGTGCGCGAAGGTCTTTCGGCAGTGATCAGCGTCAAGCTCAAGGAGCCGCAGTTCGAAGGTCAGACCAAGACCAAGCTCGGAAACTCCGAGATCCGGACTCTGGTGGATTCGCTGGTCCAGGAAAAGCTTTCCTCCTTCCTGGAGGAAAATCCCGCCGTCGGCAAGGCGATCCTGGAAAAATCCGTGGCGGCATCGAGAGCGCGGGAGGCCGCGCGCAAGGCGAAGGAAGCCACGAGACGGAAATCCGCTCTGGACAGCGCCTCGCTTCCCGGGAAGCTTGCCGACTGCCAGGACAGAAATCCGGAAAACACCGAGATCTACATCGTAGAGGGCGATTCGGCAGGCGGCAGCGCCAAGCAGGGCCGCGACCGGAAGTATCAGGCGATCCTCCCCCTCTGGGGCAAGATGCTGAACGTGGAAAAGGCCAGGGCCGACCGCATTTACGGCAACGACAAGCTGGCTCCCATCATCACGGCCCTCGGCGCGGGCATCGGCGCCGAATTCGACGTGGAAAAGGTCCGGTATCACAAGGTCATCATCATGGCCGATGCCGACGTGGACGGCAGCCATATCCGCTGTCTGCTTCTGACCTTCTTCTTCCGGTTCATGAGGCCCCTGATCGAGGCCGGATACGTGTATCTGGCCCAGCCGCCTCTCTATAAGATCCAGAAGGGCAAGCTGCCTCCCCGCTATGCCTACGACGAAAAGGGCATGCAGGACATCATCCGCGAGCTCGGCGGCGTGAGCGAGGATTCGATCCAGCGCTACAAGGGCCTCGGCGAGATGAACCCGGAGCAGCTCTGGGAGACCACCATGGATCCCGCGAACCGCACGATCCTGAAAGTGGAAATGGCCGACGCGGCCGCGGCGGACGAAGCCTTCACCCTTCTGATGGGCGATATGGTGGCGCCGCGCAAGGAATACATCGAAAAGCACGCGAAATACGTGCAGAACCTCGATATTTAAGAGGAGAAAAGCGAAATGGACGTCAATTACGAGAATCAGAAGATCGTACCCATCGACATCGAGAGGGAGGTCAAAAAGTCCTTCCTGGAATACGCCATGTCGGTCATCGTCAGCCGCGCCCTTCCCGACGTGCGCGACGGGCTCAAGCCGATCCATCGCCGTATCCTCTACACCATGTACAACAACAACCTCCTGCCCGACCGGGCTTACCGCAAATCGGCCAGCACGGTCGGCGACGTGATGGGCAACTATCATCCTCACGGCGACGCCGCGGTCTACGACGCCCTGGTCAGGCTCGCCCAGGATTTCAGCATGCGCTATCCTCTGGTGGACGGCCACGGAAACTTCGGATCGGTGGACGGCGATCCCCCGGCCGCTCAGCGCTATACCGAGGCGAAGATGACGAAGCTTTCGGTGGAAATGCTGACCGACATCGAAAAGGATACCGTAGACTTCATGCCCAACTATGACAACCGTCTGATGGAGCCCACCGTCCTTCCCTCGCGCTTCCCGAACCTGCTGGTCAACGGCTCCATGGGCATCGCCGTGGGCATGGCCACCAACATCCCGCCCCACAATCTCAGAGAGGTGATCGACGCCTCGCTCTACTTCATCGATCATCCCGACGCGGGGATGGAAGAGCTGATGCAGTTCGTGGAGGGACCTGATTTCCCCACCGGCGGCATCATCCTGGGCCGGTCGGGCATCCGCGCGGCATACGCCACCGGACACGGCACCATCCGCATCCGCTCCAAGGCCGAGATCGAGGAATACGGCAACGGAAGATACCGCATCGCCGTTTCCGAGATCCCCTATATGGTCAACAAGGCCCGCATGATCGAGCATATCGCGGAGCTTCACAAAGAAAAGAAGATCGACGGCATTTCGGACCTGCGCGACGAATCCGACCGGGAAGGCCTGCGCGTGGTGGTGGAGCTCCGGAAGGACGCCAATCCCCAGGTGGTCCTGAATCAGCTCTACAGCTACACCGAACTGCAGTCCAACTTCACGGTGAACCTCATCGCCCTGGTGAACAATCAGCCGAAGACCCTGACCCTGCGCGACTGCATCTATCATTACGTGCATCATCAGAAGGACGTGGTCACCCGCCGCACCCGCTTCAACCTGCGCCGCGCCATGGAGAGAGCGCACATCCGCGAAGGTCTGAAGATCGCGGTGGACAACATCGACGAAGTGGTCCACATCATCCGCACCAGCCGCAACGAGGCCGAGGCAAAGGAAAGACTGATGGAGGCCTTCAAGGAATACGAAGTCCTCAATCTGCTGAAGGCCGCGGGCGACGCGCCGGAGGACGCGCCCGACAAGGTCAAAGGTCTGACCGAGACCCAGGCGCAGGCCATCGTGAACATGCGCCTCGGCCAGCTGACCAATCTGGCCGCCGAGGATCTGGAAAGAGAATACCGCGATCTGATGGACAAGATCGCCTCCTACGAGGCGCTTCTGGCCTCGGAAGAGAAGATCTACGCCGTGGTCAAGGAGGAACTGACCGAGATCCGGAACAAATACGGAGACGACCGCAAGACGGCGATCGAAGCGGTGGAGGACGATCTGGACATCGAAGATCTGATCAAGGAAGAGGACAACGTCTTCACCATCACCCGCTACGGATACATCAAGCGCCTGCCGGTGAGCACCTATAAGCAGCAGAGACGCGGCGGACGCGGCATCACCGGCCTCTCCACCAGAGAAGAGGACGAGGTGGAAAAGATCTTCATCTGCTCTACCCACGACTATATCATGTTCTTCACCAACCAGGGAAGGATGTACCGCCTGAAGGGATATCAGATCCCCGAAGGAGGCCGCACCGCCCGCGGCACCAACATCGTGAATTATCTCCAGCTTTCGGGCGAGGAAAAGGTCACTTCCGGACTCTGCCTCCGGGAATACGACGACCGGTATCTCTTCCTGGTGACCAAGAAGGGCATCGTCAAGCGCACGAGGATCAGCGATCTGGACACCTCCCGCAAGGCGGGCCTCCGGGCCGTCGTCCTGGACGAGGGGGACGAACTGGTGGCGAGCTTTATCACCGGAGGAGACGACAACGTCATCCTCTGTTCCCGCAAAGGAAACGCCGTTCACTTCCATGAGAACCAGGTCCGCTGCATGGGCCGCAACGCCATGGGCGTGATCGGCATGCGCCTGGACGAGGACGACGAGATCATCGGCGCCGACCGCACCTATCCCGGCTGCACGGTGCTGACCGTCACCGAAAACGGCTACGGCAAGAAGACGCCCATCGAGGAGTACTCTCTCCACGGCAGAGGCGGCAAGGGCATGATCCTGCACGCGCTGACCCCGAAGACAGGCGACGTGGCGGGGGTCGTGATCCCGAAGGAGAACGAAGAAGACATCCTGATCATCTCCAGCTCCGGCGTCATCATCCGCACGAAGATCGAAGGGATCCGCACCTGCGGCCGTTCGAGCCAGGGCGTCATCGCCATGCGCACGTCGGATGCGGAAAAGATCATTTCCATCACCGCCGCGGCGGCGGAGCCTCCCGAAACCGGAGAATTCTCCGACGAAGAGACCGGAGCGGAGGATCCCTCCGCGGAAGAAAAGAGCGAATAAGCCGTGCGGCGCGTCACCATCTACACCGACGGCGCCTGCTCCGGGAATCCCGGACCGGGCGGCTACGGCGCCATCCTGACCGACGACGCCACCGGAAAGACCCGGGAGATCGCGGGAGGAGAAGCCGAAACCACCAACAACCGGATGGAGCTTCTCGGCGTGATCGAAGCGCTCTCACTCCTGAAACGCCCCTGCGAGGTGAGGATTTTCACCGACTCCCGCTACGTCGCCGACGCCATGACCCTCGGATGGGCCGATAAATGGCGGGCGAACGGCTGGATGCGCACCAAAAAGGATCCGGCGAAAAACCCGGAGCTCTGGGAAAGGCTCCTTTCCCTGTGCGAGATCCACAAGGTGACCTTTCACTGGGTGAAGGGACACGCCGAAAACCCCATGAACAACCGCTGCGACGAAATGGCGGTGGAAAAGAGCAGAGAATACCGGGAGAAGGGATGATCGCGTGACGGAAAAACGGGTTTACGCCGACAGCGCGGCCTCCGCCCACCCCTTCCCCGCGGCGATCGACGCCGCGCGGGAGGCCTTTGCGGTTTACGCCAATCCCTCGGCAGCATATGAAAACGCGGGGCGCGCGAGAAGGATCCTGGAATCCTCGCGCGCCCTGATCGCGGAAGCCGTCGGCGCCGGACCGGACGAGATCTTCTTCACCTCCGGCGGCACCGAAGCGAACAACCTGGCCCTTTACGGCGCCGCGGCTGCGCTCCCTCCGGAAAAGAGATGCATCGCCGCGGGAAGGATCGAGCACGCCTCGGTCCTCAAGCCCCTGGAAAAGCTCCGGGCGGCCGGCTTCCGGATCGTCTTTCTCGATCCCGGCCGGGACGGCCTTTACGATCCCGAAAGGGTTTTTTCCGCGCTTCCGCCCGACGCGGGGCTCGTGACCCTGATGAGCGCGCAGAACGAGGTCGGCGCGCTCGAGCCGGCGGAAGTGATCGGCGAAAGACTCCGGGAAAAGGGGATCCTTTTCCACACCGACGCCGTACAGAGCGTCGGGCATCTGAAAACCGACGTCAAAAAGAGCGGAGCGTCGCTTCTTTCGGCGTCGGCCCACAAATTCGGCGGGATCAAGGGCGCGGGATTCCTTTATATCCGGCGCGGGACCCCTTTCCTTTCGCCCTTCGGCGGAGGGAAACAGGAGAACGGCCTTCGTCCCGGCACGGAGAACCTTCCGGGGATCGCGGCCATGGCCGCGGCCCTCGATCACGCGGAGAAGATCCGGAAAAGCGAAGAAAAGCGCCTCCGGGAGGCGGTCAGAGCGCTGGATCGGAGGATCCTTTCGCTTCCGGGCGCGGCAAAGACGGGACCGCAGGACGAGAAAAAACGCCTTCCGGGATTCGCAAGCTACTATTTCCCGGGGATCGACGGCGCGGCTCTGGTCCAGGCGCTGGACCTTCTCGGCGTGGACGCCGCCGCGGGCGCCGCCTGCAGCGGCGGGGAAAAAAGCGAAAGCGGCGTGCTCCGGACGCTCGGATACAGAGGCGGCGGCGCGCTCAGGATAAGCCTCGGCTGGGACGCCGGAGAAGAGGACGTCCGGCTTCTCGGGGAGCGGATCCCGCGGGCGGTCGGGCTTCTCGCAAAAGAGAGCGAATAAAGAAGGAAATCATTCCGGAAAGGGATATATGGAAAAAATCACGCTTCCGAACGGCGCGCGGATCCTTACCGAAAGGACCGACTTTCTGAAAAGCGCCACCTTCGGCGTCTGGATCGGGACCGGCTCGCGTCACGAGACCGCGGCGCTTTCCGGCGCCTCCCATTTCATCGAGCACATGCTTTTCAAGGGCACGGCGAAGCACGACTGCGCGGCGCTTTCGGAGGCGCTGGATCTTCTGGGCGGGCATTCCAACGCCTATACCACGAAAGAGATCACGTCGTTTTACGTGCGCGCGCTTTCCGACCGGATGACCGATGCGGTGGAGCTGGTCAGCGAGATGCTCTTTTCCTCGCTTTTCGATCCCGCCGATCTGGAAAACGAGCGGGGCGTCATCGAAGAGGAGATCGGCATGTACGAGGACGATCCGGAGGATCTGGCCACCGAAAAGCTTTCGGAGATCGTATACCCCTCGTCTTCTCTCGGAAGGCCGATCCTCGGCACCGTCCGCTCCCTCCGGAGGCTTGACCGGGAAGCGCTTCTTTCCTACATGCATAGCCACTATACCGGAGCGAACGCAGTGGCCGCCCTTTCGGGGAATTTTGACCGGGCGGCGGTCGATCTTCTGGCGGAAAAGCTTTCGGCTCTGCCCTGCGGAAAACGCAGCGCCGTGCGGGAAGCGGTCTACGTCC
The DNA here is from genome assembly GCA_017441705.1 of Clostridia bacterium. Lineage (GTDB taxonomy): Bacteria > Bacillota > Clostridia > Oscillospirales > QAMX01 > RUG11797. The sequence continues at coordinate 44,134 of JAFRWU010000070.1, read as the reverse complement.
CCGGCGTGTTTCTGAAAAAGAAAAAATACGAGCAGAATCATATCGGCCTTCTCTGGAAGGGCTTCGGGCAGGAGGATGAAAGACGGTACGCCGCGGCGCTCCTTTCGGCGATCCTCGGCGGCGGCGCGTCCTCCCGGCTCTTCCGGCGCGTGCGGGACGAGGAAGGGCTCTGCTATGCGATTTATTCCTTCTCCGGTTCCACCGAAAAGGAAGGCCTTTTCGGCGTTTACGCCGCCTGCAGCAGGGAAAACGAGAAAAAAGCCCTGGAGACCGCCGTCCGGGAGATCGTCCGGATCCGTGAGGAAGGCGTTTCCCGGGAGGAACTGGAAAGGGCCAAGGAGAAAAACCGGACGAGCCTGCTTCTGAGCATGGAATCCACCGGCTCCCGCGCGTCCTATATGGCGCGCAACGAGCTGAAGCGGGGGACCGTTCCCTCCTTTGAGGAGGTGCTTGCGGCTTACGACCGGGTGAGCGAAGAGGAGATCCGCGAAACGGCAGGAGAGATCCTGCGGCCGGAGATGCTCTCCTTCGCGGCGGTGGGCCGGATCGGCGAAAAAGACTATTACGAGGAGCTTCTCAGAAAATGACGGGGAAAAGGATCGTTTGGGACTGGAACGGGACTCTTTTGGATGATCTGGCGCTCTGCAACGGCGTCCTCAACGACATGCTTTCCAAGCGCGGGATCCCGCCCGTGAGCCGGACAAAGTATAAGGAGATCTTCACCTTTCCGGTATCCGACTATTATAAGACCGCGGGCTTTGACTTCGACCGGGAGCCCTTTCCGGTGCTGGCGGAGGAATTCATGGCGCTCTACGGCGCGGGAGAAGCCTCCTGCCCGGTCCACGAGGGACTGGTCGGCTTGATCGAAGAGCTGAACGGGGCCGGATACCGGCAGGAGATCCTGTCCGCCACCCGCCAGGAGGAACTGACCCAGCAGGTGGCATCGCGCGGGATCGCGGATCTCTTTGAAAGGATCTCGGGCACCGGGACCATCCTGGCTCACGGGAAAAGCGGGCTTGCCCGCGACTGGACCGAAAAATACCGGAACGAAGAAGAGACGCTGTGGTTCGTGGGAGATTCGCCCCACGACGCCGAGGTGGCGCGCCTGATGGGCGCGAAGTGCCTTCTGGTCTCCTGGGGACACGTGTCGCGGGAAAGGCTTCTTTCCCTGGGCGATCCGGTCTTCGAAACGCCGGAAGCGCTGAAAGAATACTGGGGGATATGATATGGAAAGATTCTACGGCTTTTTTGCCATGACCAACCGTCTGCGCTACATCAGGAGATGGAGCCTGATGCGCTCCGGCGAAACCGAAAACGTGGCCGAGCATTCTTATGAGACGGCGGTGCTCGCCTATGCGCTGGCGGTGATCGGGAAACGCGTCTACGGAAAGGACCTCGATCCCGACCGCATCGCCTCCTCGGCGCTTTTTCACGATTTCAGCGAGGCCGTGACCGGCGATATGCCGACGCCGGTGAAGTATAAGAGCGAGGAAATGCGCGCGGTGTTCGGCAGGATCGAGGACGAAAGCCGGGAACGTCTGATCGCCATGCTGCCGGAGGAGCTCCGGGAAGATTTCCGCCCTCTCCTTTCGCTGGAAGAGAAGGATCCCGGGACCTACCGGTACATCAAGGCCGCCGACAAGCTTTCGGCCTATTTCAAATGCCTCGGCGAAATCGAAAACGGGAACCGGGAATTCCTGTCGGCCAAGGAACAGACGAGAAAGGCCCTGGAGGAGAATCCCCTTCCGGAGGTGAAGTATTTCCTTGCAAAATTCGAGGAAGGATATAAAAAGAACCTGGACGAGCTTCTGAGAGACTGACGGGCTTTTCCACACCCTCTGCAAAACTGACGCATCCGGAGACACGGGACAGGTTCCGGGCGAAAGCGGCATAATATGACGGAAAACCCCGGAAAAACCGCACGAAAACCCGCGGCAAGACGGAGCGAACAGAAGTTTTGCACAAATCGCAGGGCTTTTCAACAGAGTTTTCCACAACCGAAACCGGGCGGCCGTCCCGGACGGAGGGAGACCGGACCGGAAAGCCAAAGCCGGAAAGAAGGGAAAAAGGCCGCCGCGGATGGCATCCGCGGCGGCCTTTTTTGCGCCGGCGTCCGCCCGCGTTCCCGGAAAAGCGGACGAGGTCCCTTGACAAAAGCAAAGCGCTGGGTTACAATGCGATGGGGAGAGCTCCTTTCCGGGATGGGGAATTCCCGAAGGACGCCGACCTTACCGGAGAGAGGTGGAAAGGGAGAGATGAAAAAGTACGATATCGTCGGGATCGACATGCCGAACGTCGATCTGGCCGTCAATCTGCGAAAATTCCCCCGGCCCAACGGCGGCGAGCCGATCCGGGAGCTCAGCTGGCAGGGGGGAGGAAAAATCGCAAGCGGGTTAGTCGCCTCGGCGCGCTTCGGCGCAAAATGCGCCGTCATCGGCGCGGTGGGAGACGATCTTTACGGCGAATTCTGCCGGGACGATTTTCTCCGGCACGGGATAGACGTATCGTCGCTCTTCCTCCGGGAGGGGAAAAGCACCGGCCTGGCCGTGGTGCTCTCCGACGAGGAGAGCATGGGCAGAAGCATCTGCTTCCATCCCGGCACCGCCGGCATGGTCCGGGAGGAGGAACTGGACGGGGAGCTTCTCGGGAATTGCCGGATCCTCTATATCGCCATGTTCAACGAGCTTACGGCGAAAGCGGTGAAGCTTGCCCGGGCGAAGGGCGCGAAAATACTGGCCGACGCCGATTATTATCAGGAAAACGTCGGCCGCATGATTCCGGAGATCGACGTTTTCATCGGATCCGAAGACATGTTCCGGCGGCTCTTTCCGGGAAGAGAGGACGTGGAGGCCTGCTGCCGCGAGATCATGGAAAGAGGTCCGGAGATCGTCGTGTTCACCTTCGGCGAAAAAGGCTGCAAAGGGCTTTCGGCCGACGGCTTTTTCGCGCTTCCGGCCTTCCCGGTACACGCGGTGGACACCGTCGGGGCGGGAGACGTCTATCACGGCGCCTACGCCGCGGCGCTGATCCGGGGGTTTTCGGCCGAAAAAGCGGCGCTTTATGCCAGCGGCGTGTCGGCGATCAAGTGTACCCGGATCGGGGGAAGGGCGGGGATCCCCGATTTTCAGACCCTGGAAAGATTCCTTTCCACCGGAGAGATCGATTATTGCGAGATCGACCGCCGGGTGAAGTTCTATGAAAATCCCTTTCAAAACCGTCTCAAATAAATTGCGATACAGGGAGGAAAAGAACGTGTACAAAGAGCAGTTGATTTTAGGCGTCGTTCCCACCAAAAGAGGCTTTCTTTCCATGGAGGAGGCAAAAAGGCAAAAGGACAGATTCATGGCGAAGATCGTCTCCTTCTTCCCGGAGGAAACGGTGAAGCTTGTCACCATCGACGATCTGGCCGAAAACGGCATCCTGTTCGACAAAAGCCTGAATCCCCGCGTGATCGCCAAAATGCAGGAAAACCACGTCGACGCCCTGTTCGTTCCCTTCTGCGACTTCGGCGAAGAGGAGTGTGCGGCCGGCGTTGCGGGGGCGCTGAAGGTCCCGACGCTGGTGTGGGGCGCCAGAGACGAACGCCCGAACAGCCGTGCCGGCCGCGGCCGGGATACCCAGTGCGGCATCTTTGCGGCGACGAAGGTCATGCGGCGCTACGGGGTCAAATTCAGCTATATCTGGAACTGCGAGACCGAAAGCGAGGATTTCCGGACCGGCTACGACCGCTTCGTCCGTACGGCGGCGGTCGTCAAGGCGCTGAAGCATCTGCGCATCGCCAAAATCGGCGACCGTCCGGCGCCGTTTATGAGCGTGCAGACCAACGAAGCCGATCTGATCGCCGGCATCGGCGCCGTGACGGTCCCCGTCGACCCCGCGGCGATCGCACGCCGCGCGAAGCGCATCCTGGAAGAAGACCGGGCGGATTACCGGGAATACGCGGCGGATCTTCTGACCCGGTTCGACTGTTCCCGGGAGGGGGAGGAAAACGTCAGAAAGATCGCCGCCCTGAAGATCGCCATGAAAGAGACGATCCTGGAAAACGGATGCACGGCGGCCGCCACAGAATGCTGGTCAAGCTTCCGCAATTCCCTGGGCGTTTCGCCCTGCGCCGTTTTGGGGGAGCTTTCGGACGACGGGATCCCGGTCTCCTGCGAATGCGACGTGAACGGCGCGGTGACGATGGCGATCCTGCGCGCGCTGAATCTTTACCGGGAACCCACCTTCCTGGCGGATCTGACGATCCGGCATCCGGGCGACGACAACGCCGAGCTTCTGTGGCACTGCGGCCCCTTCCCCTATCTTCTGAAGGAGGAAACCTGCGCGGTTTCTCTCGAAAGCGACCAGGAGCAGTTCGCTCTGCGCCAGGGACATCTGACCCTCTGCCGGTTTGACGATCTGGACGGCAAGTATTACCTCTTCGCCGGCGAAGGGGACACCACCGAAGGGCCGGAGACCGTCGGCACCTACGTCTATCTGAAGACCGACAACTGGAAAAGATGGGAGGAAAAGCTGGTCTTCGGACCGTATATCCATCACATCGGGGGCGTTTACGGAGGATTCAAGCCGGTGCTCCGGGAGGTGGCGCGATATATGGATTTCATCTTCGACGACGCCGATGAGCAGGGGATCTATTCGCTTTGACGGTCGAAGGACCGCACGCCGAAAGGAGAAAAAATGGCTATCGTCAAAATGCGCGACATGCTGAAGGAAGCCGAAGAACACGGCTACGGTGTGCCGGCGATCAATATTTTTAATTTTGAGAGCGCGAAATACGCAATCCGGGCCGCGGAAGAGGCGGAGATGCCCGTCATCATCCAGCTCTATCCGGGCTTCGACAAACACATCCCCCTGAAGATCGCCGTGGACATGGTTCACGATCTGGCGCTTAAGGCTTCGGTCCCGGTGACGATGCACGAGGATCATTCCGATTATGCCCAGGCCGTGGCCGGCATCGGCGCGGGGTTCGAATCGGTCATGATCGACGGATCCGCTCTCCCTTACGGGGAGAACGTCGCCCTCACGAAATCGGTGGTCGATCTGGCCGCCGCACAGGGGATCGACGTGGAGGCGGAGCTCGGCCACGTGGGGACCGGAAGCAATCTCTCCGATTTCACCGACAGGGAAAAGTTCACCGATCCTGAGGAAGCGGCGGACTTCGCGGAAAAGACCGGGTGCGCCTCGCTTGCGGTGGCGGTGGGAAACGCCCACGGGAATTACGTGAAGCTTCCGGTCCTGGATTTCGACCGGATCGCGGCGCTCAGGAAAAAGCTTTCGATCCCTCTGGTGATGCACGGCGGATCGGATATCCCCTTCGAGCAGATGCAGAAGGCCGTGCGTCTCGGCATGACAAAATTCAACATCGCCACCGAGTATCAGCGCTGCTTCTACCGGAATGCGGCGAAGTTCTACGAGTCCGGAAAGGGAAGGGACGTCTATCTCGCCGGACTGATGGCGCTGGAGGGACCCTGCAAGGAATTCGTCAAGGCGAAGATCGCCATGCTGAATCCCGGCGGATACAAGCTCCCCTGAGAAAGGGGCAAAGAGCGGCGGTACGGCCCTTCCCGGGCCGTACCGCCGTGACAAACCTTTTCAAACCCTTCTCAAAGCCGCATCTCACAGATGTCCGAAAGCGGACAGGAGGCGCATTTGGGATTTCGCGCCGTGCAGGTTTCCCGGCCGAAGAGCACCAGCCGGTGGCAGAAGTCGTTGGATTTTTCGGGGGGCAGAAGCTCCCGGAGCGCCATTTCCGCCTTATAAGGATCGGTTTCGGTGATCAGACCGAACCGGTTCGCAAGGCGGATGCAGTGGGTATCGCAGACCACGGCGGGCTTTTTGTACACGTCGCCGAGGATCAGGTTGGCGGTTTTCCGCCCGACGCCGGGCAGGGTCAGAAGCTCCTCCATGGTATCGGGCACCACGCCGCCGAATTTGTCCCGGAGCAGGATACAGGTGTCCTTGAGGTTTTTCGCCTTCACCTGGTAGAGCCCGCAGGGACGGACGATCCTTTCGATTTCCGCAAGATCGCCGTCGGCCAGAGAGGAAAGCGTGGGGAAACGGGCGAAAAGCTCCCGCGTGACGACGTTGACGCGGGCGTCGGTGCACTGCGCGGACAGGCGGACGGCGCAGAGGAGCTTCCACGGCTCGTCGCTTTCCAGCGAACAGACCGCGTCGGGATAGATTTCCTCCAGCGCGCCGATCAGGGCGCCTGCCAGGGAACGGAGACGTTCAAGACTCATAGGATTCGCCTCCCGCGGCTTACGGACGGTCCGAAAGCGGGACGTAGGGGTTTTCGGTGAAAAGGGACTTGTAAGCCGGGCGGATGATGCGGTTCTGGGTCAGGACCTCCTCCATCCGGTGCGCGCACCAGCCCACGATGCGGGCGATGGCGAAGATGGGCGTGAAGACCTCGGAGGGGATCCCCAGCATCTGATAGATAAAGCCGGAATAGAGGTCCACGTTGGCGCACATGGGTTTGGTTTCGCCCTTGAGCTCGGCCATCAGCTCGGGGGTCAGGCGTTCGACCCGGCGGTAAAGCTCGAAATCGTCGGAGAGGCCTTTTTCGGCGGCCAGCTCCTCGGCGTGCCGGCGAAGGATCTTGGCCCGGGGATCCGAAAGGGTGTAGACGGCGTGGCCCATGCCGTAGATCAGACCGCTGCCGTCGCCGGCCTCCTTTTTCAGGACCTTCACCAGATAGTCCTTCAGGACGCCCTCGTCGTAGGGATTCGAGACCGATTCCTTATAGAGGTCCATCATTTCCAGGACCTTCAGATTGGCGCCGCCGTGGCGGAAGCCCTTCAGGGAACCCACCGCCGCCGAAATGGCCGCGTAGGTGTCGGTGCCGGCGCTGGAAAGCGTGCGGCAGGCGAAGGCCGAGTTGTTGCCGCCGCCGTGGTCGGCGTGAAGCACCAGGCATACGTCGATCAGATGCGCCTCCTCCTCGGTGAAGACCTTGTGGGACCGGAGCAGCCGGAGAAGGTTCTGCGCCGAATAGAGCCCGCTTTTGGGATTGTGGATGTGCATGCTGCGGTTGTCGTACTCATGGCGCTTGACCTGGTAGGCGTGGGCGACGATGGTGGGGAATCGCGCGATCAGCTCCAGCGACTGCCGGACGATGTTGGCGGGGGAAAGATCGTCGGGATTGTCATCGTAGGAATACATGGCCAGGACGGAGCGCCCCAGCTTGTTCATGATGTTCCGGGACGGAGCCTTGATGATCATATCCTCGGTGAAGTAGCGCGGAAGCTCCCGCCCCTCGTCGAGAAGGACGTTGAATTTTTCCAGCTCGTCCCGGTTCGGAAGCCTGCCGAAAAGCAGGAGATAGGCGGTCTCTTCAAAGCCGTACCGGCCGTCCGCGGTGAACCCGTCGATCAGCTCTTCCACGTCGTAGCCGCGGTAATACAGCTTTCCTTCAGCCGGAGTGCGCACGCCGTTGATCATATCGTAGCCGTGGACGTCGCAGACCTTGGTGACGCCGGCGATGACGCCGGTGCCGTCGTCGTTGCGCAGTCCCCGCTTCACGCCGTAGCGGATGTAATCCTCCGCGTCGATCCGGGAATACTCCGGGAGGGTGGCGCATATGGTCTCTATGTATTCGTTATACTTGGCAACGGACATGCAATCAGCTCCTCAAAATGCAAGAAATGTAAAAACGTATTCGCATCATACCACAACGAAGCCGAAAAGTCAAGGGGAATCCGGGGAAAAATGAAGGCAAAAAGAAAAAACTTGCAAAAACGGAATAAAGCGCTCCGCCGGCTGATCCTGGCGGCCGCGCTTTCCGCGCTCTTTTTTCTCCTGCCGCTGACGGTCCTGACCCTGACGAGACCGCGGGAGGAAGAAAGAGAAACCGGGACGGAGATCGCCTTCGACGACAGGGACAGGCTTTTCGACGAGGCGACGAAGGTGGAGGTCCTGATCGGCGGCGAGGTGACCGAAATGTCCCTTTCCGATTATCTTGTCAGCGTGGTCGGCGGCGAAATGCCGGCCTTGTATCCGAAGGAGGCGCTGAAGGCGCAGGCCATCGCCGCGCGCACCAACGTCATGTACAAGAAAAAGCTCCGGGCGGAGAAACCGGCCGGAGCCAGCCACAAGAACGCCGACGTCTGCGCGGATTCCTCCCACTGTCAGGCTTTCGCTCCGGAGGAAAAGCTCCGGGAAAAATGGGGCGAAAGCTATGACGAATACCTGGCGCGGATCCGGGAAGCGGTGGAGGAAAGCGACGGCGTGATCGTCACCTACAAGGGAAACCCCATTTCGGCGATCTTCCACGCGCTTTCCTCGGGAAGGACCGAAAGCGCAGAGGACGTGTGGGGCGGCGGGACGCCCTATCTCCTGTCGGTGGACAGCCCCTGGGACAGGGAGCATGCGAAATTTGAAACCAGAGTCACTTTGGAGAACGAGGAATTCAAGGATATCTTTCTCGCGAAGTATCCCGATGCGGTCTTCCCGGAGCTTGCCGAAGGGTGGATCGAAAGCGTGACCAGAAGCGAGGCGGGCGGGATCAGGGAACTGACGGTGGCGGGCGTGACCCTGTCGGGACGCGCCTTCCGGAACCTTTACGGGCTGCGCTCGGCCCATATCGAATTCTCCTTCGGCGCGGACGGGATCACCATGACGGTGCACGGATACGGTCACGGCGTCGGCATGAGCCAGTACGGCGCGCGGGGCATGGCGCTGGAGGGGAAAACGGCGGAAGAGATCGTGACCTGGTATTATTCCGGATGCGAGACCGAAAAGCTCAAGCCGCCGCTTTGAAAGGGCAAACCCGGGAAACGCGCAAGCCGCCGGACGCGATCCTCCGCATTTTCGGAAAGCTTGCGCTTGACGATGCGGCCGGTATTTGTTATGATAGGATCAAATCAAAGATTCAGGAGGAGCATCATGGGCAACTATCAGAACTTCAAGCTGGCGTCCTACGTCTATGCGTACTACATCGACCGCGCGACGCCGGAGAAAATCAAATCTGACCTGGCCTTCCATCAGAAGTACGTCGGACTGGACAAGGTGTATCTGGAAACCCATCGCGCGCTGGTGAACATCCCGGAAGAAAAAATGCTGGCCGCGAAGAAGATCTTCACCGACGCGGGCGTCGAAGTATCCGGCGGCATCACCACCACCGTTCTGGTGGGCGAAAAGAAGCCGGCGGTTTACGACACCTTCTGCTATTCCGATCCCGCGCACCGGGCGGAACTGATGCGGATCGTCAGGTACACGGCGAAGCTTTTTGACGAATTCATTCTGGACGACTTCTTCTTCGCCTCCTGCAAGTGCAAACTGTGCATCGCCAAGAAGGGAAAGAAAAGCTGGGCGCAGTTCAAGCTCGATCAGATGGAGGAGGTCTCCCGCGAGCTGGTGGCCGCGGCCAAGGAAGTCAATCCCGCCTGCCGCGTGATCATCAAGTACCCCAACTGGTATGAATCCTATCAGGAGACCGGTTACAACCCGGGCAAGCAGAAGGACATTTTCGACGGGGTCTACACCGGCACCGAAACCCGCAACAGCAGCTACAGCAGCCAGCACCTCCAGCGCTACATGAGCTATTCTCTGGTGCGCCTGATGGAAAACATCGCCCCCGGCAGAAACGGCGGCGGATGGATCGACATGGGCGGAGCCATGGGCAACCTGAGCGTCTATCTGGAGCAGGCGGAGCTGACCCTGTTCGCCAAGGCGCGGGAATTGATGATGTTCAACTTCCCCTCCATGGTCAACAATCCCGCCCTTGCTGCGCTGGGCGTGGACCTCGAACGGGTGGACGCCCTGCTTTCCAAGCTCGGCAACCCCGTCGGCGTCTCCACCTACGAGCCCTACGATTCCGACGGCGAGGATCAGCTGATCAACTACGTGGGGATGCTGGGCATTCCGCTCAATCCGGTGCCCTACTTCGACGACAAGGCTCCGGTGGTGTTCCTGACGCAGAATTCGGCCTACGATCCGGATATCATGGACAAGTTTGAAAAATACGTGCGTGAAGGCGGCATCGGCATCGTCACCTCCGGATTCCTGCGCGCCGCCGCCGACCGCGGTATCTTCGACATGACCTCGGTGCGTCCCACCGACCGGAAGGTCACCGGCACCCGTTATCAGCTGACCAACCAGAACGTGGCCACCCACAACGTGCACCGGAGCGACGAGCCGGTCACCTTCAACGCGCTGAATCACAAGACCAACGCCTCCTGGCACGACGTCCTCCTCCACGTCAACGATTTCAGCACGCCGGTGATGACCGAGGATTATTACGGCGACGGCTTCCTCTATATCCTCAATATCCCCGACAACTTCGGCGATCTCTATAAGCTGCCGAAGGACGCGGTGGGCGCCATCGCCAAGAATTTCGCCCGCAAGGGCAAGCTCTTCCTGTCGGTCAATCCGAAGTTCAACCTCTATCTCTACGACAACGACACCTTCGGCGTCTTCAGCTTCAGCGAATTCAAGGAGCCCGCCGAGCTGGTGATCCTGGGCGACGAGTATGAGGGCTTCGAGGATCTGGAGACCGGCATGAAGATCACGAAGCCTGTCCGCATCAATCCGGGTCCGATGCGCTGGGGCGACTGCGCCGCCTTCCGGCCGGAACCGGTGGAAAAGGTCTACAACCTCCCCATCTTCGGCGGCGGATACCGCTTCTTCCGCCTGCTCAAGAAGGAAGACAAGTAAGCCTCTCCCCCGCTGGAAACGAAAATCCCGCCGTCCGGCATCGCCGGACGGCGGATCTTTCTCTGTTTCGCGCCGCTTCCGGGCTCAGGACCGGCTGCGGGCCGTTTCGGCCCTCTCATAGGCGTTGCCCGCATGCGCGTCGAAGCCGTCGGGCAGATATGCGGCGGGAATATACTCTTCGTATTCTATATCAAAGGAGTAGTTGCAGAAAATCAACTCAACGTATATGATCCGGCTCTGCCCGTCGGTCAGGGCGTAGACGAAGCCCTGGTAAGCGTCGGCGTACATGGCAAGCAGACGCCAGTCTGAAAAACCGGTGACGCCGTAATACCCGCGATAGGGCGTGGAGGGATAGGCCGCGAGGCGCGCGCACTCCCGGTCGTAGGCCGCGTCCCCGTAATCCAGGACCAGATAAGAAAGATACTGCGCGTCCCAGGGATCGTAATACACCATTTTGTAGCGTTCCACCCTCGCGTCTCCGGGGATCGACGCGGGAAAGATCGTCTCGTCCATCCCCCACTTCGTGCGGAACTGCGCCCGGGCGCTCTCCCCCATCAGCTCCTGATACGCCGCGGGATCCTCGTATACCTCGACCCTGGCGGAGGCGGCAAGTCCCAGCATCGACATGGCGGCCAGTCCGCCGCGGATCACGAAGCCGAGAAAGAAAGAAAGGATCACGCCGGCGACGGCCAGGGCGGCGATGAGCGCGAGCCTCGCGTTCTTTTTCATGCGCTGATACTCCTTTACGATGCGCAGCATGTTCTCATCGTACTGCGGAACCGGCGGAGGCGGCATGCGCTCCGCGGCGAAAAGCTCGTTGACCGAAAGCCCCAGCGCGCCGCACAGAGGAGAAAGCAGCGAATAATCCGGCATGGTCTTCCCCGTCTCCCAGCGGGAGATCGAGCGGTTGGATACGCCGAGCTTTTCGGCGAGCTCCGCCTGCGTCCAGCCCTTTTCCTTCCGTGCCTGCGCCAGAAAGAGGCCGATCTTTTCCTGATCGAACACAGCGGCGCCTCCTTCCCCGTGAAATTACGCCCTTATCATAGCAAGAGCGGCAAAAAAGGTCAAGGACAGAAACTGAGAATCGCCGTTTTGCGTGAAAAGACGCGAAAGGAGAGCAAAAAAAGGGAAAATTCCGCGGGGAGGGCTTGCGCCTTGCGGGGAATCGTGCTATGCTGATACCAGATCAGGCGCCATGCGCCGTACAAAGGAGGAACGATCCATGTCGGACATGAAAGAAAAATTCGATCAGGTAACGAACACAAAGGATACGACAGCCTCGTTTGACAAAGGCGACATCGAAAAGAACAAGAACATTTCGATCCTCGCCTATCTCTCCTGGCTGGTGATCATCCCGCTTCTGACGGCGAAGGAATCCCCGTTCGCCCGGTATCACTGCAATCAGGGACTGGTGCTGGCCATCGCGGAGATCGCGGCGTCGGTGGTCCTGGGACTCCTCGGCATGATCCCCAAAGTGGGCTGGATCTTCGGGATCCTCAACGGACTTCTCTGGATCCTGTGCGTCGTTCTCGCCATCCTCGGCATCGTCAACGCCGCGAACGGCAAGGCGAAGGAACTGCCGCTGGTGGGCGGCGTGCGGATCCTGAAATGAGGGACCGGATATGAAAAGGGTGGTTTTGCTGGGCGATTCCATCCGCCTTCTGGGCTACGGGAAGCGGGTCCCCGCGCTTTTGGGAGAAGAATTTGTGGTCTGGCAGCCCGAAGCGAACGGCATGTACGCGCAGAACGTCTTACGGCAGCTTTTCGACAACGCCGACCGGATCCGGGAGGCCGACGCCGTACATTTCAACGCGGGTCTGTGGGACGTGTGCGATCTTTTCGGGGACGGCCCCTTTACCCCGAAGGATTTCTACGTTTCCCAGATCCTCCGGATCGCGGACCTTCTCCAAAAACAGGGCAAGGCCGTGATCTTCGCCTCGACTACCCCCGTGCGGCCCGAAAACCCGTACAACAAAAACGAGGAGATCGCGGCGTACAACGCCGCCGTGATCCCCGCCCTCCGGGAAAAGGGCGTTTGGATCAACGATCTCTATCCTCTCCTTCTGCCGGATCTGTACGGAAACATCACGGAAGACCTTGTCCACCTGAGCGACAAGGGAGAGCGCCTCGCAGCCGAGAGTACGGCCGACGCCGTCCGGGAAGCGCTTGCCGGGCGCTGAGCCGCCGCGTAGAAGAAACACAGAAGAGGACGCGCACCCGCGGGGGCGCGTCCTTTTGTATGAGAAAGGGGAAAGCCGCGCGGTCCGGCGTCCGCTCCGCGCCGGACCGGCGGGCATGACAAAAGGCACCGCTTTGGCGGTGCCTTTTGCGTGGTGCAGGTAGCCGGGGTCGAACCGGCATGAGTTTCCTCGACAGATTTTAAGTCTGTTGCGTCTGCCTGTTCCGCCATACCTGCCTTTATCGTCCTTATGATACCATCTCTCGGGGCTTTTGTCAACGCGGCCCTTTTCCGGAGGAACACGTCTCCCCTTCTTTCCGGCCTCCCCGGCGCCCTCTTCCCCGCTCCGCCGCCGTGCGGGAGGGACGGCCGTCACAAAACCGCTCAGGCAGAAAAAAGAGCCGCGGCGTACCGGCCGCGGCTCTTGCGTTTTCCGGGGGGATTACTTCTGATCCTTCTTGGAGACGTAGTGGCTCGCATCCTTGCGGGAGAAGTTCAGGCGGCCTTTGTCGTCGACCTCGATCAGCTTGACCCAGACCATATCGCCGACGTTGACCGAATCCTCGACCTTGGCGATGCGATAGTTTTCCAGCTTGGAGATGTGCACCAGGCCTTCCTTGCCGGGGGCGTATTCCACGAAAGCGCCGAAGGTGAGGAGGCGGGTGACCTTGCCGTAGAATTCTTCGCCGATCTCGGGATCCTTGACGATGGCGCTGACGATCTTGAAGGCGGCGTCGCAGGCGTCGCGGTTGACCGCCGAGATGAACACGTGACCGTCGTCCTCGATGTCGATCTTGGCGCCGGTGTCGGCCTGGATCTTCTGGATCACCGAACCGCCCTTGCCGATGACCTCGCGGATCTTGTCCACGTCGATGACCATCTGCAGCATCTTGGGAGCGTGCTTGGAGATCTCGGGGCGCGGAGCCGCGATGCAGGGCAGCATCACCTGATCCAGGATCTTGATGCGGGCTTCGCGGGTCTGGCGCAGAGCCTCCTTGATGATGGTGGGGGTCAGGCCGTCGATCTTCAGATCCATCTGAATGGCGGTGATGCCGGTCTTGGTGCCGGCGACCTTGAAGTCCATATCGCCGAAGAAGTCCTCGACGCCCTGGATATCGGTGAAGACCAGCTCGCGGTCGCCTTCGGTGACAAGACCGCAGGAGATGCCGGCCACGGGAGCCTTGATCGGCACGCCCGCGTCCATCAGGGCGAGGGTGGAGCCGCAGACCGAACCCTGGGAGGTGGAGCCGTTGGAGGAAAGGACCTCGGACACCAGACGGATGCAGTAGGGGAATTCCTCTTCGGAGGGGATCACCGGCTCGAGAGCTCTTTCCGCCAGAGCGCCGTGACCGATTTCGCGGCGGCCGGGGCTTCTGGAGGGACGGGCTTCACCCACCGAGTAGGACGGGAAGTTGTAATGATGGATATATCTCTTGGAATCCTCTTCGGAAATGCCGTCCAGCATCTGTTCGTCGGCGACGGTGCCGAGAGTGGCGACGGTGAGGACCTGGGTCTGGCCGCGGGTGAACATACCCGAGCCGTGGGTGCGGGGCAGAAGGCCGACTTCGGCGGCCAAGGGGCGCACCTCGTAAAGATTTCTGCCGTCCACGCGCTTGCCCTCGTCCAGGAGCCAGCGGCGCACGACGGTCTTTTCCAGCTTGTAGAGGCAATCCTCCACGGTGGTGCCGTAGGCGGGATCGGGATAGGTTTCGTCGAATTTCTCATGGACCTCGGCGGTCAGAAGGGCGAGGCGCTCCTCGCGGGTGGTCTTGTCGTCGGTGTCCATGGCGTACTTCATCTTGTCGGTGGCGAAAGCGGCGATGGCGTCGTACATGTCGTGATCGACCTCGACGACCGGGTATCCCTGCTTCTTTTTGCCGATGGCTTCGGTGATCTCGTTGATGAAGGCGCAGACGCGCTTGTTTTCCTGATGCGCCAGCATGATGGCGTTGAACATGGTATCCTCATCCACCTGGTCGGCGCCGGCTTCGATCATGACGACCTTCTTTTCGCTGGACGCGACGGTCAGGGAGAGGGAGGTCTTTTCCCGCTGGGCGGAGGTGGGGTTGATGACGAAATGACCGTCCACAAGACCGACGGAGACGCCGGAAATGGGGCCGAACCAGGGAATATCCGAGATGGAAAGGGCGATGGAGGTGCCGATCATGGCGATGATCTCCGGAGAGCAGTCGGGATCGACGCTCATCACGGTGTTGCAGATGACCACGTCGTTGCGCATATCCTTGGGGAAGAGCGGGCGGATCGGGCGGTCGATGACGCGGGAGGCGAGGATCGCCTTTTCGCCGGGCCTGCCTTCGCGGCGCAGGAAGCTGCCGGGGATCTTGCCGACCGAGTAGAGCTTTTCCTCAAAGTCCACGGAAAGCGGGAAAAAGTCGATCCCGTCCCGCGGCTTGGCGGACATGGTGGCGGTAGTGAGAACGGCGGTTTCGCCGTAGCGGATCAGGCAGGAGCCGTTGGCAAGGCCTGCCATTTTGCCGGTTTCGACCTTCAGCGGGCGTCCGGCCAGATCCAGTTCGAAAACGCGGTAGTTGGGGAACTGCATCGGTTTCATATCGATGACTTCGTTGGGCATGGGTGGATTTCCTCCTTTTCAAAATGGGTCCCCCTGCCGTTTAGCGTTTGAAACAAAGGCGCGCGGCGGCGTCTCTCTTTCAACTACTAAAGGGCAAGAGGAAGGGTGGCGGATCGGAAAAACAAGCCGGAAGGGCGGCGGAAGGCCGCCCTTCCGGAAGATCCCGATTACTTGCGGATGCCGAGCTTCGCGATGACGGCGCGGTAGCGCTCGATATCCTTGCGGGCCAGGTAGTCCAGAAGGTTGCGGCGGTTACCGACCATCTGCAGAAGGCCGCGGCGGGAGTGATTGTCCTTCGGATGGACCTTGAGATGCTCGGTCAGGTCGTTGATCCGGTAGGTCAGGATCGCGATCTGGACCTCGGGAGAACCGGTATCGGTCTCGTGAGTGCGGTTTTCTTCGATGATCTGCTTCTTGATTTCGGGAGTGAGCATTTTTTCTTTCACCTTTCTCCAAAACGTATTCCGTACCGCCCGGAGGCAAGGTAAACGGCGGGTGAAAAGCCTTCCCGCAGGGAAGCGTGATCCGCAAACTTTGCCAAGGGGCCAGATACTCACCTATCATACCACAGTTTCAAGAAAAAGGCAAGTAAAAAGACTATACATTCTTCAAAAAAAGTTGTATAATATCCGTAAGCGAAAAACCGACTTCTTTGCCCAATGCGACGAACCGGCGCAAGCGGGGAAGGAGAGAAAGGAAACGGGAATCATGATCAGGAAGATGCTGATTGCCGAGGACGACGCGAACATCGCGGTCCTTTTGCGCCTCTATATGGAAAAAGAAGGGTTCGAGGTCTTTCTGGCCGCCGACGGAGGGGAAGCCATGCGGCTTTACCGCACCGTCAGGCCGCATATCATCCTTCTCGACGTGATGATGCCGGTGATGGACGGATGGCAGATCTGCAGCGAGATCCGGAAGGAAAGCGACGTGCCGATCATCATGCTCACCGCCCGCGGCGAGACCAACGACAGGATCGACGGCCTGGAGGGCGGCGCCGACGATTATATCGTCAAGCCCTTCGAGATGCGGGAGGTCATCGCCCGGGTCCACGCGGTGATGCGCCGCTCCCTGCCGCAGAGCGCCGAGGACCAGAAGGTCGTTTCCTACGACAACCTTCTGGTGAACATGGAGAGCTACCAGCTGATCATCAACGGCAAGACCGTGGAGGCGCCTCCCAAGGAGATCGAGCTTCTCTATTTCCTGGCCTCCAATCCCCACAAGGTCTTCACCCGCGATCAGCTCCTGGACCAGGTCTGGGGCTTCGAATACACCGGAGACACCCGCACCGTGGACGTGCACATCAAGAGACTGCGCGAAAAACTCGAGGGAGTCAGCAGCAAATGGATGCTGAAAACCGTCTGGGGCGTGGGATATAAGTTCGAGCTTCTCAATTCATGAAAAGGCTTTACGTCAAGATATTCCTCCGGCTGCTCCTGGTCCTGATCTGCTCGGTGGCGGTCCTGATGGGGGTGTTCTTTTTCCAGATCTACTCCTATTCCGAGGAGGAGACCCGGGGCATCCTCAAGCGCGACGCCGAAAGGATCGCCTCCTCCATCGATCTGTATTTCGAATGGTACGGCATCCCGGTGAGCATGATCTCCGAAAGCGTGCGGACGGTGGCGGAAAACTCCGGAGCGGAGGTCGTGATCGTCAATACCGACGGCGACGTGCTGTTCCGGGCCAACAAGGACGAATTCTACGACTTTTTCACCACCTACACCTACGCGCCCGACCGGGTGAACATCGGCACCGAGATCGTGGACCGGGTCATCGCGGAGGGAGAATACACCGGGACCGACGCCCTGACCGGCTTTTATCCCGGCACGGTCTATACCGTGGGCGTCCCGGTCCGTTCCTATAACAGCGAACGGATCTACGGCGTGGTGCTTTTGTCCACGGGACAGGCGTTCCTTCTGACCATTGCGTCGGATCTGGCGGCGATGGCGCTGATCTCTTTGGGACTGACGCTGCTGGTCGCTCTGTTCCTGACGTACTTCACCACCTCGCGGGTGGTGAAGCCCATCAACGAGATGTGCCGGACCGTGACCGCCTTTTCCCGCGGCAATTTCGATTCCCGCGTGGTCATCCGCGGCCAGGACGAGATCGCCGAGCTGGGCAAGGCCTTCAACGAGATGGCGCTGAACCTGGAAAAGACGGAAAACATCCGTCAGGAGTTCGTGGCCAACATCACCCACGAGCTGAAAACGCCCATGACCACCATCACGGGCTTCGTGGACGGGATCCTGGACGGAACGATCCCGCCGGAAAGACAGGAGGAATACCTCCGCGTCGTTTCGGCCGAAACACGCAGGCTTTCCCGCATGATCTCCCAGACCCTTCTGGCCTCCAAGCTTTCCACCGGCGAAAAGGAGATCGAGAAAAAGCCCTTCGATCTGGCCGAGGCCATGCGCCGCACCTTCCTGGGGTTCGAACAGCTTGTGGAAACGAAAAGGCTCTCCTGCGAGCTGGAGATCCCCGACACGATGACGGTGCTTGCCGACCCCGATTCCATCGTTCAGGTGCTTTATAATCTGATTGACAACGCCGTCAAGTATTCCTTCCAGGGAGGAAAGCTGAGGCTGACGCTGAAGCGGACCGGCGACAAAGCCCGGGTGGAGATCTTCAACACCGGGCGCGGCGTGTCGAAGGAAGCGCTCCCCTTTATTTTTGACAGGTTTTACAAAGCCGATACCTCCCGCGGCATCGACCGCGACAGCTTCGGCCTCGGCCTGTATATCGTGAAGACCATCCTGAACCGGCACGGCGAGAGCATCACCGCCGAAAGCGAGGAGGGCGTCTACTGCGCCTTTACCTTTACGCTCCCGCTGGCGTGAGAAAAGCGTATTAAAACCCGGCGAAGGAACGCGGAAGCGTTCCCTCGCCGGGCGTTTGTTTTTGCGGGGAGCCCGGAAACCGGATCATGCCTTCCGCACGGCGGTTTCGGCCGGCGGCAGGGAAAGGATCCGCGCGCCGTCCCGGCGGCAAAGGCAGGAGCCCTCTTCGCCGGCGCAGGCGTAAAGCCCGCCGCCGGAAGGCTTGGCCGACAGGAAATCCTCCGGGAAGAACCGGTTCCCGGCGGCGTCCAGAAAGAGAGTGGCCGCGGGTCCTTCCCCGGCGGCATACTGGAATTTATAGAGGCCGTCCCCCAGCTCGAACGCGGGAGAATAATAATGCTCCGGTTCGCTCTCTTCGCCGGTCGCGGGATCCAGGAAAAGCGCGTGCGCCACGTATCCGAGATCCTCCTGCCGCATCAGAACGATCCTGTCCCGCGCCTCGTCGTACTCCGGCTCAAAATAATCCTGCGCGGGATAGGTCAGACGGGAGGCCGGATCGTTATACCGGAAAAGGATCCATTCCGGCGCGCGCCCGGGGTCGCCGTAACCGTGACGGAAATAATACCAGTCCCCGGCAAGAGGATAAAAGCGCTCCTTCGCGCTGCTTCCGGGGAGCTCCGAAAGAGGCGCGGGCAAAAACGCCCGCTTGCCGGTTTCGACCGACCACGGGTAATAATTGGTTTCCGGGGAGAGCCATACGATCCCGTTGGGATCCTCCGGCTGTGCCGGGATATCCCGGAATTTCGCGGGAAAGACCGTTTCGCCGGTGGAGACCCGCAGGAGTCCGTAAAAGGCTTCGTCGACGGTAAAGGAATAGAGGTCCCGGGTCACCGCGTTCAGACAGAATTCGTATGCCGGCTCCAGAAGATACCTGCCGGAGACGTCGATCACGCCGAAAAGCCCCGTATCGGGGTCCCTGACGGCCGCCATGCCGTAGGGATCGAAGGCCGAAAGCGCCGGACAGTTTTCGGGAAGCAGAAGGTTTCCGCCGGAATCGATATAGTTGAAAAGATATCTTCCGTCGTCACCCTCCGGCGCGAGGCCGCAGACCGGCAGGAGACCGGAGGAAAAGACGTAGCCGTCAGCACCGGACGGCCGCCAGCAGCCGGAAGGGATCCCGGCGCGCAGAAGGGCGCTTGACGGCAGATCCCAGGGAGGAAGCAGAAGGGACCCGTCGGTCCTGTAGATCTCCAGGCGGGAGCCCTTTGCGAGAAGAAGCCGGTTTTCGCCGAGATAGCTCGCCTCGCTTCCGAAGGAAGTCGACCAGCGGCCGTTTTTTTCGAGGATCATCGTCTCGGTTTGGGGCGGGATCATGGAAGTCAGGCCGAAAAGCTCGGTTTTCAGCCAGGCAAGATAGGATTCCGTGTAATGCGTGAGGATCAGAAAGCGCGTGCCGTCGCCGGCGGCGACGATTTCAAAATCGGCGAAATACGGATCGGTGACGATCCGCCCTTCCGCGTCGGCAAGGCCGTATAAAAGATAGGTCCCTTCCCGGTTTTCCGCCGGATTTTCACGCTCGAAACGGTAGGGGAACACGACCGGATAGGGGAAAAGCTCGCCGCCTGACCAGTCCTCCGGCGGGAGAAGGGTCCCCTCCGGCGTGAGCCGCCCGGAATCGGGATCCGGCTCGACGGTTCCGGTCTCTCCGCCTTTCTCCGCTGTTCCGGGCGGGAGAGGCTCAGACGATCCGGAACCGGTCTCTCCGGGAAGCGCAGACCGGCAGCCCGCGAGAAGCGCCAGAGCGACAAGAACGGACAGAATGCCCGGCAGCAGCCGAAAACGGCGCAAGAAATCATCTCCTTTCAGAAGTTCGTATCCTTATGATAACACCGTGATGTTTCAAAACGGCATCAAAAGTGTGAACAAATCGTGAACGACAGGTTAAAATTTTGTAAAATGAGAGACAAGATTCCTGCGGCGCATATTCATGCACCGCAGGAAAAGTTCTGAAAACAAATGGAATCGAACAAATAACCGGGAGAAAACGGATCAATCAGTACATTTTTGCGGTGTTTTCGTATTTGGAAACGTCAAGCCCGTGCTCCTTCGCATAGGCCTTGCCCTCGCCGGCCCACAGAAGCCCGCGCTCCATCAGGATCTCGGCGGAGGGAGATTTGTCAAACACGTCGTCATGGTGGCCGAGGGAGGAGTAGAACACCCGGCCGACACCCCAGAACTTGGTCCAGGCCACCGGCACGTCGCAGGCCTTGTTGGAGGAGTGATAATAGGTCACCACGGGGAATCGGGTGGTGGCAAGGACCTCGATGGCGGGATCCACGTGGACGTAATACTGCTCGCTTTCCACCTCGAAATCCTCAAGACCTTCGGTGATCGGGCTGGAGCCGTGACAGATATTGACGGTGTAGCGCACGCCGTCTCCGCCGGGATGGCTGACCCATTGGCCGCCGGTCATGAACTGCCATTCGGTATCCTCGCGGAAGGCGTCGCACATGCCGCCGTGGCAGCCTGCAAGGCCCACGCCGGAGGCGACGGCCTTCGCCACGTTCCGCGAATACTGCGGATCGATCCTGCCCATGGTCCAGCAGGGGATGATCAGATCCAGCTTCAGAAGCGCGTCCAGATCGCCCAGAGGCTCCTGCGTGTCGGAGATCGTCACTTCCCAGCCGTGTTTTTCCAGAAGCCTCTTGAAGCGCTCGGAAACCAGCACCGGTTCGTGGCCATCCCATCCGCCGCGGAAAATCAATGCCTTTTTCATCTCAATACTCTCCTTTTTGACCGAAAGAGCCTAAAAGCAAAACTTTTAGGCTCTTTTCGTTATTTGGCTGTTTTTGCGAAGGAATCCTTCAGGCTCACCACACGGTTGAAAACGCCGGGATGCTTCGAATCGGGGGTGAAGTAGCCGACGCGGACGAATTGGAATTTTTCGCCGGGCTTCGCGTCCTTCAGGGAAGGCTCCAGCTTGATCCCCGGCTTGACCGTGAGCGACGCGGGATTGAAATAATCGTTATAGGTCTTTCCTTCGGGCAGATCCGCCACGTTTTCCAGGGTGAGAAGGTGGTCGTAGAGCCGCGCCTCGGCCTCCACGGCGTATTTTGCGGAGAGCCAGTGAGACACGCCGCGCACCTTGCGCCCGTCGGCGGGGTTGCCGCTGCCGGTCTCGAGATCGGCGGTGCAGAGAAGCTCCTTCACCTCGCCGGCCTCGTCCAGCACGGCCTCCTCGCACTTGATGATGTAGGAGCCCATCAGACGCACTTCCTTGCCGGGGGAGAGACGGTGGAATTTGGGAGGCGGCACCATGGCGAAATCCTCCCGGTCGATATAGATCTCCCGGGTGAAGGGGAGAGCGCGCATCCCGGCCGCGGGATCCTCGGGATTGTTGGGCAGAAGGACGGATTCCTCCTTGTCCTCGGGATAATTCACGATCGTGACCTTCAGCGGGTTCAGGACCGCCACCCGGCGCAGAGCGGTTTTGTTGAGCTCCTCCCGGATGCAGTGCTCGAGAAGGCCCGCATCGGCCAGCGACAGGGTCTTGGAAATGCCCGCGCGGCGCACGAAATCGAAGATCGCGGAGGGAGTGTAGCCTCTCCTGCGCATCCCGGCCAGGGTGGGCAGCCTGGGATCGTCCCATCCGTCCACGATCCCCGCCTCCACAAGGCTTCTGAGATAGCGCTTGCTCATGACGGTATAGGTCAGGTTCAGGCGGGCGAACTCATACTGATGCGGCTTTTTCTCGATGCCCACGTTGTCCACGACCCAGTCGTAAAGCACCCGGTGATCGGCAAATTCGATGGAGCAGAGCGAATGGGTGATGCCCTCGGTGGCGTCCTGGATGGGATGGGCGAAATCGTAGAGGGGATAAATGCACCATTTGTCGCCCTGACGGTGATGAGGCATGTGCAGGATCCGGTAGATGGCCGGATCACGCAGGTTCATATTGGGGCTCGCCATGTCGATCCTGGCGCGCAGCGTCTTGGCGCCGTCGGGGAATTCGCCGTCGCGCATCCGGTAGAAAAGATCGAGATTCTCCTCCACCGAACGGTTTCTCCAGGGGCTTTCGCGCCCCGGCGTGGTCAGGGTGCCGCGGTATTCCCGCATTTCGTCGGCCGAAAGATCGCACACGTAGGCCTTGCCGTCCTTGATCAGCTTCACGGCGTATTCGAAGCAGCGGTCGAAATAATCCGAGCCGTAAAACACGCCGCCGCTGGGCTCTTCGCCGGTGAGCCAGACCAGATCCTCATGGATGGCGCGCACCAGGTCCTCGTTTTCCTTGGAGGGATTGGTGTCGTCCATGCGCAGATTGAAAAGGCCGCCGTATTTTTTCGCGGTGGTGTAATTGATATAGATGGCCTTGGCCGACCCGATGTGCAGCATGCCGTTGGGCTCGGGCGGGAAACGGGTGTGCACGTGGTCCTCGCGTCCGGAGGCCAGGTCGTCGTCGATGATATCGAAAATGAAGTTGCTTGCAAGATTCTCTTCCATGTCGTTACGTCCTTTGTCTTGGAATTCCGGGGAAGCGCTTTCGCTTCCCGCTCAGATGGCTTCGGCGGCGCGCGCCAGGCGCGCGGACACCTCTTCGGCGCCCAGGATGCGCATGACCTCGCACAGGTCGGGGGAGTTCTGTCTGCCGGTCACCGCCACGCGCAGCATCATGCTGATATCGCCGGCGTGACCCTTGTAGGCTTCCTTGTTTTTCTTCCAGGTCTTGGTGTCCGGCGCGTAGCCCATTTCCGCCGCCAGCTCCTTGATCCGGCCGAACCAGGTCTGCTGGTCATCGGCGGGATCGTAAAGAGAAGGATATCTCGCAAATACCGTGCGGACGTCTGCGGCGTCAAAGGTCCGGAGCGGCTCGTAATCCGGCGCGAAGGTCTCGGCGAAGAAGAAACCGGCGTAGGCGGGAAGCTCCTTCCAGGCTCCGAGATCCTTTCGGGGCTTTTCGCCGCCGCGCCCGATGGAGAGGATCGCCAGCGCCTTTGCGGGATCCTTCGTGAAAAGGGCGTGCCATTCCGGCGCGTAACTCCGGCTCCAGAGAGAGGCGGAGGCGAAGGCCTCTTCGGCGCTCATGCGGGAAATGACGTTTTTGGAGACGTCGTTCAGCTTGGAGAAGTCGAAGAGAGCTCCGCTGTGGCTCATCTTTTCCACCGAATAGGGAAATTCTTCGTAGGAAAGGGAGGGATTCGCGTCGCGCCATTCCTCGTAATTGGAATTCAGAAGCATCAAAAGATAGTCGATCAGGGCTTCCTTCGGGTAGCCTTCGGTGAAGAAGTACTCCACGGCGGCTTCGGGATCCTTGCGCTTGGAAAGCTTGCGCTTGCCGCCGCCGTCCTGCTTCATGATGGTGGCGGTGTGGATATACCGGGGACGCTTCCATCCGAAGGAATCGAACAGCGCCACGTGCAGGGGCAGGGTGGCGAGCCATTCCTCGCCGCGCACCACGTGGGTCGTACGCATCAGGTGATCGTCCACGGCGTGGGCAAAGTGATAAACGGGGATGCCGTCGGATTTCATCAGGACCATGTCCGCGTCGTTTTCGGGCACATCGATCCGGCCGCGCACGCAGTCGGAGAACTCGGGACGCGTGCCGGTCGGCTCTGCGCGGAAACGGAGAACGAAGCTGTCGCCCGCTTCCAGATGCGCCCTGACCTCGTCGAGCGAGAGCCCGCGGCAGGCGGCGTATTTTCCGTAATAGCCCGGGTTTTCCTTGTTTGCTTCCTGCTCGGCGCGCATGGCGGCGAGCTTTTCCTCGCTGCAGAAGCAGGGGTACGCTTTTCCCAGAGCCACGAGGCGCTTTGCGAAGGTGCGGTAGATCTCGCGCCGCTCGCTCTGGATATAGGGACCGTAGGCGCCCTTTTCCCCCGCTCGCGTCACGCCTTCGTCGATGGTGATGCCGAACTTTTCGATGCCGTCGAGGATCACCCGGACGCCGTCGGCCAGCTCGCGCTTGCTGTCGGTGTCCTCGATCCGGAGCATGAAGACGCCGCCGGAGCGATGGGCGAGCCTCTCGTCGCACATGACCTGATAGACTCCGCCGAGGTGCAGATAGCCGGTGGGGCTGGGAGCGAAGCGGGTGACCATCGCGCCTTCGGGAAGGTCCCGCTCGGGGTAGAGGGCTTCGTAATACGCGCAGTCGTGCGCGAGATCGGGATAGAGAAGATCCGCCAGAGCCTGATAATCCATAGCATTCCGTTCCTTTTTGTTATTGCGTCTTTCATCTTACTACAAATGCGGGACGATTGCAAGAAAATTGTTCCACGTGAAACCCTTCCGGGAAGCGGCGGCGGTATATTCTTCCGCGGGCGGGGCATACTGAAAGAAAACGCCGGCGTTTCACGTGAAACGTCGGGCTCGAAAGGAGCGATACGGATGACCCTGCGCACACGGGGAGTGGTTCGTCTGATTTCCTATTTTACCGCGCTGGTTCTGGTTTTATCCGGCTTTCTGATCGAAAGCCGCCGGGAAACCGCGGCGCTGAAGGCCGAAGCCCGGCGGGGATCCCGGCGGGCGTATCAGGAACTCGTCGCCTCGCTGGAGGTCCTGGACGCCTCGCTTTTGAAAACGACGGCGGCGCGCACGCCGGCCATGATCGGAAAGCTCGCCTCCGAAGCCGCCCGCCGGGCGGGGATCGCGGCCGCGCGCCTGGCGGAACTGCCCGGAACGGGACGGGGAAGCGACAGGGTCGTCGATTATCTCAACCGGGCGGCGGAAAAGACCGGACAGATCGCCGACGCCGCGGCGCGGGGAAAGCTTCCGGGCGAGAAGGAAAGGAAGGAGCTGGCGTCGCTCCGCGCAATCTCCGGGGAGATCCTGAGTTCTTTTTCGGAGCGGGCGGCATATATCTACGAGGAGACGTTTTTTGACGATCTGCCGGAAGAAGCCGATCCGGACTCCCTTCCGGAAACGGCGAAGGGAAGCTTTGCCGGCGCCGTCTCCGCTCTGAACGGAGAGTTTCCGGGCCCGGACGGCGCAGGGAAGGAATCCTCCGGGAAGCAGGCGGCGGCGCTGGAGCTTCCCGAGGTGAACGAAGAGGAAGCGAGGGAATACGCCGCTTCGCTTTTCGGCCTGCCGCGGGAGGCGGCGATCCCCGCGGGCGAGGGCGGCGAGGAGATCCCGTATTATGAATTCCACACCGAAAACGGAGAGACCGGGACGATCCGGGTCGCCAAAAACGGAGGAAAACTGCTTTCTTATGCGGTCTCGGGCGAAACCGGCGGCAGCCGGCTTTCCCCGGGCGAAGCGGTGAAGGAAGCGAAAGCCTTCCTGAAAAAGGCGGGATACGGCGGCGCCGCGGAAGGCGTCATGCGCCGGGAGAGCGGCGTCCTCTATGTTTCCTTTGCGCCGGAGCAAAACGGCGCGCGGCTCTATCCCGACGAGATCCGCCTCGGCGTTTCGCTTGAGGACGGCAGGATCGTCGCCGCCGACGCTTCCGGCTTCCTGCGATCGCACCGGGAGCGCGAGCTGCCCGATTCTTTCGGAGAGGCGTACGAGCCGCCGGAGCTTGCCGACGGGTTCCGGTGTGTCGGGAGCCGTCCCGCGCTGATCGCGGCCGAAAGCGGGGAGGAGACGCCCTGTTTTGAGATCCGGACCGCCGACCGGGATGGAAACGGGTTCCTCTGCTACCTCAACGCCGAAAGCGGCGAGGAGGAGAAGATCCTTCTGATTTCCGAAGAGGACGGCTGTTTTCTGACCTACTGAAGCTCCGACCGCCGGTGAAAGGAGGGAGAGATCTGTATCCCATCGGAACGCGCCTGCATTGGGCGCACAACGGCGTATCCAAACGCATTTTCGTGCTGCGCGGCGCGGATGAAAGCGATTTTGAAGAGGCGATCTTTATTCTGAAGGAGGACGCGGGGCTCTCCGACGGGGAGTTCCTGGCGGAGGCGGAGGCCCTGGCGGGCGATTTCAGCCAGCCCCGGCGCACGGGAAGAGGGGGAAAGCTCGCCTGGCTTCTTTCCCTGACGCTTTTTCTGCTCCTCGCCGCCTCCTGGATCCTCTATTTCACGGTCCTGTGACCGGCAGAAAAGAGCCGCCCGGTTTTCCGGACGGCTCTCGTTCGCGTTGTGAAAGGAGGGACGATTACTCGGCGTCCTCTTCCTTCTTTTCTTCGGCCTTGTCGCAGGGATCGTCGCAGGCGTCGCAATCGCCGTCGCACTCGTCGTCGGGTTCGAATTCGTCGAGATCATCGATGCCGCAATCGTCTTCTTCCTTTTCCTTCTTCTTGGCGAAGTATTTCTTCAGAAGAAGAGCGACAGCTACGAGGATTCCTACCGCGATAACGACCAAACCGATAATCTGGGCAACCTTTTTCATTGTGATTTCTCCTTTCGGCTCGTTTCATTCGATACGCTTTGTCATAAGGATCCCCCGCGGGGCGAACTCTTATGCCTGACCGTTCGATGATTTTACGAACATAGTATACCATATACTCCTTGATTTGTCAATGCAATTACGGCAAAGCGGAGAATTTCCTTTCTTTCCGCCCGCCTTCGTCAGAGAAGGAACGCCGTGCCGTATCCGGGAAGCGTCAGCGTTTCGACGGATTCTCCGCTTTCCAGAGACTTCATCGGCCGCGGCAGAACGACCGAAGCGGCCTCGGTGTTATAATTCTGGAAAATATAACAATCGGTATTATCGCTGATCCGCCTTGCGGAGAGGTAAACGCCCTCCGGCAGATCGACCTCCAGCGGACGGAGGCCGAGCTCGGAAACGAGCTTCCGGTAGAAATCCCGGTAGAAGACGTCTTCAAAGACCGCAGCCGCGTAATAGACCTTCCCTTTGCCGAACCGGTTCACGGTCAGGGCCGGAAGTCCGCGGATAAAGTCGCTTTCGTAGGCCGCGAGGACCTCCGCGCCCGCGGGATGGGAGATTTCGGTATAGTCCCGGATCTCGTACCGCGGAGCGAGCCCTTCGGTTTCGCCGGAGGGAAGGACCTCCGCCGCGTTCCGGTCCGCGGGATAGAGGGTGTCGATCTCCTCCATGGAGATTCCCAGAAGCTCCGCAAGGCCGTCGCCCGGGAATCCGCCGAGGAAGGTCAGATCGGTCTCGTTGACGATCCCGCTCCAGTAGGTTATCACCAGCGTGCCGCCTTTTTCGACAAAGGAACGGAGCTTCCCGGCGATCCCGGCCCGGAGCATGTAAAGCATCGGCGCGACGACGAGGTCGTAACCGGAAAGATCGCTTTCCTCGTCCACGATGTCGGTATTCACGCCCATTCTGAAAAGCGGCGCGTAATGCCGCCGCACCTCCGCCAGCAGCCCCTTGTCCTCCTGGATCAGGCCGCGCATGGCCTTCAGCGCCCAGCGGTTTTCGGTGTCGCAGAGGATCGCGGCGCGGGAGAGAAAGGGAGAACCGACGAGCCGGTCAAGGCCCTTCATCCGTTCGCCCAGGGCCTCCACCTCCCGGAAGACGCGGGTGTCGCCGGTGCCGAGGTGGCCCACCACGGCGCCGTGGAATTTTTCAAAGCCGCCGCGGCCCTTGCGCCACTGGAAATACTGGACGCTGTCGCTGCCGCGGGCGACGGCCTGCAGCGAAGCCAGCTCGTGCATGCCGGGGCGCTTCAGCTTGGCGTAGGGCTTCCAGTTGACGGCGCTGGTACAGCTTTCCATCATCAGGAAGGGCTTGCCGGGCTTGATGCTGCGCATCAGATCGTGGGTCATGGCGGTGGAGATCGCCGTTTCCCGGTCGTCTCCCTCATGCCAGGAGGGATAATTGTCCCAGGAGATCACGTCGCAAAGATCCTTGAACTTGAAGTAATTCAGCCCCTCGTAGAAGCCCATCATATTGGTGGTCACGGGGACGTCCGGATTGGCCTTCTTCAGGGGAGCGATCTCGGCCTTCATGAAGTCGGCCGTCTGGTCGGTGACGAAGCGCATCCAGTCGAGGACGAGGCCGTGCACGCTTGTTTCGCCGTTGTCGAAGGGCGGGTCGATCAGGTCCCAGGAGGAATAAGTCTTGCTCCAGAAGGCGGTCCACCAGGCGTGATTCAGCTCGTCCAGAGTGCCGTACTTTTTCTTCAGCCATTCCCGGAAGGCGGCGCGGCAGAGAGGACAGTAGCAGGCACCGCTGTATTCGTTGGAGACGTGCCAAAGGATCACCGCCGGATTGCGGGCGTAACGTTCGGCAAGCGCCGTGTTGATCTGCCGCACCTTTTCCCGGTAGACCGGCGAGGTCAGGCAGTGATTGTGCCGGGTGGAGAAGGGGATGCGCCGTCCGTCCGCGTTGACGCGCAGGACCTCGGGGTATTTTTCGGCCATCCATCCGGGCCTTGCGCCGGAGGGGGTCGCCAGCACCGTGTAGACGCCGTTCCGCCGGAGCCGGTCGATCACCTCGTCCAGCCAGCCGAATTCATACCGGCCCTCCTCGGGTTCCAGGGCCGCCCAGGCGAAAATGCCGATGGACATGGCGTTGCAGCCCGCCTTTTTCATCAGCTCGGCGTCCTTTTCCAGGATTTCCGGATAGCGGAGCCACTGATCGGGATTGTAGTCGCCGCCGTGCAGAAGCGATGCGACCTTGGTGACGGTTTCTTTCATAGCCTAATCTCTCCTTATTTATACGCCGCAGGCGTTTCATACGATCGAAAGATGCGAAAAGCCCGCGTTTTTCTTCCTGGTCGGAAGAAAAACGCGGGTTCTTTCAGCGATACAGGATCAAGGCCATCAGGCGCAGCTCGGTTTCGCCGACGTTCCGGATGGCGTGGGCCTCGCCGTCTCCGGTGTAGCAGACGTCGCCCTCGCCGACCTCGGTCGGGACGCCGTTGTCGTCAAAAAGCCCTTTTCCGGCAAGGACGTAAAAGGTTTCCATCTCGCCCTCGTGCACGTGCTTTCCGATGGAAGCGCCTGCGGGAAGGTCGATTTCGGCGAAAAGGCGGCCTTTGCCGTAGAATTCGTCCGCGTCCTTTCGCAGAAGGCCGCGGATGGTGACATCGCCGTCGCCGCCCCGCATCTGATGATTGACCTTGATTTCGGCTTCTTCTTTTCTTCTGACCATGGGATCCCTCCGTTATTTGTCTTCCAGATTTTTCAGCGCGGGATCCTCGGCTTCGCGGCGCGCCGCGCCGTCCTTGATCAGCCGGACCTCGCTTTTGTGGAACTGCTTCGGCGTGTCGGGCGATTTCTGAAGAGTCACGGTGAGAATGCCGGTGAGGAGCGCGACCTCGCTGACCGTGCCGGGACCGGCGGGGGTGTCCACCAGCGCGCCCACCCGGGGCGTGGTGCGGATCAGCTGCTCGTAGGCCTCGTGCTCGTATTTCAGGCAGCACATCAGCCTGCCGCAGGTGCCGGAGATCTTCACCGGGTTCAGGGACAGATACTGTTCCTTCGCAATTTTGATGGAGACCGGCTGGAAGTCGTTGAGGAAGGAGGCGCAGCAGAAGGGACGGCCGCACACGCCGAGCCCGCCCTTCATCTTGGCCTCGTCGCGCACCCCGATCTGCCGCAGCTCGATGCGGGTGCGGAAGACCGACGCCAGTTCCTTCACAAGCTCCCGGAAGTCGACCCGTCCGTCGGAGGTGAAGTAAAACAGGATCTTGTTTTCGTCGAAGGTGTATTCCACGTCCACGAGCTTCATGTCCAGATTGTGGGCGGCGATCTTTTCCTCGCAGATGCGGAAGGCCTTCTTTTCTTTTTCGCGGTTTTCCTCCGCGTGCTTCAGATCGTCGGGGGTGGCGACGCGGATCACTTCCTTCAGCGGGGAGACGACCTCCTCGTCCGCGACTTCCCGGTTGGGGATCACGGTCAGGCCGATCTCCACGCCGCGGCTGGTTTCCACGATCACGTATTCTCCGGTTCCCACCTGAAGATTGCCGGGGGCAAAGTAATAGATCTTGCCGCCGGACTTGAAACGTACTCCGATGATTTCCTGCAAAATAACTCCTATGCCGCGTTGATGGCGTGCGGCGGGCCAGATTCGTGGGCTTGCGCTCATGCCTCCAGGAGCGACGCGAAGGAAGCGGAAAGCCCGGTAAAGAGAGCGGAGGAAGAGACGTTGGAATCGACCCAGCGCCGGGATTCGGAACAGACGGCAACCAGCGCGGCGGCCTTTTCCTTGTCGAAGCGGGGCACCGTGTCCTCTCCGGCGTAGCCGAGACCCGCCGCGTCCATGGCGGAGAGCAGCAAAAGCTCCCGCAGCGCCTCCAGAAAGAGCCGGGGATCCAGAGAGGAATCGCGCGCCAGCTCGTCTCCCGCCAGATAAAGGGCATACTCGTCCCGGCGCGCGGCGGTTTTCAGATAAACGAGCGCCTTCTCCTTTGCGCCGCCTTCTCCGGACAGGATCTCGACGGCCCGTCCCAGAACGCCCGATGAAAGGCGCGCGGCGGCGAGGATCTCCCCCTCGTCCCTGCCGGGGAAGAGCTCCCGGAGAAAGGCCCGGGCCTCCTCGACCGGAATGCTTTCCGCCGTGAAAAGCGTGGCGCGGGAGAGCACCGTGGGAAGAAGAACGCTGCGGGAAGGCGCCAGCAGGATGAACCGTACGGCCTCCGGCGGCTCCTCCAGAAGCTTCAGAAGGGCGTTCTGCCCCTCGGTATTCAGGTGCTCGGCATGCTCGAAAAGATAGATCTTTTCCCGCCCGGCGGTGGGGCGCACGTAGGCGTCGCGGCGCAGGGCTTTGATGGAATCGATCGAAATCACGGTCTTCTTGTCCTTTTCCGGCCGGATCACGTCGGGGTGGATCCCGTTTTCGACCAGGCGGCAGGAACGGCAGACGCCGCAGGGACGGCGCGCGCCGTCTTCGCAGAGAAAAGCGGAGGCAAGATATGCGGCCATCAGGCTCTTGCCGCTGCCCGCAGGGCCTTCGATCACCGTGACGCGCATGCCGCGGCCCGACAAGGCGGCGGCAGAAGCCGCCGCCTTGAATCGTTCATTGGCAAAAAGACGGATGCTCAAGCTTTCTCCATGCGCTCGATGTTGAGCACGAAGCAGGTCGCGCCGCCCACCATGACTTCGACCGGCATGCTGGAATAGACGCCGCCGCTTCCCATTTCGGTGGTGGGAAGAAGCTGACTGCGGCTCTTGGAATACTTGCTGATCAGATGCAGCACGGTGTCGACCTTCTCATCGTTGACGCCGACGAGAATCGTCGTGTTCCCGGCCTTCAGAAAACCGCCCGTCGTGGCGAGCTTGGTGACCTGAAAGCCCTCCTTCGTAAGGTTGTGGATGACCGTAGGGGCGTCGTCGTGATTGATGATTGCCATAATCATTTTCATGAGGGAACACTTCCTTTCTTTGGATTTGATATAATTTTATGAAATTACACCCTAAATATACCGCTTCGGCAGGATCATGCCGGCCGCAAGGGGATTGAGGTCGAAACGGGCCGCGCTTCCCGGTTCGCATTCGACGCTTGTGACGTCGGCCACGGTGTGGAGCATGCCGACTCTTCCCAGGACGCGGCACTTTTTGCCGCCGATCTCCACCGTGAGGCGCGGGGAGAAAAGAGACCGCTTGATTTCCGAAAGGGCGTATCGCACCGCCCGGCCGAAGGGATGAAGGTCGTGCGCCTTTTCCAGACAGAAGCCGTCGGAATATCCGAAGGGGATCACCGCGATGCGGGTCCGCTTTTTCGCCTTGAAATCCGATCCGTATCCTACGGTGTCGCCCTTTTCCAGCCAGCGGGTTTCCACCACGGCGCACTCGCCGTAGCCGGTCTTTTTCAGCCCGAAATTCCCTTTGACGCCGAGCCTGCCGGTATAGGCCGAGCCGATCCGGACCGCGTCCAGACGGGCGAAGGGGAAGCGGAACAGGGCGGGAGAATTGGCCGCGTGCAGAAGACCCGGATCGAAGCCGGCCTCCTTGACGGCGCCGACCACCCGCATAAAGGCGTCGAGCTGCTTTTTGACCCGCTTTTCGCCCGGCTCGCCGGGCAGGAAGGCGTTTGCAAAATGCGTATACATGCCGGTGACGTGCAGGTTTTTCATATACCGGAAGACCGAAAGGACCTTGTTTTCCTCGGAAGGGAGGAAACCGTAGCGGCCCATGCCGGTGTCGATCTCGAGATGTACGGTCAGAACGGTGCCCAGCTCTTCGGCCAGGGAGTTGGCGGCCGTTGCGGCTTCATAGGAGCCGACGGTGGCTACGCCGCCGCAGTCGATCACGGTCTCCAGTTCGGAGCGGATGGCGGTGGAGCGCAGGATCAGGACGCTTTCCTCGGTAAAACCCGCGTCCCGGAGCTTCAGAAGATCCGAAGGCTCGGTCACGGCGAAGGAGGAGACGCCCGCCTCGCGCATCATCCGCGCGGTTTCCACCAGGCCGAAGCCGTAGGCGTTCCCCTTCAGAACGCCGATCACCAGAGAGGTCCCGGCTTTGGCGCGAATGATCTTCAGATTGTTCAGAACGGCGTCCCGTTCCACCACGAACGCTTTGGTCAAGCAGATTCCTCCCCTCCATGAATCGTATCCGTCCGCAGACGGGAGACCGGGTTCCCGGTCAGCCGTTCCCGCTCTCTTTTCCCATGCGCTTGCGGTAGCGCAGGCGGCGGAAGACCTTTTCCGCGAAATTCATGACGCGGGCGGTCAGCTTGCCGTATTCCAGATCGAATTCGCCCGCGAATTCGCAGAAATCACCGTTGAAGCCCTTTTTGAAGCGATAAAGACCGTAGAGAGGATTATCCTCGGACAGATCGCCGGACACCCCGCGGAAATCGTAGATCCGGCATCCGGCCTCCAGCGACCAGCGGATCATCTCCCACTGCAGCTGGTAATTGGGCATCAGGTTGCGCTTTTCGTTGGCGCTGGCGCCGTAGAGATACCATACCTTGTCCCCGTACTGAACCGCCACGGTCCCGGCGATGCGTTCGCCGTCGGCGTAGGCCATGTAAAGCCGGGCGTGGGATCCCATGACCTTGAGGAGCTTTCTGAAATACTCCTTCCCGCGCACGATGAACCGGTCGCGCTCGCCGGTGGTCTCCATCAGGCGGGAGAAGGCGTCGAGCTCTTCCTCCGGGACGTCGCCGTCGCCGGGGAAGAATTTCACCGTCACGCCCTTGCGCACCGAAAGGCGCAGGTTGTAGCGGGTCTTGGATTCAAAGCCTGCAAGAAGATCCTCCTCGCTTTTTCCCGCCACGGGCAGGCGGAACACGTAGCGCGGCTGGATCCCTTCGAAATTCTTGCTGTCTTCGGGGAGACGGAAACCGAAATCCCGCATCAGAGAAACGAATTCCTCATCGGAGGAGAGAACGTCCGGATCGATTTTGAACACGTAGGAGCCGTGCTTTTTGGCAAGAGCCCTCGCGCCGTCGAAGAGATCCTTCAGGACTTCCCGGTCGTGCACGTCGCAGACCGGGCCGCGGGGGGAATACATGATGGAAAGGCCGAGAGGGAGCTTCCGGAAAAGCAGGAGCATCGCGCCTCTCACCCGGCCTTCGCCGTCCAGAGACAGGACCGCGCCGTTCTGCCAGTTGTCTTTTACCGCCGCCCACAGAAAGGATTGGGCAAAATGGCCCTTCGGATGCGACTGATTGAATTCCTCCATCAGGGCGACGGAGTCCTTGTCCGCGGCGGAAACCAGTTTATACATAAGAACGTCGTTCTCCTTTTACGGTCGTTGGACAAAAGCGGGACCGCTGCCGCGGCGCCGCAGTCCGGCTTTCGGAGAAAAGCGCCGGGAACGGGCCGGGAGATCCCTTACTCGCATTATAGCAAAAAACGCCCCGCCTGTAAAGGGCTTTTTCGCTGAGCGGGCTCTTTTGCGCCGTTTTCGGCAAATTTCCGCGCACTTCTTGCAATCCGGCGTTTCTTTCGCTATAATAGACGTATACGGACGAGCGCCTCTTTGCCGCGTTTCCTCCTTCCTTTGTCGGGGAAGGATCCGGCCGGGGAAGAAACCGGACGCGGCGGGAAGAGGACGAAAATCAGGAAAGGAGGCGACGCCTCATGCGGGAGATCGTGGTCACGCCGCGCGCGCTTTCCCTGCTTCTCAGGGAAAAGGACGGGGGCGCCGTGCGCCTTTATCTGTATTATCTCGCTTCGGGCGCTCTGGAGCCCGGGGAAGCCATGTCGGCTCTGGGGATGGACCGGGAGGAATACGCCGCGGCTTACGCAAGACTTACGGCTCTGGAGCTTCTGCCCGCGCCGCGCCGTCTCCCCGAGGAGACGCCGCCCTCCTATACGCGGGAGGAGATCGCCGGAACGGTGGAATCCGATCCGGAATTCCGGGAGCTTCTCTCCTTTACCGAGCAGAAGCTCGGCCGGATCGCCTCCCGGCACGAGGTGGAGACCCTGCTTTCGCTCTATCACTGGATGGGGCTTCCCTGCGGCGTGATCATGCTGATCGTCAGCTACTGCGCGGAACGCGCCGCGGAAGAAGGCGGCAGGCGTCTGACCGTCGCCCGGATCCAGAAAACCGCCAACAAATGGTCGGATCTGGGGATCGACACCACGGAAAAGGCGGATTCTTATCTGCGTACGCTGGAAAAGGAAAACCGGTATCTTCAGGACGTGCGGCGCATCCTCTCGCTGCCCGCTCTGACGCCGAGCGTGGAGGCCATGCTCCGCTCCTGGTGCGCGAAGGGGATCGCGCTGGAGCTGGTGGAGCGCGCGGCGGACATCTCGGCGGTGAGATTCGGCCTTTTCAACATACCGTACATCAACGGGATTTTACGCGGCTGGCACGAAAAGGGGCTCTATTCTCTGGCCGCCGTGGAAGCGCGGGAGGGGAAGCCCGCCGGACGCGCGTCCGCGGCTCCCGACAGCCGGAAGAGGAGCGAAAACGCGCCGACCAAAAGCGAGGAGGCGTCGCTCCGGCGCGCCCGGGCTTATGCCGAAAAGAAAAGACGGGGCGCGTCCGCGCCGCCGGAAAGCGAGGAATGAGCCGTGTCCTACGATGAGAAAACCATGGCCGCCGCCCGGATCGAATACCGGGAACGGGTCCGCAGGTTCGAAGAACGGGAGAGGATCCGCGCCGAAGGACTGCTCGCGCGGTCTCCGCGGCTCCGGGAAACCGAGAGAGAACTCACCGGCCTTTCGCTGAAGCTCGCGCGCGCCGCGCTTTCGGGTTCCCCCGGCGAGGTGGGAAAGATCCGGGAGAAGGCGGAGGAGCTTCACGCCGGGGAGGAGGAGATCCTCCGCGGGATGGGCGAGGAGAGGGACGCTCTGCGTCCGCGCGCTTACTGCCCGGTCTGCGAAGGCTCGGGCGAAACCGGAAAGGGGCCCTGCGCCTGCCTTCTGAAGGTCTATGAAGAAAAGCTCCTTCAGCGCTACGCCCGCTATCTCGGCGATCAGAGCTTTGAAAATTTCGATTTCGAGGTCTACTCGGACATCGTCAATCCCTATTATCACGCGGAGCCGCGGGGTATTGCCGAATTCGTCTTCGACCAATGCGCCGAATACGCCCGCCGTTTCCGGCCGGGCGAAGGAGGCGGGCTCTATCTGCACGGCGGCTGCGGGGTGGGAAAGAGCTTTTTGGCGGCGTCGGTGGCCAGAGAGGTCATCCGGAACGGCTGGTTCGCCCATTATCTCTCGGCGATCGGCTTTTTCGCCCTGGCGGAAAAGGAGCGCTTCGGAAGACTCTCGGAGGAGGAAAACGCCGACTGGGAGGACGCCTTCGCGGCCGACCTTCTGATCCTGGACGATCTCGGATGCGAGCCGGCGTCTGCGCAGAACGCGCCGCTTCTCTACAGGCTGCTCGGCGAACGGGCGGCGCTCCGCCGCGGGACCGTCCTGGTTTCGACGCTCACAAAGGAGGAGATCGCCGCGCGCTATTCGCCGGCGGTGGAATCGCGGATCTCCGGAAGCCTTGCGGACCTTCTTCTGATCGGGGAAGATCTCCGGAAGGCCGGCGAAAACGCGTAGCGTAAGGGCATATCGATCAAGCAAGGGAGGATGCAGCATGGCAAAGAAAGAGAAAAAACAGAAGCCGGAAAAGAAGACCTATCTGTGGAAGGACCGGAAGCACACGCTTTTCGGCCTGCCCTGGAGCTTTACGAAATACGCTCTGGACGAGGAACGGCTCTATATCACCACCGGCTTTTTCACCAGCGTGGAGGACGAGGTCCGGCTTTACCGCATCACCGACGTGACGCTCAGGCGTACCCTCCGGCAAAAAATGTTCCGGCTCGGCACCATCCACTGCGACAGCTCCGACGCGACCCAGCAGAATTTCGACATCAAGCATATCCGCCATCCTGCGGAGGTCAAGGAAATGCTCTCCCGTCTGGTGGACGAATCCCGTCAGAAGCACCGCGTTTTCACCAGCGAGAGCGTGACGGGACACCCTCACGCGTTCGAGGGGCAGAATCCTCCGCCCCCGCCTCCGGTCGACCGCACCGACGCCAATCGCAACGGCGTCCCCGATTCGCTGGAAAGATAAGAAAAAAGATCCCGCTCCGGCCGGGCCGGAGCGGGATCTTTTTTTCTTTACCGCGGTTTCTTCCGGATATAAAAGGCGGCCGCCTCGAAATTCGCCTTGATTTCCGCCGTGAGGTTCCCGCCGGCGATCGCGGCGGCGTTCCCTTCGCTTGTGACGGCGTCGAGGATCTCGCCCTCACCCGTCGGGATCGAAACCGCCTTCGGAAGATCCCCGCCGAAGGTGTGCAGGGTGACCAGCGCCTCGCTTTCGTTTTCCCGGATCACCCACTGATACCCCTTCGGATCGGACCAGGAGGTGAGGCCCTTCTGCACGACGCGGGAGTCGCCCCGGGCGATCAGATGCCGGACCTTCCGGTAAAAGGCGATATCCCGGTCCACCAGCGCCCACTGCTCCTTGTTCATGGCGTAGATGTCGCCCGAAAGACACATGGCGCCGAGGAACGTGTTCACCATGGAATAGTGAAGCCTGCGCAGACTGTCGCTCCCGTGCAGCACCGCCCAGATCTGGGACTGGATCGGCAGGATCAGCCGGTGCAGGTTCGCGGCGATGATCGGGATCGAGACGCACTCGTGGGCGTCGGAGAAGGACGCCATATCGAAAAGCGCCATCAGGGAAGGCTCCAGCCGGTGCCCGCCGGAGGAGCAGTTTTCCATCACGAGCCCCGGGATCTCCCGGCGCAGCCGCCGGAAGAAGGCCTTGCTCCCCTCGATCGACTGCCGGAGGCCCTCGCCGAGAGAGTCGGGATCGTCGGCGCCGATGCCGACGTCGTCGTTGTAGTCGTTTTTGATGTAACCGAAGCCGTATTTTTTCAGCTGGCCGATGACCTTTTCGTCCAGGTAAGCCTGCACCTCAGGCTTCCGCATATCCAGGAAGCGGCGGCCGCCGGTGTCCACGATCGACCCGTTCCGGGTGAGGAACCACTCTTCCTTTTCGTGAAGGTCCGCCTTCGGTCCGCAGGTTTCGGATTCGAACCAGAGACCCGGGATCATGCCGGCGTCCCGGATCATGTCCGCCGTCTTCCGGAAGCCTTCGGGGAAGAGGAGCTTCTCCGCCGGCACCCAGTCGCCGCCGGTGACCGACCAGTCGTATTTTTCGCTTTTATACCATCCGGCGTCGATGACCAGATACTCGAAGCCCCGTCCCCGGAGCTTCTCCGTGATAGCCTTGAGGTTTTCGTGACTCGGCACGCCCCAGGTGGTGCAGTATTCGTTGTACATCACGGGCGGAAGGGAAAGGGTTTTCGGACGGTTCCTCTCCTGCAGATCCAGAAGCCGCTGGGAAGCTTTTTCCGCGTCTCCCGCAGTGGTCGTGAGATAGAGGGAGGGAGTCCGGAAGGTCTCGCCGGGCGAAAGGGTCCTGGCCCAGTGGCCGGAATCGTAATCGGCAAGTCCGCCCGAAAGGGAAAGGCCGCAGTCCTTGCGCCGCAGCTCCATCTGCCAGGACGAGGACGCTTCCAGCGCCGCCGCCCAGCTTACGTCGCGCAGCCTGTCGTGCACGGCGAGGAAGGGGAAGTACCCGTTCACCGGCATGGAGCCGGCCACGCCGATCTTTTTCACGCGCACGCCGTGGCGCGCCCAGCTGGGCTCCAGTCCGGCGTTTTCGACGCTTTCGGTGACGAATCTCCCCTCGGCGCTCCAGGAGGAAAGGGCGACGGTGATCTCCATGGAGTCGGGCGCTTCGCCCGCGTCGAAGGGGGTCAGTCCGCCGAAGGTCCCGCTGGAAAGCATCTCCAGCGTAAAGGGCGCGTCCCCGGCGTTTTCGGCTTCGGTCCAGATCTCCGCGGCCCGGCATCCTTCCGGAAAGGCCAGCACGTGGCGAAGACGGAGCCCGCGCCCCGGGTCCTCGAAGCGCGTGACGATCCTCTCCTCTCCGGTCTCCTGCCCCCGGAAGACCAGTCTCTCCACCGATCCGGAGCCCGCCATGGTGCGGCCCGACGAAAAGGCGGCGGGCAGATTGTCGCCGCGGACGTAAAGCTGGATCAGAGGCTCGGGCAGCGCGTCCTTTTCTTTGAGGAGCGGCTCGGCCGCAAGGGGGAGAAGGGTGAGGCCCACCCGGTTTTCTCCGTTGATCTCGTAACGGAACAGCATGTCGCCCCGTACCGCACGGGAAAGCTCTTTGTTCATTGCCTTTATCCTTTCTTCCGGCTTCGCCGGACCGGTCCGACCGCTAAAGAGAGACGGCCTTTGACGCGTATGACGCGTCAAGGCCGCCTTTTGTCGGAGGGATCAGAGGTTCTTTCTTCTGAACCAGACCACCACGCCGCCCGCAAAGAGCAGGACCGGGATGGCGATCAGCACGCCGAGGATGATCTGCCGGTCGATTTCCAGGGTCACCAGTTCGCCGGTGGTGAAGACCTTGTACTTGAAGACGGAAAGGTCGTTGCCGCCGAAGAAGTCGCTGAGGAGGACCGACATGAAGCTCCAGTTGGTGTAGGAGCTGCTGTTGAAATAGGTGTCGCTCAGAGCGTCGCCGGAGCTGAGCACCAGGAGCTTGCCGCTGGTTTCATCGCCGACCTTGTCCACCGTGGGCTTGCGGGTCAGAAGCGAAGCGACGGTGAAGACGCCGGTCTCGTCGTCCGGATCGCGGGTGACCGAGGCGGGATCGCGTTCCAGATCGGCCGGCTTGGCGAAGGCGGAGTCGTAGGTGTTCAGAAGATCCTGCTTCGACCAGCCGGTACCGGCGACGTCCATGGTGGACATTTTCAGGCTGTTCGCGAAGATCAGCATGGTATCCACGGAGGTAAGGCTCTGCATGATGTCGGAGGAGATGGGATTGACGCGGATCGCTTCGGGATGTCCGGTGCGGCTGTTGGAGCTGTCGTAAAGGGCCTTGTCGCCGATCGTCAGGCCGTATTCTCTCAGGTAGTACAAAAGGTTCGCGGCGTCCTTGCTTTCGGTGCCGAGCGAAACGATCACCTTGCCGAGATTCCGGTTCAGATAGGAATCCAGAACGGCGATTTCGTCGGGGGAATAGTCCTTTTCGGGGGAGCAGATCACGATCAGATCGGTGTCCTCCGGCAGGGTCTCGGTGGTCAGGTTGACGTAGGTGACGCTGAAGTTGTTGGATTCCAGGAAGGCGACCAGCTTCGT
This sequence comes from Clostridia bacterium, assembly GCA_017441705.1. Lineage (GTDB taxonomy): Bacteria > Bacillota > Clostridia > Oscillospirales > QAMX01 > RUG11797. The sequence continues at coordinate 4,535 of JAFRWU010000070.1, read as the reverse complement.
GCCGTTGCCGCCGTCCCGGCCGTTGTTTTCGCCCTTGCCGTCAAGCAGGACGGCGTTGCGGCGGGAACCGGTGTCGCAGTAGTAGATAGCCGAAGCCAGAGCGTGCTCCAGATTCAGACCGACCGGCTTCTGTTCGCTGAAGCTGTCGGCCGCGCGGAAATAAATGTAATCGTAATAGGTCAGGAGGCGATAGGCCGCGTTGCTTTTCACCAGGATCGAATACGAGGGGATCTCGCCGAGCTGGAAGCCCTGGGTAAAGGAGGGGTTCCTCTCGATGTCCACGTATTCCACCTTGACCTTCCCGCCCGAAAGGGTGGGATAGCGGTTCAGGATGGAGGCGATGCTGGGCCCGTAAATGCCGAGGGTCTTGTCGGTGTCCACCACGTCGGCCTCGGGGGCGAGCATATAGATCGTGATGTCGTTTTCCACGTTTTTCAGCATGTCCACCGTGGCGTCCGAAATATCGTAGCGCTGATCGGCGGTCATGTCGGCCTTGAGGTTGAAGCGGTCGGTCAGAAGGCTGGCCGCCACGTTGAGCAGGATCGCCGCCGCGATCACGATGGCGGTGAAGGCGATGGCGGAGGCGCCGTAGGTCACTCTTTTGCTGAAAGTCGGTTTTTTCATGTCTTACTCCCTCCTCCCGATCAGCTGTAGCGCTTCTTTTCCAGGATCCGGGAGGCCAGGAACAGGAAAAGGGCGGCGACGGAGACGTAATAGATCAGATCGCCGAAGCTGAACTGTCCGTAGGCGAAGCTCTGGAATCGCATGAAGGGGGAGATGCTGTTCGCGATCTTGATGATGGCCGCGCTGCCGGTCAGGGAAGCCAGGTCGTCCAGATAGATCAGAGCGATGAAGGCGCCCCAGTTGGCGATGATGGAAACCAGAAGGTTCTCGGTCAGGGAGGAAATAAAGATGGCGATGGAAAGGAAGGTGCTGGACGCGGCGATCAGAGCCACGTAGTTGCCGAACATGGTCCAGCCCAGAAGCTCTCCGTAGATCGAGATGATGATCGGGATCGCCAGGCTCAGGACCACGGTGATCAGGATCGACACCATGCCCGCGAGATATTTGCCCAGAACGATGGAGAAGGAGCTCACCGGCGCGGTCAGGAGAAGCTGATCGGTTTTCTGGCGGTATTCCTCGGTCACGAGCCGCATCGTCAGGATCGGGATCGGCAGGAACAGCCAGTAGATCAGGTTGCCCATGACCACCGAAATATCGGAGGTCTGGGTGGTATAGACGTTGAAGATGTAGAAAAGCACGTAGAACAGGAGCAGAAGGGTCCCGCTGAACACGTAGCCCACCGGCGTTTTGTACAGCGCCTTCAGGTCTCTTTTATAGATGGCGATCAACGTTTCTTCCCCCTTTTCGCTTTTTTCGCGTCGGCTTTATCGGCGGCGCGGGCCTCCTCCGAAAGACTCAGAGAACGGTTGACGTCGCCCGACGCGTCCTTTTTGCGGCTGCGGCGGACGCGGCCCGTCCGGCCCTCGTCTTCGACGACACGCTGGCCGGTCAGCTTGATGAAGATATCCTCCAGCGTGGCGCCCACCGGCGTCAGCTGCAGGACCGGCAGCCCCGCTTTTTCCAGGGACAGGAAGATCTTCTGCCGCACGTCCTCGTTTTCGCGGGAGACGATGAGATAGTCGGTGGAGCCGACTTCCTTGGAGCCCTGCGGCGTGACCGATTTCATGCCGTCGATGTTTTTCAGGACGCTGACGATCATTTCGGGATTGCCCGTGACCCGGAGGTTGTAGCGGCGTTCGCTTTCCACGGTGCGCGCCAGGTTTTCCGGCGTGTCGTCGGCGATCAGCTTGCCCTTGTTGATCACCAGCACCCGCCCGCAGATCTGCTGGATCTCCGGAAGGATGTGGCTGGAGAGGATGACGGTGCGCTTTTTGCCGAGGTCCTTGATGACGTTGCGGATCTCGATGATCTGGATCGGGTCGAGGCCCACCGTGGGCTCGTCCAGGATCAGGACGTCGGGATCGCCCACCAGCGCCTGCGCCAGACCGACGCGCTGCTTGTATCCTTTGGAAAGGTTGCGGGTCATCCGTCCGTAGACGTTGTCGATGCCCACGATCTCGCAGATGTTTGCGATATGCTTTTTCTTCTCCTCGGTCGTGCCGCGGCATCCCTTCAGCTCGTAGATGAAATTGAGGTATTCCTTGACGGTCATGTCAAAATAGAGCGGCGGGTTTTCCGGCAGATACCCGAGGCGCTTTTTTGCCGGGATGGGATCCTCCAGGATATCGATCCCGGCGATCTTCACGCTGCCGGAGGTGGCGGAAAGGTATCCGGTTATGATATTCATGGTGGTGGATTTCCCCGCGCCGTTGGGCCCGAGGAAGCCGACGACCTCGCCCTCGTCGATGAAAAAGCTGATGTCGTTGACCGCTTTTTTATCGCCGTAATGCTTGACAAGATTTGTCACTTCTATCATGTGCGCTTGCCTCCCATATGTCTTCAAAACGACGGAAACACCGCCCGGAGGGGCGTGGGAGCGCGCCTTTTCGCCGCATTTCCGGCAAAGGCCGGCTCCCCATGCTTCCGACGGGAATTCCACACGATATTATACCATAGCGAAAAAGGCATTACAACACCAATATTTTGCTATTTGCTCTTCTTTTTATCGAAAAGAAGGCGCGGGGCGCGGCCGGGCCGGCGGGGAGGAAAACGGCGGGAAAATGAACCGGCCGCCCTCTTGCAAGAAACCGGAAATCGTGTATAATAGGGATGGAAGCCACATGCATGAAAGGAAGGAACGCGCTTATGAAGATCACGAAGCTGGAAACCATCCACGTCAAACCCCGCTGGCTCTTTCTGAAGATCCACACCGACGAAGGGATCGTCGGCCTGGGCGAGCCTGTGGTGGAAGGCCGCGCGCAGACGGTGGAAACCTGCGTCAGGGAGATCGCCGAACGGTACCTGATCGGTCAGGATCCGCTGCGCATCACCCATCACTGGCAGGCCATCTATCTCGGACAGTTCTATCAGGGCGGCCCGGTGCTGACCAGCGCCATCGCCGGCATCGATCAGGCCCTCTGGGATATCAAGGGCAAATTCTACGGCGTTCCGGTGTACGAGCTGCTCGGCGGCCGCACCCGCGACAAGATCAAGGTCTACGGCCACTTCGGCGGCAGCAATTACGAGGAGATCCAGGCTTCCGCCACCGCGTCGAAGGCAAAGGGCTACACCGCCTTCAAAACCGGCGTCGGCGGCCCGGTGAAGTTCATCGACACCATGAAGAAGGTGCAGGAATTCGCCGACAGGATCGCCCAGACCCGCGAGATCATCGGGCCGGAATGCGATCTCGGCATCGACTTCCACGGCGAGGTTTCGCCCGCCATGGCCATGATCCTGATCAAGGCGGTCGAGGAATACCAGCCCCTGTTCATCGAGGAGCCGGTCCTGCCCGGCAACCTGGACGAGCTGGCCCGCGTTGCCCGTTCCACCTATATTCCCATTGCCACCGGCGAACGCCTCTTCACCAAGTGGCAGTTCCGCGAAGTCCTGGAAAAGCAGGCCGCCGTGGTGCTGCAGCCCGACCTTTCCCACGCGGGCGGCATCTCCGAATGCCGCCTGATCGCCGGCATGGCGGAGGCCTCCTACGCCACGATGGCGCCGCACTGCCCCCTGGGGCCCATCGCGCTGGCCGCCTGCTTCCAGCTGGACGCCGCCATCCCGAACTTCCTCTGCCAGGAATCGGTCACCATGGGCGCCGGCTATCTGAAGGAGCCCTTCGTGGTGGAAAACGGCTACGTCAAAACGCCGACCAAGCCGGGCCTCGGCATCGAGCTGGACGAGGAAGCCATCGCCGAAAAGACCTTCGAGGGCAACTGGGAGACCCCGCGCTACTGGTACGAGGACGGCAGCGTCGCCGTCTGGTGATCTTTTCGCTCTCATCCCGGGAAAAGACCGGCGGATCCTCCGGCCGTGCGTTCCGCGCGGCCGGAGCTTCTTTTTGCGCTTTTCCGGGGAAACGCCGCCGCTTTTTTCCATCCTCCCGGTCTCACGTCCGCCGCAGCGCCGCGTTCCGTCCGTATCATTTCCGAAAAATACCTCTTGACTTTTCCGGATTCCGTGATATAATATCACCGTTGCGGAAACGCAGTGGGCCGTATTGCCGAATTGTGTAATGGTAGCACGACAGACTCTGGATCTGTTTGTGAGGGTTCAAATCCTTCTTCGGCAGCCAAAAAAAGAAAGTCCCCATCGGGGGGCTTTCTTTTTTTGATTTTCATCGGAAAGGATTTGAACGGGCGCGTGACAGAAAACGATCCGGGGGATCGTTTTCCCGCGCCCTGACCGAGCGCGTCGAGCGCGAGAACAAATCCTTCTTCGGCAGCCAAAAAAGAAAGTCCCCATCGGGGCACACTTCGTATGGAAGTTGCATCGAGGTAGTCACTAGAAGCAAAGATGACATGAAACCGGCGTGACCGTTTTTGGTCACGCCGGTTTTGTCTCTCTGCTTGGGATTTTGGGGTGCAAAATCCGATGCTCGTTAGAATCGTGGACAGGGGTGAACTCGCCAAAGG
>JAFRWU010000069.1 GCA_017441705.1 Clostridia bacterium | reverse complement strand
AAGGGGAATAGAGGCGCCCAAGGTTCGGGAGCAGCCGTGCTGCGGCCGCCCCTTTCTCCGGAGCGCTCGTTTATACTACCACATCTCCCCCTCCTTTGTCAATCCCTTTTTTCTCCTTTTTCTCCCCTTTTTTCTCCCTCCTTCTCCTCCCTCCCGTGCGTGTCTCATAATGTGGTAGTACCCTTCTTTTTCCGGTCTATATCTTGATCGCCTTCCGGACGGCTCTTCCCCTTTTTCGGGCGGGAACGGCTTGACATTTTCGCTTTTTATCATATACTATTATCATAAACTCCGCGTGCCGGAGACCGGCTTTCAGAGGAAGGAGGGAGATCGGATGAAAAGCAAGGGAACCGCCGCCTGGACCGCCGCCGGCCTCGTCCTTCTTTTCGTCGGCGCCGTCACCTTTTTCCTCAGAAGCGTCCTTTATGCCGGGATCCTCTCCCTGATCCTTATGGGTGCGGGCGCCCTGATCCTGGTCCATCTGTTTCTCAGAGCCAAAGCGCCGCCGAAGCTCTTCCGCATTCTGAAATGGATCTTTCGCCCGCTTCTCGCTCTGATCCTGCTCGCCTTTCTCGTCGTCGAAGGCTTCGTGATCTCCGCCGGAGTCGGCGCCAACCGCCGGGAAATCCCCGCCGATCCGGATTTCACGGTCGTGATCGTGCCCGGAGCAGGTCTGATCGGGCAAAGCGACCGGCCCTCTCTGCTCTACGCGATCCGTCTCCGGAAGGCGGCCGCGCTTTATCAGGCGGACCCCGATCTGACCCTCGTGGTATGCGGCGGCCGCGGAAACGACGAGTCGGTTTCCGAAGCGGAGGCCGGAAGGAAATACCTTCTGTCCCTCGGCGTCCCCGAAGGCGCCGTCACAGCCGAAACCGAATCCCTGGACACCGCGGAGAATTTCGCGAATTTCACTTCCCTTTTCCCCGACGTACGGCGGTGCGCGGTGGTCACCAACGATTTCCACGTGTTCCGGTGTTCGCTGCTGGCGAAGCGGTACGGGCTGGATCCGGTGTGCTTCTCCTCTCCGACGCCGAAGGTCCTTCTTTCTCTGAATTATTACGCCAGGGAATTCATCTCTCTCGTGATCTATCTGGTGGAATCCAACGGATATATCATAGACACCTCAAACTTCCATTTGTAAGAAAGGAAAAGAATATGGAACTGAAAGCCAGAAAAGACATGGATCCCGCGTTTCAGTGGGATCTCTCGCCCATCTTCCCGGACAAGGCCGCCTGGGAAACCGCCTACGCTGAGGCGGAAGCCCTCGTCGGGAAGGCGGCCGCTCTGAAGGGCACGCTCGGCGAGAGCGCCGAAAGCCTGAAGCGCGGGCTCGATCTGATCGCGGAAGTCAGCGAAAAGACCGAACGCGTGTATCTTTACGCCATGCTTCTGAAATCGGGCGACAACGGCGATCCGGAATACCAGGCCATGCAGAGCCGGGGCATCAGCCTTTTCGTCAAGCTGGAGACCGCGCTTTCCTTCCTGAATCCCGAGATCCTCTCGATCCCCGAGGAAACGCTCCGGGAACGTCTGGCCGATCCCTCCCTCGCCCTTTACCGCTTCATGGTCGGCGACATCGCCCGGGCGAGAGCGCACACCCTGGACGAGAACGGCGAGACGCTGCTCGCCATGCTCGGCGACGCGGCCACCACGCCGCGGGACGTCTTCGAGATGCTGGAGAGCGTGGACATGACCTTCCCCTCCATCCGGGACGAGGACGGCGGGGAAGCGGCCCTGACCCACGGCAGCTTCTCGGTTTACCGGGAAAGCAAGGATCGCCGGGTCCGCAAGGACGCGTTCGAGGCCTATTTCGGCGAATTCAGGAAGTATATCAACACCTTCGCCGCCATGTATACCGGCTCGGTGAAGCAGGACGCCTTCACGGCGCGGGCAAGAAAGCACGAAAGCTCGCTTCATGAAGCGCTCTTCGGCGGGAACGTTCCGGTCTCGGTCTACGACAGTCTGGTCAAGGGCGTGCACGACGCCCTTCCCGTCATGCGCCGGTATATCGAGCTCCGGAAAAAGGTCCTCGGCCTTTCCGAGCTTCACATGTACGATCTCTACAATCCCCTGGTGGAATCGGTGGACTATCCCATGCCCTACGAGGACGCGAAGACCCTGGTCAAGAAGGCTCTCCTGCCGCTGGGCGAGGAGTATCAGGCCCTTCTGGACCGCGCTTACAATGAAAAATGGATCGACGTCTACGAGAACAAGGGCAAAACCACCGGCGCCTTCTCCTGCGGCGTTTACGGCGTGCATCCCTACGTGCTTCTGAACTACACCGACACGCTTGACGACGCGTTCACTCTGGCGCACGAGCTGGGTCATTCGATGCACTCCTTCTTCTCCTCCCGCGAGCAGGAGTATATCAACGCGGATTACCGCATCATGGTGGCCGAGGTGGCCTCCACGGTGAACGAGGTGCTTCTGACCCAGTATCTCCTGCGCACCGAGACCGATCCGAAAAAGCGCGCCTACGTCCTGAATCACTTCCTGGAGGGCTTCCGCACCACCGTGTTCCGCCAGACCCTGTTCGCCGAATTCGAGCGCAGGGCCCACGAGCTTTACGAGGAGGGCACGCCGCTCACCGCCGAGCTCCTGAACAAGGTCTACCGCGAGCTCAACGAGCTTTATTACGCGGGCTGCGAGGTGGACGAGCTTCAGGATATCGAATGGGCCCGCATCCCCCACTTCTACACCGCCTTCTACGTCTACCAGTACGCCACGGGATTCTCCAGCGCCGTGGCCATCGCGAAGTCGGTCCTGGACGAGGGGAACGCCCCGAATTACCTGAAGTTCCTCACCACCGGCGGCAGCGACTACCCGCTGGAGGAGCTGAAGATCGCGGGGATCGACCTCGCCGATCCGGCGACCGTCGCCTCCGCCATGAAGGTGTTCGACGACGCCGTCACCGAGCTTGAGGGGATCATAGGGTAAAAAGCCTTTTTCGATCAAAAGCCCGGGCCGCTGTCCATGGACGGCGGCCCGGAGCCTTTTTGCGCCTTTTGCTTCTACTATCCGCAATTCTCGGGAAAAGCATCGCTTCGTTTTCATATCAGCTTCATTCCCGAAGCATTTGATAAGAAACGAAAAAGCCCTTCAATTCAAACACATATAATATTTCATCCCTTGTACGTTCCGCAATCCTTGCAAAAAGCGGCATTCGGAGGATTCTTGGTCTCGCATTTTTTACAGATCCAGCTTCCATCGGAAAGGATTCGCGTTTGTTCACCGTATGGTACTGTTCCCTGTCCCCGTCCTGTATTTCCGCTGCCTCTTAGATCATTAATAAAGCCTTGAGCGTTCATTTTCCCTTCTGTTTTTTCTATCATCATTTGACGTTCAATCACACTCTTCAATTCAACACAGTTTGAAAAAGAAGAAAATGACAGAATATTCCCTTTGATATCTGTTATTGTCAATACTTCGTTCAAATCCAGTTCGTCATAATGAAATGGATTCACGTTTCTTATGGTCTTTTCAATATTTCGAATTGTCACGGATTTCAAATCCCGAATCAGGATAGTGTACTGTTGAGCCGGGCGAAATGCAGTTCCAGCCATCATCCCGTAGATAATCTGACTCTCAACTACCAGCGATTCTGATGTACATACTCTTCGGAATTCATCATATCTGGCATTCAGACCTCTCATTGCTTTTCCGATCGGTATCAAAACAATCAATCCCATGAGCAGCGAAAATCCCCCCAATCCGAACAGCATTGTCGATTGGTCAAAACGATTCGAAGAAAAAGCTGTCCACCATTGCTGTTTCTCACTTGATCTGGCAATAAAGCCTATTATGATGAAAACAACCGCCATTCCTGTTATCAACAGATCTAAGGTTCTGCCTTTGGTTGAAGCTTGCCTTATGATTTCATCGACCCTTGTGGGATCATTCATAGATCTTGCAAGAACACTTCCCGTTCCCTGTGCCGGAGGCTGATTGTTGTACGCCATTCTGCCATTCATGTGTTTTTCTCCTTATGCAATATTGTAGTAGTTTTTTATCGACCCTCTCCAAGGTCGGGTGGCACGCCATAACGGAAGCCATGATAAGCAAATCTCTTTGCTTCACGAGCACGAGGTCGTTTGACCACATTCACTATATCATATTTGTCGAATGAGGTCAAGTGACCTCAATTCTTTTTTTCTTCTTGTTTATTATAAAGAAAACAGGGAGGAGGTGCGCCAATGGTGGATCCCGTGCTGATCGGAAGGGTGATCCGCGATCTCCGGAAAAGCCGCGGGAAAAGTCAGGAGGTCGTCAGCGGGCTCGCCGGGCTTGACCGGACGCATTACAGCAAGATCGAACGGGGGCAGCGCAGTCCGACCATCGACACGCTT
>JAFRWU010000068.1 GCA_017441705.1 Clostridia bacterium | reverse complement strand
TGCGGGAAAACCGGGCGTCATATCTTTCGGGGGAGGAGATCGCGCTTCGCCTTGCGGTTTCGCGCGCCGCCGTGTGGAAGGCGGTCGACAGCCTGCGCTCCGCGGGATGCGCGATCGAGGCCGTCACGCGCCGGGGTTACCGGCTGGTTTCAGAGGGGGACATCCTGAACGAAACGACGCTCTCGCTCTGTCTTTCCGAGGCGGAGGTCGATCTTCCGCTCCGGTTTTACCGGAGCGTCGATTCCACCAACAGCGAAGCCAAGCGCCTCGCGGCCGCGGGGGAGAAACGCGATCTCCTTCTGGCGGCGGCGGAGCAGACCGCCGGGCGCGGCCGGTCGGGACGGAGCTTTCTTTCCCCCGAGGGCGGGCTCTATATGAGCTTTCTTCTGCATCCCGCCTCCCCGGCGGAGGAGGCCATGCGCCTGACCACGGCGGCCGCCGTGGCGGTGTCCCGCGCCATCGACGAAATCTCGGGGAAAAAGACCGGGATCAAGTGGGTGAACGATATCTTTCTGGACGGCAAAAAGATCACCGGTATTCTGGTGGAGGCGTCGGTGTCCCTGGAAAACGGCGGCCTGGAATACGCGGTGGTGGGTATCGGCGTCAACGTCTACGAGCCCCGGGGAGGCTTCGATCCCTCGATCCGTGACGTCGCCGGGGCCATCTGGGGGCCGGGGGAGAAAAAGGACTCCGCCCGGGCGCGCCTTGCCGCGGGGATCGCGAAGGAATATCTCGCGATCCTCCGGGAAAATGACCCGGAGGCGGTCCACCGGGCCTACAAAGAAAGGTCTCTGGTGCTCGGGAAACGGGTCACCGTGCTTCGCACCGGACGCGAAGAGGAGACCGCCCTTGTCCTGGACCTTGACGGGGATGAAAAACTCGTGCTACAATATGACGACGGAAGGATCGAATCCCTCGGGACCGGGGAGATTCGTGTGAAAATCTGATATGAAAAAGAAAAAGTTTACGCTGCGGGAAATGCTGCTCATCGCGCTGTTCACGGCGCTGATCGCCGTGGGGGCATGGATCAAGATCCCGCTTCCGCCCGTGCCGATCACGCTGCAGATCTTCTTCGTGATCCTGGCGGGGCTTCTCCTGGGGATGCGCGGGGGCTTTTTGAGCTCGCTTCTCTACATGGTCATCGGCCTTGTCGGGATCCCGATCTTCACCTCGGGCGGCGGGATCGCCAGCGTGCTTTCGCCCGCCTTCGGCTACATCCTGGGCTTCCCGCTCGGGGCGGCGCTGGCGGGATTTCTCGCCGAGAGGTTTGAAAAGCCGGCCTTCTGGAAGTATCTTCTCGCGGGCGGCGCGGGAACGCTTCTGATCTACATCGTGGGCGTCTCTTATTACGGCGTTCTGAAGACGGTCTATCTCCACGAGTCGGTGAGTGCCTATACGCTTTTCGTCAGCCTCTTCCTGGTGTTCCTGCCCGGGGATATCCTGAAGAACCTCGTCGCCGCCTTTGTGGCGAAGAGAATGTCCTCGATCCTTCCGAAAATCATGAAGTGGTGAGGAAGCAATGAAAAACTACGTGGTGACCGACCCGGGGCGCGAGACCTGGGAAGAAAACCGGGCGTGGCAGGGTTGCCCGACCGTGGCCCGCACCCGGGGCGGCCGGCTCTTCGCCGGATGGTATACCGGCGGGATGTTCGAGCCGTGCATCGATAACTTCAACGTGCTCGTGAAAAGCGACGACGGCGGCCTG
>JAFRWU010000067.1 GCA_017441705.1 Clostridia bacterium | reverse complement strand
ATACTTGGCTGTTATAAAGAGAATCTGGCCTCTGCAGCAACCATTCAAAAGAATGGCGGGACGCTTATTGCAGAAAACGAAAACTATAAAGAAGGAAGAACTAGCCAATATTATCTGATAAGGCTGTAGTACTACAAATTCGGATTATTGGGGGAAAACATGGATGGAGATACTATATTTTACCACTAATTTCATTGAGGACACTGGCGTTAGCCATACGATTCGGTGGCTGACAGTAGATGATTACGATATTTTCTGTGAGCATTTGAAGCTGTGTGGACAGCGTATTCTTCAAAGAACAAAATGGGAACAGGCATACGCTGAGGGCACGATATACTGCGGACTGTTTATTGACGGAAAAATCATTTGCAGAGCATGTGTTGAGAAATATTCCTCAAATGCATGGGAGGTCAGCGACGTTCGCACTGTCCGTCAATATCGAAAAAACGGATATGCTCATCAGGTGTGTTCCTTTGTGTTGAAATACATCTTGCACCACGGAAAAACCGCAACAATAAGAACGGAAGAAGACAACCAGGCGATGAAACAAGTGATAACAGACTTAGGCTTTTCAATTCTGTAAATTGGAATTGCGTGAGATAGATGGTGAACTATAAAATACATAATTAACTATACAAAACAGAATTGATGTCGATTATCTCGGAAGTGAGATGCACAATTCTCATTTGATGGGATGTCGCTAAGTCAGAGCCTATAGAGGAGGTAACACTTTTGGAACGAATGCTTGCGGAACATCTCATCAGTTATTTTCATTATGCAGAAAAGCCTTTGAATCTGATTGTAGACGGCGCATATGAGGCGTTGGCAGCGAGTATTGCTAGTGTCCATGGGAATGTAGTGATTGCTAATCTCTCTTCGCAGTCGCAGGGAAATGTAGCGAATGTCTTGTGCTTACGAGAAAATGCAGTAGTCCTGCTACTGGCAGAGCCTGAGACATATCTCCGATACCGGTTGCCTGAATATCTCGATTTCAGCCTTGGTGAACCCCGGATCTGTCATATGAAATCCAAATCCAGAGTGCTGATCTTTCCACGGGATTCTTTGGAAAGAATGCTTTCTGTTCCGCCGAGGGAAGATGCAGACCGGAAACGCCGTATTCTAACGGAACTGCATGATGATACTACGTATCGGATTACAACAGCCTTGGGTACAGATCTCTGCTTCAAAGCGCGAAAATGGTTGACTCTGGACTTTGAGATCTGCACTGCGCCAGTGGAAAACTCGATCTCCGGAATAATTGTTGTAGACGGAGCCGTTTTTTATCGCAGAATAAAGGAAAAACTGATATTTGAGATCAAAAACGGTATTCTGCAGACGGTCCGGCCTGCTTCGGAACAAGGGAAGGCAATTGCTGTGGAATATTTGGGAATGACAGCAGATGTTATGCAGGATCCTGTAAACAAGCAGCTGGCAGAAATCGGCATTGGGTTCTGTGGCGGCGCCCAGATCACAGACTGCTTCATGGAAGCAGAAACGGTCGCAGGTACTTGTCATTTCTGCTTTGGGAACAATATCTGCTATGGTGGGGTTAATAAGAGCGAATTTCACGGAGCATCTGTGCTTGTCCAAGACCCTGTCTTTACGCCTGTTCAAATGTGACCGAGCTGATAGTGCCCCTAAGAACAGATAACGAACTGATAGATTGATATATGTCGCGAAATATGATTCAGTTTCTTTACTCGAATAGCTATAGAAATATTACTCTTGTGATCCTTTTTCTTATAATTGCATGTCGGTTGCTGTTTTATATATTACGTCGTTATCAGGAAGAGAGAGCAATACCAGAGTTGATGAGCTATAATGTATAGGAGAAAATACTCCCGTTTATCGGGATGTCACGAAATCGATATTTGGATGGTGGTCATGCAGATGGAAATTGTACTTAAGTCGTATGATGGAACGAGTGAAAAAGCAATGGTTCGCTTCATTATTGCCTTTTTCCGTGCGCATCATTCGCAAATTGATGAGGCGCAGGCCAAGGAAGATCTTGCCGATTGGATCAAAGAAGACCACGAGCTCTACGACATTCTCGGCGATGGGACTCCAGTGGGATTTGTCCATCTCAATTGGCGTGGGGCAACGGTCTGCTGGATTGAGGATATCTTTGTCGAAGATAGTTTTCGAAGGCAGGGAATTGCCTCCAAAGCCATCGGCCTTGTAGAAGAAGAATTGCAAAAGCGAGGTGTTGAGGGAATTTGTATGGATGTGGTTCCTGATAATATCTCTGCGCTACGGCTTTACCACCGCCTTGGCTATGACCGTTTAAGTATCATTACCGTGAGGAAGGATATGCAACCCTTTGCAACGGAACGCAGAGAACAGATTGGCGGAATGGACTTTCGCGTCAAGCAATTCAGTGATTGAACTTTTCGCCGTTTTTCTAATTTCAGTTTGTCTGGATGATACAACTGAATATTCATAAGGTCTGATAGGAAACTGTCAGGCCTTCTTTTTTTGCCCTCACTGCATTCTTTCGGGAGTGTGGTGAGGGCATTTTTGCTTGTTTGGGATCACTTTGTGCAACCCGAACGAATACGCGATAAGGAGGGCTCGCAAAATTTGTGCAAAGAATTTTGACAGGCTGAGAGAACAGAAAGTGTGAGGTGCGTTATGTTCGGCAGAAAAAAGAATCAGGTGAGGCTGGAACTTATGGAGTTTGTATTCCTCCGTGACCTGGCGGATGAGTGCAGAAACGTGAACGGACGCTTCGTGCTGATCAAGGAGGGTATAGAAGCGGAACCGATCTTTGGGTTCTCTGTGAACGAACAGGAAAACAGGGTGATCATGAATGATACGGGAGGCAGTTCGGATTTACTTGAACTCACGGAAGAGTGGATCCGGAGTGCGGACGAATACCGGTATTGGAGAAGCGAGGTATTCGACGTGGTTATGGAAGAAGGCGACCGGTATTTCGCGGGCGAGATCACGGCGGCGCAGGCCGCGGAGTATATCCAGAACCGCGTGTCGATCTACCTCGCGGAGCAGGGGTAAATTCCGCCTGTATCTCTTAACGTCAGGGGAAGGAGGAAGATGTACGGAGAAACGGGAGCTTGCCGAAAGGCTTTATGATAAAGACGAACGGGCGCTGGAAGAAATTATCGTCCTCTATACCCCCTGCGTATACGCGGTGATCGACCGGACACTGGGCGGATCCTTTTCGCCTTACGACAAAGAGCCCCTTTCACTTGCATGCGCTGCCGGAAATGCCCGACGGGAAACCGCCGGGCTTTTTATTGGACGTCGTGCTTTCCGGGCGGCGGAGCATGTTGACAATCCCGCTTCCATATTGTAAAATCACAGAGGAAAAACGTCGAAAGGAACTCTGACCATGAAAACGCCCGCAATCTGGTCCTATCTGATCCATCTCGGCTCCAACATGTGGAACGACAAAGGCCAAACCGAACCGTCTCTCGGCGAACCGGGCGTGCCAGCCTGGCACGATACGCTGCAGACCGACGAAAAAACCTGGGACGAGGTCGTGCGTTTCCTGCCGCAGCAGGGGATCAATACGGTGGTGATAGACCTCGGCGAGGGCGTCGTCTACGACAGCCATCCCGAGCTTGCCGTCGAGGGGAGCTGGACGAAGGAAAAGCTGTGCCGGAAGCTCGATGAGATCCGCGCGCTCGGTATGGAGCCTGTCCCGAAGATGAACTTCTCCGCCTGTCACGACGCCTGGCTCGGGGAGTACAGCCACCGCCTTTCCACGCCGGAATATCTTGCGGTCGTCAAAGACCTCATCGACGAAGCCTGCGAACTGTTCGGGAAACCGCGCTACTTCCACCTCGGCATGGACGAGGAAACCGCCGAACACCAGCGCTGGTTCTCCTACGCGGTCATACGCGGGGAAACGTACTGGTGGAAGGATTTCTATTGTATGCTCGACTGCGTGGAGAAAAACGGAGCGCGCCCCTGGATCTGGTCCGACTATTACTGGAATCATCCCGACGTCTTTGTCAGGAAGATGCCGAAGGAGGTCCTGCAGTCCAACTGGTATTACGGCAACGACTTCCTGCCGCATGAAAACGGGCAGTATAACCGGTACGTCCAGACCTATCTCGATCTCGACAGACTCGGCTACGATCAGGTGCCGACCTCCTCCACCTGGAGCACCAAACGCAATACCTACTGCACGATGATCTTCGGGCGGAAGAGCCTGTCGGAGGATCATCTCGCCGGCTTCATGACCGCCCCGTGGCTGAACACCCGGCCCGCGATGAAGCACTGCCTCATGGGAGACGCCGAGGTCTTCGGCGACGCCAGAAAGCTCGTCTACGGCTCCTGACCGCGGGATCCGCGGCCGTCGGTCGTATCGGAAGATCGTCCGACGGGATATTCTTTGATACAAGGTGTTGGAAATGAGAAAATCAGGCATATTGATGCACGTCTCCATGCTGCCGGGGGAGTATTCCTGCGGTGCATTCGGAAAAGAAGCGAGGGGATTCGTCGACCTTCTTGCGGAAGCCGGATTCCGGATCTGGCAGACGCTTCCCTTCGGCTGGCCGGATACGAACGGTTCGCCCTATAAATCGCTTTCCGGGTTTGCGGGAAATCCCTTCTTCATCGATCTCGATACGCTGTTTGAAAAAGGCCTCGTCACACGCGGAGAACGTGAAGAAGCCAGACAGAAATCGCCGTACCTCTGCGAATTCGGACGCCTGTTTGCCGAACGCCTCGCGCTGCTCCGCAAAGCTTCCGAAAGGATCCGCCCAGCGGAAAGAGAAAAGATCGACCGGTATATCCGGGGGATCCCGGAGCTTTACGATTTCTGCGCGTTTATGGCGGAAAAGGAATCCGGCGGAGCGGGCGCGCTTTTCTGCCACGAATTCATGCAGTACGAATTCCTCGACGAATGGTACGGGATCAAAAAGTATGCAAACGCGAAGGGGATAGAGATCATAGGCGACATCCCGATCTACCTGGATCCGGAGTCCTCCGACGTGAAGGCGCATCCGGAGTATTTCCAGCTGGATCCGGATACCCTGCGGCCGACCGCCGTCGCCGGCGTCCCGCCGGATTATTTCGCGGAAGACGGCCAGCTGTGGGGCAATCCTCTTTACGACTGGGACCGGATGAAGGAGGACGGCTACAAGTGGTGGAAATCCAGGATCCGTCATCAGCTCACGCTGTTCGACGGGATCCGGATCGACCATTTCCGGGGATTCTCGGCATACTGGTCGGTCCCTGCGGAGGCGAAGAGCGCGAAAGAAGGAAAATGGGTCGCCGGACCCGGCAGAGAATTCGTCGAAGAGCTCAAAGCGATCGCCGGGGAAAAGCTGATCATCGCGGAGGATCTCGGCGACATTGACGCGGACGTGGTCAGGCTTCTCGCCGATACGGGACTTCCGGGGATGAGAGTGTTTCAGTTCGCCTTCCTTTCGGACGACAACCCCCATCTGCCGCACTATTATCCGGAGAACGTGGTCGCGTATTCCGGGACCCACGACAACAACACCCTGCTCGGCTACATCTTCGATCTCTCCGAAGAAGACCGGCGGAAGATGCTCGATTACATCGGGTACAACGGGACAGACGGGAAATACGCCTGCCCGTACGTCGTCAAGACGCTCATGCGTTCGGCAGCCGACCGCGTGATCTTCCCGGTTCAGGATCTTCTCGAATACGGCATGGATACGCGGATGAATACGCCGGGCGTCGCCGACGGGAACTGGGCGATCCGGTTCACGAAAGAACAGCTGGGGAAAATAGACTGCGCGTACTGGAAAAAACAAAACGCACTGTATAACAGATAACGGCTTCCGCGCGGGAACGCAGCCGCGTGGAAATACGTCATAAACAGGCAAGGACAGGACGTCGTTTCGGTTTGGTGTTTTTTACGGAGGTTATATGAAAACGACAAGGATCGTATCACTCATTCTTCTGGCAAGCCTTCTCTTTGCCCTCTGCGCATGCGAAGGAGATGCGAAAGACGGCGGGAAGAATCTGCTCGGCGGGAAAAAGACGGGCGAAGGCGCGTCTCCGGCCGACGTTTCGGAGGCGGCGATGGAAAACTTCGTCGCCAAACTCGAAGCCGGCAACTACAGAGTCGCAGGGGGACAGGGACCGACCACGAACGTGGTCTCGCCCGAACAGGTCTACGTGGTATACGGTGAAGAGGGATCCGCCGACGTCTTCGCTTTCATGACGCTCAAGGGGGAAACCTTTGAAACCAAGATCGAACGCGGCTCCGACAGGATCGAAGACGTCACGTTCGTTTCAACCGACAGCGCCGTCGACGTGGCGGGCGGGATCCTGCCGAACAGCTGGATCGGTCTTGCGGGCGGAAACATGTGGGAATTCTTCTACAACGATCCCAACGCGCCGCTGGAATTCACCGCGAACGATATGAACGTCAAAACGACCCTTGCGGCGCTCGGCGGATACGGCGAATTTACCCTGAGCCGCATGGAAGAGGTACACATGATCCTGGACGCGGAGGATCCCACGAGCGTTCGTTTCACCGCGGTCGTTACGGATGCCGGGAGCGTCAAATACGACGATCTGGATCTGACGCTGACCTTCGGCGCCGCGAAAAGCCATAAATGCATTGATCAATGGCTCAAAAAGCCCGTCTATCCTGCGACGAGAACGTCCTGGACAGAGGACGATATCATTGCCCTCGACCAGGTCTTCTTCAAGGACTACGGGGAAAAGGTTCTCCCGTTCCCGGCGGTTTCCAGCTACGCGATGTCCTTTGACCCGAACGCGTTCAGACAGTTTTCGGGGATCCTCCTGGTGGATCCGCACTGGACCGAAAAGGATGTCGGGGATTACAAGGCCCTTCTGAAGAGCCATGGATACAAGGAGGAGACAGGGACGCGTCTGGACGGCAGCGAGGGAACGGTATACCGCCTCCTTCTGAGAGAGGCGTACAAGGCCTGCGCCCAGTTGGAAGTGAGCTTTGACAAGGGCCTCAGGCTCGTCGGCACACTGTACCACGAACAGCCCGAATACGAAGGCAGGGAAGCGATAGGCAGCCTCGTCGAGAAGAAGGGGTTCGCCTCTTTCCCGGAAACCGACGTTTTGACCGGTTGGAAGGCAAAGGATACGACATATTCGACAACCGAAAGCTGGTCGTATTATTTCGACTATAATTTCTATATGGCATTCACACTGGGCTTCCGGGACCGTGCGGCCGCCAAAGCCTATCTCGGGGACTATGCGGAAAAACTCCTTGCGAAAGGCTTCGTCAGCAGATTTATCGCGGGAGGAGACAACGGACAGTATACGTCCACCAACGGATGCGTTGAGTTCCAGTACAAGTTCAGTGAGACCGACGACGTCGTTGCTCTCACCTTCAAAGACAAGAAGAGCCTTACGCCCGACGAAGTCCTTCAGCTGCTCAGGGATCACGGGCTTCCGGAGGCGGACATCCACGGCGATATCGCCGCCTGGGACGTGGCCAGATACCGCTACGAGATCGGCGAATTCCATGGGCTGTTCCTCCTCGTCTATCAGCCGTACGCGAGCGCCGAAGAGGCTGAGAAGTATCTCGATTCCTACGTTCCGGCAATGGAAGAACAGGGGTATGTTCAGTTTGATCCGCTGAAGGTCGGTTCCGTGCGGCAATTCGTGTATTTCAACGAGGATCTCAGGAAATACGTGGGCTTCGACCTGCTTCGTATGGAGAACGGCGCGCAGATCTTCTTTGAGTTCGTCTCCATCGAACCGGATCAGGATGCGGAAAGCTTCCTGATGAAGACCTTCAGCCGCTGATATGCCGATATGAAGAAAGTCATGATCGGTGTCGGCGCGGTCCTTCTGGCCGCCGCCGTGATCCTTCTCGGGATCGGTCTTCTGTTCCGCGGAGCGGCACTTACCGTCATGGACGGAACGGCGAACCTCATTGCGCGCCTGTTCGCGGCGAGCCGTGTCTTTCTCCTTCTCGGGGCCGGCGCGGCGGTGCCGGGGATCGCGCTGCTTGTGACGGGGATCGTGATCAGGATCCGCTGACCGCCCGCGTTTTGCGCGTCAAAGAAATAGAAATCCGCATAAGGCCCGACGGGAAACCGCCGGGCCTTATGCTCTTCCTGCGCGCTCCCGCTGCGGAGCATACCGAAAAAACGCCGGTTTTTCGGTGCGTTTTCTTGAAATGCGTCGGGGGATTTGGTATAATCCGTTCCGTAAAGAAAAACGTCCGGACGCGCCGGACGACGCCGGAGGACGAAAATGGATATCGTACTTCAGAATGCATACTGTCGCCTGACTGTGGGAGAGGACTGCCTGGTCAAAAGTCTTGTGCTTCTTGAGACGGGGGAGGAATTCGCCGTTCCGGGAGAAGAAATCCCGCTCTTTTCAACGGTGCAGGACCGGCCGTTCAACAACGAGATCAAGCTCGCGCATCCCAATAAGCGGACCGTCTATCCGGGAAACCGGCTGCGCCGGGAAGGCGACCGCCTGATCGCCGGATTCGAGACCGCTCCGTATGAAGCGAGGATCCGCATCCGGGAAGCAGAACGGTATCTCGCGTTTGAATTGGAGGAGATCGTCGTACATCCGTCGGATTACGCGTGGCTCTGCATGACGCCTCCGCCCGTCAGGGAATTCCGCCTTCTCCAGATCCCGGTAAAGCAGGGAGAAGCATTCGGCGAATGGCTGAACGTGGCCTGGTATGAAAGAGCCGCCGTCGGCGTGCTTGCGGTATCGCCTCATGCAAGGATCGATTCGGAACGCCGGAAGAACTGCCGCATCCTCACGGCCGACGCCGTGCGGGGGATTCGTCTGAAGGGGTGCGGCGCCGCGCTTATCGCCGCGCCGAAGGAGGAGCTCCTCGACGCGATCGGCGATCTCGAGCGGGATTTCGCGCTCCCGGAGGGCGCCGCGGGAAGGCGCGATCCCGACAGATTCACCGATAACACATACTTCACCTCCGATATTCATCCGGGGAACGTGGACGAACATCTCAGGTATATCAGGCAGTGTGGCTTCCGCAAGATGCAGATCTACTATACGGCCATCTTCCGGGAAGAGGACGTCTATGCGCTGGAAGGCAACTACGATTACCGGCCGGAGTATCCGAACGGGAGAGAAGACCTGGTCAAACTGCTGGCAAAGATCAAGGCGGCCGGCGTGACGCCGGGACTCCATTTCCTGCATACGCATATCGGCCTTCGAAGCCGTTACGTCACGCCGGTGACGGATCATCGCCTGAATCTCACCGAGGCATATACGCTCTCGGCGCCTCTCGGGTCCGAAGACGGAGAGATACGCGTGGAGGAAAACCCGGAAAACGCCGAACGGCACCCGAAGCGCCGCATCCTTCGCTTCGGCGGGGAGCTGATCTCCTATGAAGGAATCCGCGACGTCCGGCCCTTCGCCTTTACCGGCTGCAAAAGAGGAGCGCTCGGGACCCGGATCACCGGGCACCCCGCGGGGGAACGCGGGGGGATCCTGGATATCAGCGAGTTCAGCGGAGTCAGCGCCTACATCGACCAGAATTCCGATCTGCAGGACGAGATCGCCGCGAAACTGGCGGACGTATACGATGCGGGATTCGAGTTCATCTACTTCGACGGATCGGAAGGCGTGAACGCGCCTTACGAATACCACGTGCCAAACGCCCAGTACCGGGTATATAAGCGGCTCGGGAGCGCGCCGCTCTTCACCGAAGGCGCGGCAAAAGCCCATTTCAGCTGGCACTTCCTTACCCGCGGCAACGCTTTCGACATCTTCCCGCCGGACCTTTTCAAATCGGCGATCGACCGGTATCCCGCCGAGGAGGCGCCGAGGATGCGCCGCGATCTGACCTGCGTCGATTTCGGCTGGTGGAGCATGGCCCTTCCGGGGACGCCGTCGGGAGACCACGTATTCCAGAGGGACCTGTACCGCGAACCCAGGGACGGGGTCTGCGGAACGCAGGCGGATCATTACGAATACGGCGTGTCGCACGCGGCCGCCTGGGACTGCCCCGCGACCATCCAGTTCAATCTGGACGTGATCCGGCGCCATCCGCGGATCGACGATATCCTGGAGACGCTCCGGCGCTGGCAGGACTTCCGCACCAAAAAGCTCCTGACGGAGGAAGACAAAGAAAAGCTCCGGGTGCCCGGAGCCGAAGTCACGCTTCTGATCGACGTGAACGGAGACTATGAACTGGCGGACGTCGCGCGGCTGGAGACCGGGGACGACGGGATCCGCGCCTTCGCCTTCTCGCGGAGGGGAAGGGAATACGCCGTCTGCTGGCACGTGTGCAAGGAGGGCGTGCTGCGCATCCCGGGAGGCCTCCCCGGAGCCGAGACGGCGAAGGAGATCGCCTGCGTCTGGGAAAAAGCGGAACCGGACGGCGCGGGTTTCCTTGAAATCCCGGTCGGCGGCAAGCGGTATCTCCGCATCGACGGAACGCGGGAAGACCTCGTGGCGGCCTTCCGGACAGCAGAGTTTCGTGAAGGTTGAAAAGAAGCCGGGCGGTCTCCCGGACGGAATAACGGATAACTGTGACAAGGAGGAATAGAAGATGAAAAAGCTCGTCGCGTATTTTTCGGCAGGCGGCGTGACCGCAAAGCTCGCGAAGCGCCTGGCGGACGCCATCGGCGCGCCGGTCTATGAGATCCGGCCCGCCGAACCCTATACCGAAGCGGATCTGGATTGGAGAAACAGGAAATCGCGGTCCACTCTGGAGATGCAGGACAAATCCTGCCGTCCCGCGCTTGCGGACGTTTCCGCGCCCGTCGCGGAAGCGGAGATCGTTTTCGTGGGCTATCCGGTGTGGTGGTACAGAGAGCCGTCGATCGTCGACAGCTTCCTGTCGGCCTATGACTTTTCCGGGAAGAAGATCGTTCTCTTCGCCACGTCCGGCGGCAGCGACATGGGCGTCGAAGCGCCTGCCCGCGCCCGTGAGATCACAAAAGCGGAAGTGCTGCCCGGAAAGCGCTTCGCGGCGAACGCGTCCGCGGAGGAGCTGAAGAGCTGGGCGGACCGGTTCTGAACCGGTATTCTGCGCGGGCTCTGCCGCGCAGGGCGACCGGAAAGAAGGCGCCGACAGCCGGCGGACGGCCTCCGCGCTGGCAAAACAAAAACCGACAATACGGTAAGAAACGGATTTCCGCGTTTCGGCGGACGGAAAAAGGGGAGGTTTTTTGATGATATCCCTGAAAAACGAGTTTCTGCGCTTTGACGTGGACGAGCGCGGCAGGATCACGCATCTGGAGGACCTGAAAAACGGCAAAGGCAACATCGTCACCGAACCGCGCCCGGTTTTCCGCGCGGCGATCCTGCGGACGAAGGACGCGCTGGATACGGGCGAGAACAAGGAAGACGCGGCGTTTGCCGGGGATCAAAGGATCACGGCGGAGGAAAAAGACGGCGTCATCACGATTCGCGTAGAAGGCCTCGTCACGGAGATGGGGGAAAAGGACGCCTCGATCCTTCTGACGATTTCTCTCGAGGGAGAAGAGATCGTCTTCGGAGGTGAGATCCGGAACGACAGCGATTCCGTGATCGACGAGCTGATCTATCCGTGCGTCGGAAGGATCGACAGCCTCGGCTCCTCCGCGCCGGATCTCCTGTTCCCGGTCCAGAGCGGCGAGCGCATCCGGGATATCGCATCCGCGCTGAAAAGCATGACCGGCCGCGAACAGCTTCATGAGATCACGGAGATCTATCCGGGGCCTCTCTCCATGAGCTTTATGATGCTGACCGACCGTGAAAACTGCCTTTACATGGCGTGTTACGATCCGCTTTTCCACGTGATGAGTCTGCGGGCGAGAGGCTCTGCAGAGGGCGGCGTCACGCTGGAAATGGAGAAGATGTGCTTCGTCAAAAAAGGCGCCTCGTGGCAGATCCCGAAATGCGTTCTCCGGCTTTACGCGGGGTCCTGGCGCAAAGGCGCGGACGCATACGTGAAATGGGCGGAAACCTGGCGCCGTCCGGCCGCAAAGCCGGACTGGGTGAAAAGGCTGAACGGATACTTCCTGGTGATCAACAAGCAGCAGTACGGCTTTGAATGCTGGCCGTACGATACGCTTCCCGAGCTTTACGGCTACGCCGAAGCGCACGGATGCGGCTGTCTGGGTCTTTTCGGCTGGTATCACACCGGTCACGACAACAACTATCCCGATCTGGACGTCAGCCCCACGATGGGCGGCGAGGAGGGCCTGAAGAAAGGCATAAGGGCCGTTCAGGAAAGAGGAGGACGCGTCACCCTCTATTATCAGGGACACCTGATGGATCTGAACAGTCCCTTCTACCGCAGAGAGGGCTACAAGTGGGACAGCCGCAACGTCTGGGGCAATCCCTATTATGAGTTCTACCCCAAGTATTGCTACAGCGATCTGCTTCGTTTCTTCTCCCGCAAGGCGTTTTCCAACGTCTGTCCCTCCGCGCCGGTCTGGCGCAGGATGATGGCGGACAGGATCGGCTGGATCGCGGGCTTCGGAGCGGACGGCGCGCTTTACGACCAGATCGGCGGCATGCCCCCGTATCCCTGCTTCAGCGAAGCGCATGAACACAGGAACGGCAATCCGGCTCTGTCGTATACGCAGGGAAGGCTGAAGCTTTTGCCGGCCATCCGGGAGAAGGCGGCGGAGCACGAAAGCTTTGCGTTCCTTTCGGAGCATATCACCGATCTCTATTCCCAGTTCCTCGACCTTGTGCACGGGATCAAGAGCTGGCCTTACGCGCGCGGCAGCGGGATGGTCCCCGGCTCCGTGCCGGATGCGCCCGCTGACGAAACGTGCATGATGCCGGAACTCTTCCGCTACTGCTTCCCCGAAACGATGATCACGGTGCGCAATCCGAAACCGTACATGGAAGAACGCATGACGAACTATGCCTTTGCCTACGGCTTCAAATTCGAAATGGAGCTCCGCTACGACACCGACCGCAGCTTCATCCGAAACGGAGAGGAACCGGAAAAGCGCCTGTACGCGAAGAAGGTCGCGGATCTGCGCAGAAAGTATGAGGAATATCTGATCCTCGGCACGTTCCGCGCCGACGAGGGGATCGAAAAGAGCAGCGTGTACGCGAATATCTTCGTCACGGCCGACGGACGCCGCGCGGCCGCGCTCTGGAACGACCGCGAAGAACCGGTGAAGCCGGAGCTTGTGCTGACAAACGGGAGGATCTCCGGCTGGGCGAACGCCGACGGGGAAGAGGGAAGCGGCCTTCCGGATTCCATGCCGCCGGATTCGATCCTTTTCGTCCTGATCGAAGACTGAACGGCGATCCGGAAAGACGCACGGCGGTATGGGAAGACCGGCATCCATGATATCCGCGGACGGTATGCGAAGAGGAGCGGATCCGGCAAAACCCGTGAACGATTGACGAAACGGATCGAATGTGCTATAATCGATCCGTTTGGGGGAAAGCCGGATTCAAGCCGTTTTCACCGATGTGTGCGGACAAGGACCGCGGACCCGGGGCGCCTGCCGGATATCGGAATGAATGATGACCGGCGCGGAATATCCGATACCATACTTGATGATACCGAGGAAAACCGTACATGAAGAAAAGGAAAATAAGCGTCGTCAGCGCGTGGCATTACGTGAGGCTGATCTACCGCTCCGTGCTTTTCGTGCTGCTGATGATCGGGTATATCCTCTACAGAGTCAGATACAGAGAGGAACTGACCAGCAGACTGGAAAGAATGCCAGGCATTTTCATCGTTATGTGGGCGCTGTTTGCCGTGGAAATGGTTTTCCGCTTTTTCCCGTCCAAATATGAGAGCCCGGGATGCCAGAAGCAATTCAAAAGGAACTACGTCAAATCGGGCAATACCGAGATCGAGATACCGGACAATCATGCGACGGTTTTTGTCGCGCTGATCTGGATCGTGAGCAACGCGGTTTTCGGCGCCCTGCACATGATCGGGCTTCTGGACGACGGGTTCATGATCCTTCTGTGCAGCCTCTATTCGGTCGGCGACATGATCTGCATCCTGTTCTTCTGCCCGTTTCAGTCCTGGTTCCTGAAGAACAAATGCTGTACGGTCTGCCGGATCTACAACTGGGATTACGCCATGATGTTCACGCCGCTGTTCTTTGTGCAGGGCGTGCTGTCCTGGAGCCTTCTGGCCCTTTCGATCGCATTGCTTTTCCGTTGGGAGATCACCTACTACCGGCATCCGGAGAGATTTTCGGAGAACACCAACGAGTACCTGAAGTGCGCAAACTGCACGGAAAAGCTGTGTCTCCACAAAACACAGCTGAGAACGCTTTGGAAACACATCGAGGAATACACGCTGGACCGCGTCGGAAGGCTGAAAAAGTAACCGGCGGTCCCGGACAAGAGACAAAAAAAGAACGAGCCGCGGCGCGCGTGATATACGCGCCGCGGCTTTTCCGGCTGTCGGATCACTGTTCTTGCGCGTTATCCGGCGCGCGGCTGCCGTCGTTGATCTGCAGCTCCTGCTGGCGGATGCTGACGCGGGATTCTGGCGGTACGGATTTGGTAATAAAGCAGTTGCCCCCGATCACCGAACCGCGTCCGATGACGGTGTCCCCGCCCAGGATCGAAGCGCCGGAGTAGATCGTCACGTCGTCTTCGATGGTCGGATGGCGGCGCCTTCCCCTGAGAGACTGGCCGCCCCGCGTGGACATGGCGCCGAGGGTCACGCCCTGGTATATTTTGACGTTGTTGCCGATGACCGAGGTTTCGCCGATGACGATGCCGGTCCCGTGGTCGATGAAGAAGTATTTCCCGATGGTCGCGCCGGGGTGGATGTCGATGCCGGTCAGACTGTGGGCGTGCTCGGTCATGATCCGGGGGATCAGGGGGACCTCCAGAAGATAGAGCTCGTGCGCCAGACGGTTGACGGTGATGGCGTAAAGCCCGGGATAGCCCAGAATGATCTCATCGTAATTCTCTGCCGCCGGGTCTCCGTCGAAGGAAGCCTTCAGATCGGTTTCCAGATACGCTCTGACGGACGGGATCCGGTTCATAAAGGCCAGAGTGACGTCGTAAGCGGCACGGACCTGTTCTTCTTCCGGAAGGTTCCGGAAGCTTTCCTGGTATTTTCCGACCTTCAGGATCTGCTGGTTCAGACGGTATATGACGTCTTCGATCAGGGTCGCGATATGGTTTTCCGGATGGTAGTTCTTGTAGGTCTGATCCCGGATATAGCCGGGGTATACGATCTTCAGAAGACTTTCAATGATCTGAATGATCGCTTCCCGGTTGGGAAGATCGTGATTCTCGTTCAGATAATCGATGGTGCGGTTCCCGGAATAATCCTCCAGAATCGCCCGGACGGTTTTGTCGATTTCCTGCGTCAGGTTATCCATGCCGGTACCTCCTCGACGGCTGCGGCGCCGCGCCTTATGCGGCTATTATAGCAAAGCGGAGCGAACAGTACAAGACTTCGCGGAGAATTCGATTATGACTTGCGGCGGGGCGAACAGAGCGGAGGGACGACCGCCTCATTTCCGGTATTTTTCCACGTAATCTCCGGGATTCGATCCGGCATACCGCCGGAAGACGCGGCTGAAGTGACTCTGGGAAGAAAAGCCGAGATAGGAAGAGATGACGGAGAGGGATTTGTCCGTATAGCGGATCAGGCGCTTCGCCTCTTCGGTTTTTTCGCTCAGAATGAAATCCGTCAGGGTCCTGCCGGTCTCCTGCTTGAATTTTGCCGAAAGATAGGGACGGCTGAGATAGAATTCCTCCGCCATCTTTTCGATGCAGATCCTCTTCCGGATCGAACCGCTCCCCGGGGGAAGCTTTGCCTTTGCAAAGGCGCGCTGGAAGAGCGCCTGGGGAGAAGTGGAGAGCGGCTGGGAGAGAAAGGACGGCAAGACGGTTTTCCGCGTGACGGTCCCGCCGAACTGCACGGCTTTGATCCGTCTGCCGGATGGAAAGGAAACCGAGGTATCCGCCGGCTCCTATGAATTCACGGAAGAATGAGAAAACGGGCGTCCCTGCATTCCGGGCAGGGACGCCCGTTGATATCAGGCCGGTTTTTCCCGTTCCGTTGCTTTTTCTTCCGATCTGTGCTATATTCAAATCGGTACGGGCCGCCGGGAGGCAGCGGGACCGGATGAGCCGACGATGGAAAGCGCCGGGAAGGCTGATATCCGAAAACGAACGAAAAAGACGGAAAGGAATACGTCATGGCCGCGAATCAAAAATCGATCTGTGCTGCGATGAGAAGCGAACGCGAGATCATAGAGACGGTTCTGGACGAGGCCCGGCGGGACGGCTCCGTACGGGCTGTCGTCCGGACGAATCTCCTGCCGAAGAGGGAATACCTGGATGCTTATGAATTCTGCTTTGTCGTGAGCGACCCGGAAAAGTACGACGGAGATGTGTTCCGTCAGTGCTTCGGAGACCGGATCCTGCTGTTCCGCGGCGACAGGAACTATCCGGAGATGTTTCCGGGTACGAAAGCGCATCTGATGGTGTTCCGCGACGGGGTCACGATCGTGATCCACGCGATGGGCGCGGAAACGTTTCTGACACGGGTCGACGGAAAGAACGCTCATGCGGACGCATGGGTCGGAGACACGTATCAGAAGCTTCTGGACAAAGACGGCATCCTGCCGGAGATCGAACGGCTGGAGGAAAAGCAGACGGTCTTCGAAGAAGTCCCCTCCCGGGAAGAATTCGGCGGCATCCACGACGAGTTCTGGTGGGTAATGAAGACTTTCGCCGAGTATGCCATGCGGGAGGAGCTCCTGCCCGCGATGTTCTACCTTCATCATTCCGTGCGCGGTCTGCTGAACCGGATGCTCCGATGGTATGTCTTTCTGAAAGCGGGAAGGCCGGTGGATATGGGGATCCTGGACAGCCGGATGGCGGAGGTCCTCGATCGGGATCTTTACCGCCTGTATGAGAAAACCTATCCGAACGCGGAGGATGCAGAGATATGGGAAGCGTATGAGTCCGCTGCGGAATTGTGGAGGAGAACGGGGCTGTACGTATCGGAACGCTGCGGGTACCCCTACCCGGCCGGGACCGAACGCGATATGACGGAGTTCATTCGCCGCCTGAGGGAACAAAAGCAGAGGGACCGGTCCTTGGAATAAAGGAAGGCAGGCAGGGATCATACGGGATCCGCCTTCCCAAAAGACAGAAACGGAGGAACGATCATGAACGGCATCCGGCTCATCGATCACGGGATGGATCCGGAGGGCTTCGCTGTGCTGGAGTCCGCTGTGACGCGCAGGCTTCGGGAACGCGGCTGCGAAGCGGCCGGGATCCCGGTCACGGTCGAAACGGACCCTGCGCTGCAGGAGGACGCGTACCGCGTCGAAGCGTCGCGGGACGCCGTCCGGATCCGCGCCGGAGGGACCGCCGGGGCGTTTTCCGGCGCCGGAGACTACCTGCGCCGATGCGCCTTCGACGGGAGCGGCGGCTTCCGGCCGTTCGCCGGCTCCGTCGGCTTCACGCCGGTCAATCCCATCCACGGGATGTACTTCGCGAGCCACTTCCGGAATTTCTATGAGGAAGCCCCCGTCGACGAGGTCCGGACCCTCATCGAGGATCTGGCGCTTCAGGGCTGCAACGCCGTCATGGCCTGGTACGACATGCACCAGTACGCCGGCACGGACGACCCGGCGTCCCGGGAGATGATCGCACGCCTGAAGGCTGTCTTCCGCCACGCGTCCCTCACGGGCATGAAGACGGTGTTCGGCACGCTGGCCAACGAATCCTTCCGCAGCTCGGATCCGGCTCTTCGCGCGGAATGGTGGGCGCAGAACGGGTATTTCGCCCGGCCCGTGGGACATTACCACGTGGAGATCTGCCCGAACAGACCCGGCGGGCTTGACGAGATCCAGCGTCAGCGCCGCCGCGTGCTGGAGGCGTTCCGCGGCGTCCGGATCGACTATGTCAGCATCTGGCCTTACGACCAGGGCGGATGCACCTGCGAAAAATGCTCGCCCTGGGGCGCGAACGGCTTCCTGAAGACGCTGAACGCGCTCCGAAGCCTGTACGCGGAGATCCTCCCGGACGCGAAACTGCTGTGCTCCACCTGGTACTTCGACCGTTTTGTGCGCGAATGGGACGGCTTCCGGGACGCCTTCGAGACAGGGAAATATGATTATGTGGAATATCTCTTCGGATACTTCGCCAACGGCGAACCCATTCCGGACTTCATCCGGGAAGGGCGGATGCCCGGAGGAAAGCGCATGATCGCCTTCCCGGAGATCAGTATGCACGGCTGCTCGCCCTGGGGCGGCTTCGGCGCGAATCCCATGCCCGGGCGCCTGGAGGAAAACTACAGGGAGAACGGGGGACTCTACTGCGGAGCGCTGCCGTACTCCGAAGGGATCTTCGAGGACGTGAACAAGGCGATGATGCTGGCCTTCTACTCCGGCCGCCTCCGCACCGCCGACGAGGTGCTTCGCGAGTACGCCCGATTTGAATTCTGCCTGGACGGCGAAGCCGCCGGGAAGTTCGTGCGCATGGTCCGCCTCCTGGAAGGCACCCTGGCGCACCGGTCAGAAAACGCGGACGGGGAGCCGGTCGCCTGGGAGGAGAGCGGCCTTCCGTGGGAAGACCTGCGCTTCGTCCTTTCGGAGCCGGACGGGGCCGCCGAGGCGGAGAGACTGGCTTCGGAGATCGACAGAGACCTGCCGGAAAAGATCCGGAACGGCTGGAGATGGCAGATCCTGCGCCTTCGCGCCGCCATCGACTGCGAGCTTGTCTCGAACGGCATGCGCCTGACCGGCCGCATCGAGAGCTGGATGCGGAAGCTCACGGAGATCTACCATGCCCGGAACGCCTCGTGGCCGGTGACGCCTCTCACGCGCGCCGCCGTCGCCAGGGGGAAGGACGGGCAGAACAAAGAAGGGAAGCTTTGATCCCGGACCGGCGCCTTCTCTTCCGACAGCGGAACGTTCCGCTGCGGAGTGCCGATCCCGGGAAGCGGGATCGCGATCTGTCTTGAGAATGGTGCGGCTGTTAAGCCGGAAAACGAACGAAAGGAACCGGAAGGGCGTACGTCATGATCACGAATCAGAAATGGATCTGTGCGGACAGGATAAAGAACGCGGGACCGTGCCCGGTATTCGTCAAGAGCTTTGTGAGCACGGGATCCCGGAAAGCGACGCTTGCCGTAACGGCAAAGGGCGTGTATTACGCCGAACTGAATCACCGGCGGGTCGGGGATTTCATACTTGCCCCCGGATATACGGAGTATACGGACCGGCTGCAGTATCAGACGTATGATATCACCGGGCTTCTCCGGGAGGGGGAAAACGTTCTGGAGGTCACCGTCGCAGGCGGGTGGTATTCCCGCGGAACGTGGTCTCCCGAGATCATCGGCGAGATCGTTCTGGAGGACGCGGAAGGAAAAAGGACCGTATACGGTACCGATTCCTCGTGGCTGGCCGGTGAAGGCCCCGTACGGTTCGCGGACTGGTACGACGGGGAAGTATACGACGCGACCGTGCCGACAGGCGGTCTTGTGCCCGTCCGGGTGGATGAGGAAGCCGGAACGTCCCAGCTGATCCCCCAGGAGGGCGAACCGGTGATCGAACGGGAGCGCGTCTGTTCCGCACGGATTTTCCAAACGCCGAAGGGCGAGACCGTGATCGATTTCGGGCAGAATCTGGCGGGATACCCGGAAGTGACCGTACGGGCGAAGGCGGGCGAGGTGATCAGCCTTTCTTTTGCGGAGGTGCTGGATAAGGACGGCAATTTCTATACGGAGAACTACAGGACCGCCCGGTGTCAGTACCGGTATACCTGCCGGGACGGTCTGCAGACCTACAAGCCGCGCTGCGTATTCTACGGTTTCCGGTACATCCGCGTAGACTGTTTCCCGGAATCGGCCGTGCTGGACGAAGATACGTTTACCGCGGTCGCCGTGTATTCCGATATCCGGCAGACCGGCCGCATCGCCTGCTCCCACACGAAGCTGAACCGGCTCTTTTCCAACGTTTTCTGGGGACAGAGATCCAATTTCCTGGACGTCCCGACCGACTGTCCGCAGAGGAACGAGCGGCTCGGATGGACGGGCGACGCGCAGGTCTTCAGCAAAACGGCCTGCTATAATTTCAACGTGCTGCGCTTTTTCCGGAAATGGCTGCACGATATGGATTCCCTGCGCAGGAGAACGGGGTACGTCGGCTTTACGGTCCCCGGCGGCAGAACGCCGATCGCGGCCGCCTACTCGGACGCCGCCGTGATCGTTCCGTGGAACGTGTATCGTATCTACGGCGACAGACGGCTTCTGGAGGATATGATCGATACGATGCAGGCTCACGTGGACATGATCGGCCGCGAGAGCGAAGAGCCGTATACGTGGCGCGGCGGGAAGAACCTCCGGCAGTTCGGGGACTGGCTGGCGACCGATTCGCTGGACAGGGACCGGGGAGGGGAGTTCGTATCCACAACGTACAGCGGCGCGACCGATCCCGATTTCCTGCAGGCGGCGTATTACGCCTGTGATACGGAGATCCTGGCGGACGCCCTCGAGGTACTGGGACGGGACGGCGGAGCTTACCGCAGACTGCATGAGAAGATCGTTGAACGGTTCCGGAAGGATTTTCCGGAATACCATACGCAGACGGAATGCATCCTTGCCCTGCGGTTCCGTCTCACGCCCGATCCGGAAAAGACGACGGCTCTTCTGGTGAGAATGATCCGGGAAAACGGGGACCGGATGTCCACAGGGTTTGTGGGGACCCCGCACATCCTGCACGCGCTCAGCGAAAACGGACGCACGGATCTTGCCTATACGCTCCTGCTGCAGGAACAGTTCCCCTCCTGGCTGTATACGGTAAATCTCGGCGCCACCACCATGTGGGAACACTGGGACGGGATCAACAAAGAAGGCGAAATGTGGCCCGCGCGAATGAATTCCTTCAACCATTATGCATACGGCGCCGTCGCGGAATGGGTATATGAGGTGGCTGCCGGGATCCGGCAGGCGGAAGGATCGGCTGGCTTCGGCGATTTGATCATCGACCCGCATCCGGACAGGCGTCTCGAGTGGCTGGAAGCCTCGCTGGAGACGGAGAAGGGTACGATATCCTCCGGATGGGCGTACACCGTCGACGGCGGACTGCGGTATGAGATCACGGTGCCGGGGAAAGCGTGCGTCGTGATCGGCGGCAGACGAAAAACGGTGGAGAAAGGCTCCTATATCTTCTACGAAAAAGCGTGACGACGTGCGGATCCTCCGGTTCTCCGTTCAGCGGAAAGGAGGACGCCGGGTTTGGGACAAAAGCATGCTGCGGAAAGGTTCGGTGTATCATGGAATTCACGAAAGAGCATCCCACGAAAAGATGGGTCATCGTAGCCCCGTCGTACGGGAGCTGCCGCGAAGCGGTCCATACCGTCTCGGCGGCTCTGCGTGCGAATCTGCCGTATATCCCGCCGGTACTGCCGGAAGAGCCGGGATACCCCTGCGGCGTCGTCCGGGTCTTCGTCGATCCGGCGCTGGAACCCGACCGGATCCGGATCGACGCTGAGAATGACAGAGCGTCGGCTTCGGGAGGATCGGAGACGGCCTGCATGTACGCGGCCTTCGATTTTGCCGACGGTTGGCTTACACCGCTTCTCGGGCGCCGCGCGGCGTCGAGGGCGCTTCTCGACATGAAGCTTCCGTCATATCACGTTTCGTCCGGACCGGCGATCGCCTCGCGCGGCGTCTGGACCTGGGGACACGTGATCTACGATTACAGGAGATTTTTCCGGGCGATGGCGCGCCTGAAGCTGAACCGCGTGACGATCTGGAACGATTTCCCGCCGGTGAACGGGCGGGAGGCCGCCGATTTCGCACACAGACTCGGCATAGACGTCATATGGGGCTATTCGTGGGGCTGGGGGGAGGAGATCGACGTCTCCGATCCGGGATCCCTGGAACGGATGCGGAAGACCGTCATGGAGCGAACCGAAGCCCATATGGACGCCGGCGGCGACGGGATCTATTTCCAGCTTTTTACCGAGACGACCGACGAATACAAGGACGGACTCCTGATCGCCTCCGAGGCGGTGAGATGGGTCAACACGATCTCTTCGGATCTTCTGGAAAGATGGCCGGATCTCAAGATCGAGTTCGGCCTGCACGCGATCTCGGTAAAAAACCACCTTGACGTCATTTCCGGCGTCGATCCGCGCGTCGTCATTTATTGGGAAGACTGCGGAGGCTTCCCCTGGTGGTACGAGGTTGCGGACGTCGACGGGGAGACCCTTTCCTTTACGCGGGATATCTGCCGGCTTCGCGGCGGGCGCGGATTCGGAGGAGTCCTGAAGGGACAGACCAACCTCGACTGGACGCTTTTCGAGCATCAGACCGGTCCCTGCGTCCTCGGCGAAAGCGCAGAAGAAGAGACGGAGGCAAAGAAAAGACTCCGCGACGCCTGGCGCCGCGACGACCAGAGCCGCTGGGCGCGGTTCGGGGGAAGCGTGCTGAAGACCGTCTCGCTTATCGCAAAGGAATGCCCCGAAGCTTCCCTGGAGACCCTCACGGAGGACAACCTGATCGAGAACGGCATCCCGCTCCCGCTCGCCCTGTTCGCGGAGGCCTGCTGGGATCCGGACCGCGATTTCGCAGCTCTTCTCGAGAAGACGATGCGGCGCGGCGGGATCCGCCTGGCATAGAAGGCGACGTATCGACAAGGAAGAAGACATCGCATTTGGAGAAAGGAGCTTATCATGAAGAAGATCCTGTTGTCCGGCATCCTGTTTTCCATCGCCCTCCTCGCGGGCTGCGGCGCGGCCGGGGGAGGACAAGACGGAGAAAACAGACTGCTCTACCAGGGCCACGGCAGCCTCCGGATCGTCACGGCCGAAGGCAAGGTCATCTACGTGGACCCGTACGCGGGGGAGGGATACGACCTCCCGGCCGACCTGATCCTCATCACGCACGGCCATTCGGACCATACGGCGGTCGACCGGATCGAACAGAAGAACGCCGGCTGCCGGACCATCACCTGGAAGGAAGCCCTGGTCAAAGGGGAGTACAAGACCTTCGATCTGGGTTATGCCGCCGTCGAGGCGGTCCAGGCGGGAAACAACAAAAACCACGACATCCGGTCGTGCGTCGGATGGCTGATCACGCTCCCGGGCGGGATCACCGTTTACGCGACGGGAGACACTTCGGCCACGGAACAGATGAAGGAACTCGCGGACCGGAAGATCGATTACGCCTTCTTCGTCTGCGACGGGGTGTACAACATGGACGCGGAGGAAGCCTCAGCCTGCGCGAAGCTCGTGGGGGCGCGGCACAGCATCCCGTACCACATGGCGCCCGGAAAACTCTTCGACCGGAAAAGCGCGGAGAAGTTCGACGCTCCGGGGCGCCTGATCCTCGAAGCGGGAAAAGAGATCGTTCTGGAGTGACGGCGGAGAGCAACGCCGTGCGGAGATTCCCCAACCGGAAGATGATCATAAGGAGACATCATGCGTACGAATATCAAAGCTGTCCTGATCGGCAGCGGCATGATCGCCGGGACCCATCTGGCCGCCATGCGCGGAAACGGGATCGACGTCGCCGGCGTCTACAGCCTGGATACGGCGTCCGCCGTCCGCTTCGCGGAAGAGAACGGGATCCGCGCGTACCGATCCCCGGAAGAACTGCTGTCGGACGCTTCCGACCTCGCGGCGATCTGCACGCCGAGCGGAACCCACGCCGATCTGGCCGTTTCGCTGATGCGGAGCGGGAAATCCGTCGTTGTGGAAAAGCCGATCGCGCTGACCAGCGAAGACTGCCGCCGGATCCTCGAGGCGGAACGGGAGACCGGAAGGATCTGCGCCCCGATCTCCCAGCTGCGCTTTTCCGAAACGTACAGAGCGGTGAAAACTGCCGTGGAAAACGGAGCTTTCGGCCGGATCCTGACGGCTTCCCTGTCCATGAAATACTGGAGGTCCCCGGAATACTACGCGGGGACCTGGCGCGGCACGAAGGCCATGGACGGAGGGGGAGCCCTGATGAACCAGGGGATCCACGGGATCGACGTGATGTGCGGACTGCTCGGCGTCCCGACGCGGATCTCGGGGTATGTCGCCACGCTCTGCCACGACATCGAGGTGGAGGATTCCGCCGCGGCCAGCCTGGTCTTTCCCTCCGGCGCGCTGGGGGTCATAGACGCCAGCACCGCCGTCCGGCACGCCAGGCCGAGACGCCTGGAGATCTGCGGCACGCGGGCCTCCGTGACGATCGAGGAGGACGCGCTCGTGTCCGCCGAGGGGATCGATCTGACCGGCGGCGTCCCCACGGCGAACGGGAACTGGAAGGAGCCTTCCGCGTTCGGCGCAGATCTGCACACGGCGCAGTACCGGAACATCACCGCCGCCTTGCGGGGCGAAGAGCCTCTCCGGTATACGGCGCGGGACGCGGCGGACACGGTCCGGGTGATCCTCGCCGTCTACGAATCCGCCGCGACGGGAAAGACGGTCATGCCGGACGCGTGACGGAAGGTTC
Organism: Clostridia bacterium; assembly: GCA_017441705.1. Classification (GTDB taxonomy): domain Bacteria; phylum Bacillota; class Clostridia; order Oscillospirales; family QAMX01; genus RUG11797. The sequence continues at coordinate 13,140 of JAFRWU010000067.1, read as the reverse complement.
TGAAATGAGAAGCGAAGGATGACTTGGGGAGGAACCTATAAAAAGAGCGGGGCATCCCTGTAAAGACGGCATTTTCCCCGTATTCCCGTTTGCGTTCCTTTCCCGGCATGTCCGTTCTGATATCACGATATCATACCGCCCGGGAATTCATGATCCGTATGCCGCCAGGCCGATAAGCATTCTATGCGCATTTTGACAGGCTGTCTGTCAACAGCCGGGGTATCCGGCAGAGAACCAAAAAGAAAGGTGCTCCCTCCGTGGAAGGCGGCTTTTTCGCGCCGCCTTTCACGGAGGGAGCAATCTGTTCCCGCTTGACGGATCCGTTCATTCTTCAGGCGGTGTCCCGCCTTCTCCTGCCGTGCCCGCAGACGGAAGGCGGAAGACGGATTCCGTTTTCCGCGTGTCAGATCATTTTTTCGATCTGTTCGGGAGTCAGACCTTTTTCGGAGGTGATGGAGAAAGAGTATCCGTCCTTTTCGTAAAAGGCGCAGTGGACGAGCCCTTCTTCGCCCCGGAGAGTCACCGTCAGCCCGTCCATGACTCTCGTTTCGACCCAGGAGTATTCGTTCAGGTCGCCGGAGGTGTCCCCGCTCCCGGTCGAGACGCGGTAGCAGACGCGATCGTCCTCACCGGTATATACGATCTCGGAAAAACCGGTTCCGAAAGACTGATAGACCGTTTCCTCTGCCTCGAAGGGAAGCCAGGAGAGATCCCGGATCGGGATGCCGCCCGCGCCTGAGAGCTCCTCCGCGCTTTCGTACTGCGAGGGACCCAGAGTCAGCTCCGATGTGAACTCTTCCGCCCGGTTCTCCGCGAAACGGCTGCTCACGGCGGCCGCGCCGGCGACGAGCAGCGCAAGACAGGCGGCCAGCGCCAGGATCCGGCCGGCCGACCGGAAGCGGGAAGGGCGGGCCTTTATGCGTCCGGCGGATACGGCGCGGTCAAGGATCCTTTCCCTCATCTCGGGAGTGACCGCGATATGTTCCATCACGTCGCTGTACTTACTCAAAATCGTACCCTCCCTTCAGGATCTCCTTCAGCTTCTCCCGGCCGCGCTTCATGTCGGAACGCACCGAGTTTTCGTTTCTTCCCAGGATCTCCGCGATCTCGGAGGCGGAATATCCTTCCTCGTAATAGAGGTGGATGACCTCCCGGTATTTCGGCGTCAGGCTCTTCACGGCCTCCCACACGAAGGAGAGATCCTCGCGCTCCTCGGCGGCCAGTTCCTCGTTCAGTTCGTCCGCGCGGCGGATCGTGTTGTACCGGATCCGGTTTTTGCTGAGGTTCGCGGCCACGCGCATCAGCCAGGCCTTCGCGTGCCTGTCGTTCAGAAACTTCGGCGCGGAACGGAGGTAGCGGATGAGGGTGTCCTGCAGGACCTCCTCGCTGTCATCCATATTGTGCAGATAGGAATAGGCGAGGCGGAGGATCGAATCGCCGAAGGCGTCGAAGAAGTATCCGGCCTTTTCCCGCACGAGAGCCGCGTCGTCCTCGGTTTCGTATCCCGCGCCGGAGAGCGGCGCCAGAAGAAGGAGGGCGTACCTCCCGAAGAGATATATGGGGGACAGAGATCGATACGCGGCTCCAGTCATCTTTCTTCACCCGGCTCCTGCTGTTATTTTACGGCTTCCGCGAGCGACGCCATCCGGTCTTCCGTGACGCCGTCGTACATGCCGACACAGTAAGTATACCCGCCGTCGGTCCAGATTGCAAGATAGATCCTGCCTCCGTTGCCCTTCAGGGTGACTGTTTTTCCGCCGATGTCCTTTTCCGCGGTCTCGGCGTACTCGTTATAGTCTCCGCTGATGTCGTCGGAGCCCGCGGACTTGCGGATGTATCCCGCTTCGAAATCCACTTCCAGGATCTTCCCGCTGATCACGATATACTGGTCGGCCTTGATGTCCGCCGGGATATCCAGCCGGAAGCCGACGTGCTTCTCGGCGCTCTCGAGCGACTCCTCGTCGCTTCCGTATTCCACGACGGGATTCGCGATCTGGGTGTATTCCTCCTTTTCGAAGAGGAGGGTCTCGACGATCTCCGCGCCGCCCTGGGGATCCCGGTTCACGACGAGGATCACGTAGCTCGAGACGTCGCCGGGGACCGAAGCCGCGGCCTCGCAGAAGATGCGGTAGTTCGTGCCGGAGACGGCCTGGGTCGCGAGCAGCGCCACGGGCGTGTATTCCATGCCGGTCAGGGCTTCGCAGGCTTTTGCGAGAGCGTCCTTCGCCTCGTCGGTCAGCTCGGGGGTCGCGGTCTCGGTCCAGGCGCCGGGAGCGTCGCCGCTTTCCGCGACGATGTCGGTCATGACCTCGTTCAGGATCTCGGCGTTTCCTTCGAGATCCTCATAGACGGTGACGACCGCGTAATACGCCTCGGCGTCTTCGTAGGAGGCACGCGCCTTGCAGAGGAAGGAATGGTTCGTTCCGGCCACGACCTGGCTACCGAGATAGGCGACGGGAATGTATTCCATGCCGGCCAGGGTCTCGCAGGCCTTGTCGAGGATCTTCTTCAGCTCTTCGGTGACCACGGGCGAGGCGGGCTTCGTCCAGCCTCCGTCGATCCCTTCGGCGATGGCGGAGGAGTCGGTGATATCCTCCCCGCAGGAGGAAAGGACGGCGCCCATGGAAGCGAACAGGGCGAGAATCAGGAAAGCTGCTGTCATTCTTTTCATACGTGATCCCTCACATTCCGGTTGATTTTTCCGAACGCTTTTTGCGTTCTGCCATATATACAGCTCTGCTTCCCGGAATGTTGCGGAAGCGGAACATTTTTTTGAAAATTTTTCCGGCCAACGGAATATACAGAAGGCCTGATGCAGCCCGACGGGCCTTCTTTCGTATGGAACGGCAGGAATTCTCCCGCCTCCGCGGACGGTGGGAGGTATCGCCGTTCTGCGCGAAAGCGCCGGGCGCCTCCTCATTTGACCCCGCAGAAGTGCTTCTTTCCGTGCCCGGCTCCGGACGGCGAAGGAAAAAGGTCTTGTCGTTTCCGGCCCGTCAGTGTATAATCAGAGAAAAAGAGAAATGGGTAGTGATTCCTTTTGAGTGATGCAAAAAGCAAAAATGCCGTCAGTTACGTGGACGAATCGCGCTCCCCGCTCCGGAACATCCTGCATCTGACCTGGCCGATCTTTCTCGAAAACGTACTTGCCACGCTGGTCGGTTATGCGGATACCGCCATGGTGGGGACGATGGGCGCCTACGCGACGGCGGCGGTATCCATCTCCAATTCGGTCGTCTTTCTGCTGAACGGCGTCATCATGTCCCTGGGGATCGGCGTCACGGCCATGATCTCTCAGTCCATCGGCGCCCGGGACTTCGACATGACCCGCAAGCTTACAAAGCACGCGGTCCTGATCCTGCTCTATCTGGGCATCCCCATCACCGTGGTCCTCGGAGCCGGGCACCGGCTGATCCCCGAACTGATGGGAGCCGGCGAGGATATCATCGATTACGCCGCCTCATACAATCTGATCGTCGCCTTCGGCCGCTTTTTCAGCATCGCTTCGATGCTGATCTTCTCCGCGCTCCGCGGCATCGGCGACACGAAAACGCCGCTCCGGATCAACATCGGCGTGAACGTGCTCAACGTCGTCGGAAACTTCTTTCTGATCTATCCGACGCGCAGGATGGACCTTTTCGGCCTCTCGGTGCCGATGATCGGCGCCGGCTGGGGCGTCGACGGCGCGGCTGCGGCGACCGCCGTATCCATGACGGCCGGCGGAGTGATCGCCATCGCCCTCCTTTTCGTAAGAAAGAACTCCCCGATGCACATCACGCTCCGCGAAAGCTACCGGCTGGATTTCAAGCTGGTAGGGAAGATCTTCAAGATCAGCGTCCCGGCCATGCTGGAACGCGTCTGCATGTCCAGCGCGAACGTCGTGATCAGCCGCTCCATCGCGAGTCTGGGCACGGTGACCATCGCGGCGAACACCGTCTACGTGACGGCGGAATCCATCGCCTTCATGCCGGGCTTCGCCTTTGCCGCCGCGAGCACGACGCTCGTCGGCCAGTCGCTCGGGGCGAAAAAGACCGGCCTCGCGGACCGGTACATGTTCACCTGCGTGCGCGCCTCGGTCGTGGTCATGACGGTCGCGGGGCTGGGGCTCTTCTTCTTCGGGCGGTACGTGGTGGTCCTCTTTTCCCAGGATCCCGACGTGATCGCCCTCGCGACGCGCTGTCTGCGCATCGCCGCGATCCTGCAGCCCGCCCAGACCGGAGCGATGGTCTTCGCGGGAGGCCTGCGCGGAGCGGGAGACACGCTCTGGCCGATGATCATCACGGCGAGCTGCATGTGGTTTTTCCGCGCGTTCCTCGGCGCGATCGTCTGCATCCAGATCCTGGGCCTGAGGCTCCCGGAGTGCGTCGCCTGCATGGTGATCGACAGCTACGTGCGCTTCCTGCTCTACTGGCTCCGCGTCCGCACCGGAAAGTGGAAGACGCTGAAGATCCGCGAATAGGGCGGTCCCCCCCGCAGAGGGAAAAAGGAGATCGTGCCCCGGATAAAAAGAGTCCGGGAGCCGGCTGACGGGATCTGCGGAAGAACGGCCGGATATCCTCTTAAGAATCATGATACCATTCCGACAGAGACAAAGAATGACGACAGGAAGGAAAACGGGTATGGACATCATCGTATGCGTCAAGCAGGTACCGGGGACCTCCCACGTGGAGGTGGATCCGGTAACGGGCGTACTGAAAAGGGACGGGGCGGCAGGCAAGCTCAATCCCTACGATCTGTTTGCGCTGGAAACGGCCTTCCGGCTGAAGGAGAGGATCGGGCAGGCCAGGGTCCGGACGCTTTCCATGGGACCCGGACAGGCGGTATCCAGCCTGCTCGAGACCCTGTACATGGGCGCGGACGAGGCGTATCTCCTCAGCGACCGCGTTTTCGCGGGCGCGGACGTGCAGGCCACCAGCTACGCGCTGAAGTGCGGCGTCGAAAAGCTGGGAAAGTTCGACCTGATCCTGTGCGGAAAGCAGACGACCGACGGGGATACCGCGCAGGTCGGCCCCGAACTGGCGGAGCAGCTGGGGATCGAGCACGCTTCCAACGTGCTTTCGGTGGACGAGATCTGCGAAGACAGCGTGACGGTCACCATGAATCTGGATCAGGTGATCCAGACGCAGCGGATGAAGCTTCCCTGCCTCCTGACCATTGAAAAAGACGCCTGCACGCCGCGGCTCCCCTCGTTTCGAAGGAAGTTCGCGACGAAAGAGGACGCCGTCACCGTCTTCACCGCGGCCGACGTACCGGATCTGGATCTGTCGCGCTGCGGCCTGAAAGGCTCGCCCACGCAGGTGGAAAGGATCTTCCCGCCGGAAAAGGGCGGCGGCAGGGAGATGCACGAAGGGGACGGAGAACAGCTCGCAGACGAGCTTTACGGGATCCTCCGTTCCGGGAAATTTCTGTGAGGTGCCGTATGGGACTTGTGATCCATCAGGAAAAGATCGACGCGGCGGCGGCAGCGAAGCTTGCCGCGCTTTGCCCGTTCGGAGCCATTTCGTACGACGGGACGCTGCAGATCGGCGCCGCATGCAAGATGTGCAGGCTCTGCGTGAAGAAGGGACCCGAAGGGGCCGTTACCTTTGAAGAAGAGACGAAGCCCGTCTGCAGAAAAGAGGAATGGAACGGCGTGGCGGTGTTCGCGGAACAGCACGGCGGGAGCGTGCATCCTGTGTCGCTGGAGCTTCTCGGAAAAGCGAGAGAGCTGGCCGCGGTGACCGGCCATCCCGTGCTGGCCGTCCTGATCGGCCACCGGATGGAGAAAGCCGCGGAGGAGCTCCTGCGGTACGGCGCGGACCGCGTCTATGTATACGACGATCCCGCATGCGCGGACTTTCTCATTTCTCCCTACGCGAATCTGTTTGAAGACTTCCTGAAAAAGGCGAAGCCTTCGTCCGTCCTGGTCGGAGCCACGGCTCTGGGCCGTTCGCTGGCGCCGAAGGCGGCGGCGCGGATGCGTGCCGGACTGACCGCGGACTGCACGAGGCTGGAGATGAAGGAAAACACGGATCTGGTGCAGATCAGGCCCGCCTTCGGCGGGAACATCATGGCGCAGATCGTCACGCCCAATACCCGCCCGCAGTTCTGCACGGTCCGGTACAAGATCTTTTCCGCACCGGAGCGCCGCGAGCCGCGGGGAGAGATCGTCCGGATGGCGGTCACGGAAGACCTGCTGCGGGGCGGCACGGAGGTCCTGAAGGTGATCCGGAAGCCGGAGGAGATCGACATCTCCGACGCGGAGGTCATCGTGGCGGTGGGAAGAGGACTGAAGACAAAGGAGGACGTGCGTCTCGCCGCGGCGCTGGCGGAAAAGCTCGGAGCGCAGATCGCCTGCACGAGGCCTCTGGTGGAAGCGGGATGGTTCGATCCCAGACGCCAGATCGGTCTCTCAGGCCGCACGGTCAAGCCCAAGCTCATCATCACGCTGGGGATTTCCGGCTCGGTGCAGTTTGCGGCGGGAATGCGGAATTCGGACCGGATCATTGCGGTGAACCGAGATCCGCACGCTCCGATCTTTGATATCGCTCATGAAGGTTTCACAGGGGACCTCTATGAGGTGCTGCCCCTGTTGATCCGAAGGATAGAGGAGACCAGCCATGTATAAGAAAGTGGATGAAAACGACGTCGCATTCTTCCGGAGCGTTCTGGAAGAGGAACGGGTGCTCTCCGGAGACAGGATCGCGGAGGAATACAGCCACGACGAGCTGGACGGCGTCAGAAGGCTGCCGGACGTGCTGCTCAAGGTGCGGTCCACAGAGGAGATCTCGGCGGTCATGGCGTACGCCGACGAAAAAAAGCTCCCCGTGGTGGTGCGCGGGAGCGGGACCGGCCTGGTCGGTGCGGCGGTGGCCTTGGAGGGCGGCGTCATGCTGGAGACGCTGGGAATGAACCGGATCCTGGAGCTGGACGAGGAAAACCTGACGGTGACGGTAGAGCCGGGCGTTCTTTTGATGGATCTCGCGGCGTTCGCCGAGGAGCATGATTTTCTCTATCCGCCGGATCCGGGGGAGAAATCCGCCACGATCGGGGGGAACATCAGCACCAACGCCGGCGGGATGCGCGCCGTGAAATACGGCGTCACCCGCGATTACGTACGGGGCCTCACGGTCGTCCTGCCCGACGGCAGCGTGGAGAAGCTGGGAGGAAAGATCGTCAAGAACAGCACCGGCTACAGCCTTCTGAACCTGATGATCGGCTCCGAGGGGACTCTGGGCGTCATCACGGAGGCGATCCTGAAGCTCGTGCCGCTGCCGAAGATCACGGAGAGCCTTCTGGTGCCCTTCCGTTCGGTGCGCGAAGGGATCCGGGCGGTGCCCGAGATCATCCGGAGCAAGGCGTCCCTGACGGCCATCGAGTTTTTCGAGAGGGAAACGGTGCTCTTCGCGGAGGAATATCTGGGAAAAAGATTCCCCGACACCCGGTATCCGGCCTATCTTCTCCTGACTGTGGACGGAAATGACCGGAACGTGGTGGACCGTGAAATGACGTCGGTTGCCTCGCTCTGCATGGAGAAAGGCGCCGCGGACGCGTACCTCGTGGATACGGAAGAACGCAAGGACGCGGTATGGAAGGCGAGAGGAGCTTTTCTGGAGGCGATCAAGGCGTCCGCCGCGGAAATGGACGAGTGCGACGTGGTGGTGCCGCGCAGCCGGGTGGCGGAGTTCGTCGAGTACACGCACGCGCTCGCGGAGGAGACCGGGCTCCGGATCCCCAGCTTCGGTCACGCGGGGGACGGGAACCTGCACGTGTACCTGTGCCGCGACGGACTTTCAGAGGAAGAATGGGAGAAGCGGATGGAGACGGCCTTCCGGAAGATGTACGCGCGGGCGGCGGAGCTGAACGGCCAGGTCTCCGGAGAGCACGGGATCGGATACGCCAAAAAGCGGTATATGCGCGAGGTCTGCGGCGAAAAGCAGGTGGAACTGATGCGCGGCATTAAGAAGGTCTTCGACCCGAACGGGATCCTCAATCCCGGAAAACTGTTTTAAGGAACGGGCGGCAGCCCGCTCCGCCGGCCCGGATCGGGTTCCGGCGGGGATTTACGCCTGTGCCGGGCGGTCTGCGACGCCCGCGGATCCGACAGGCGGAAACGACGCCCGCGCCGGACGCAAAGCGTAAGACAGAAAAAGACAACTCCGTATTTCCGCGGTGAACGCCGTTTTGCGGCGCTTCCGCGGAGATACGGAGCTTTGCATGCTGAAAGGTTAAGGATTCGGCAGCGTTCGTGCGGTACGGGAAATATGGGGAAGCCGGGGGAGAAAAGCGCTCTCAAAAGCTTCCTGCGGATGGAGGACGCACGCCGCCCGGCGGCGTGTTCCGTTTCCCTCTCCTTATTCTTTCCCGCCGATCCGTCTCCCGACCTCCCGGAGGATATCGCAGGCGGGCGCGGGGATGCGTCCGAGCGCGTCGGGACCGACGTTCAGAAGGTAATTGATCCCGCGCTCGTTCAGGTGGGTTTTCAGCCGGATCACCTCGTCGGCGGATTTCCAGTTGTTGTCGAAGCTCTTGTATCCCCAGGTGTCGTTGAGTGTCGCCGGGGTCTCGAAGAGCATTTCGCCCTTGTCGTCGTCGGGGATCTCGTTGTCGCCGGCCGAGGAATAATCGCCGCGGCCGTTGCCGATGCGGGAGTTCACGAGGCAATCCGGCTGGTATTTCTTGACCAGAGCGTAAAGCTCGTCGGTCTGTTCGGGAGAAATGGTGAACGGTACATCGAACCAGATCAGGCAGAGGTCTCCGTACCGGGTGAGGATCTCCGTCACCTGCGGCTTGATCTTCTCCTCAAAGCAGCGGGAATAGTCCTTTTTCTCCGCATCCGGATAATCCCAGTTGTTGGTCCAGTACGCGGCGCCGCCGCACCAGGTCTTGCCGGTCTTGTATCCGCCTCCGTCCGGGTGGTTCCAGTCCAGATCCTGGGAATAATAAAGCCCGAATTTCAGCCCGTGTTTCCGGCAGGCTTCGGCAAGCTCTCCCACGACGTCGCGCCCGAAGGGAGTCGCATCGACGATATTGTATTCCGACACGTCGGATTTGTACATGGCGAAGCCGTCGTGGTGCTTCGAGGTGAAAACCATGTATTGCATCCCGGCGTCCTTCGCGAGCTTCACCCACTCGTCCGCGTCAAAGAGGATCGGGTTGAAGGCGGAGGCGAGGCGGGCGTATTCCGCGTTCGGGATGCGGAAATACTGCTGCGCCCATTCGCCGATGTATTCCATCCTCCGGCCTTTCCATTCGCCCGCCGGCAGCGCGTAAAGCCCCCAGTGGATCATCATGCCGAATTTCGCCTGCTTGAACCATTCTCTGCTCGTCATATGTCTCTTCCTCCGATCGGTGTTCTCGCCCTATTATATCTCATATGCGCCTCGGAATACAAGGAGAACCTGTCCTGAAAGCGCGAGATTTGCCCCGGGGCGGCAGTTTTCGCTGGCGACGTCTCAGTATGGAGGAACGTCTGACAGGAAAAAGAAACCGGCTTCCGCGCAATACAGACCGGCAAGAAGAACGCAGGCGTGTTTTTCAGGGCCCGACAGAACCGAACGTCCTGCCTTCTTCCAGAGAACAGGCAGCCGCAGAACCCTGCATTAGGACTTCCCCTTATTGACACGGGCGGGGCCTTGTATTATGATAATCTGAGAATTACGAAACAGGGGGGCGGACCCATGAGCAGGATCCTCGAGTTTTCCTCCGGCTTCTCGATCGAAGCCGGGGGCAGGATATGGAAAAGCGCGCCGTGGGAGTGCCGCGTCCTTCTGAAGGACGGCAGTGAAGTCCCTTTCTCTGCGGCAAAGGCGGAGACGCGCCCCTATATCACCGGCGCGGGTTCCGGATACAGGATCCTATACAGGGATTTTCCCGGCATCCCCGGCCTGGTCCTGGAATGCCGGCTCTGGAGCGAAGACGCCACGGGGGACGTCCTCTTCGAGATGATCCCTCTTTCGGACGCTCCCGTCCGGGAGATCCTCTGGCCGGCTCCCTTTGCCAACGAGGCGGAAGAGGCGATGACGGTCCTGCCCCTGATGCACGGATGCCTCATCCCCAACTATACGGAAGAGGAGCTGCCCGACGACTGGCTCTGGTACATGGGCATCCCGTTCGAGCGGGGGAGATACAGCTGCGCAAGATCCATGTACATGCAGTTTTTCGGGCAGTACGACGCCGGCGGCGCCGTGATGAGCATCTTCGAGACCCGCTACGACGGCGGCATGCTGCCCCGGTGCGGCGGGAAACAGCCCGTGGTCGTCGGACCGCGCTGGAGGGAATCTCTGGGCAAGGTCGGATACGCGCGCAAGCTCCGGGTGAAATTCTTCCCGGCCGGGGCCGACTACAACGACATGGCCAAGGCGTACCGCGCGTACGTCCGCTCCATCGGCGAGCTCGTCACCCTGCGGGAGAAGGCGGCGGCCAATCCCAAGGTCCGTGAGCTTATAGGCCGGCCCATCGTCCACACGTATATCTGGTACCACACCGTCCCCGAGAGCGACGCCTACGACGCGGAGCATCCCGAGAACAACGATAGGAAACAGAGCTTTGCCTGCGTCGCCGAACATCTCCGCCGGCTGCGCGCCAGAGGGCAGGAGAAGGCGGTGCTCCATCTGGACGGATGGGGACGCCGGGGCTACGACAACCAGCACCCGGATTATCTGCCGCCCGCGGAGGAGCTGGGCGGCTGGCAGGGCATGAAGGATCTCCAGGACGCCTGCCATGAACTGGGATACTTCTTCGGCATCCACGACCAGTACCGGGATTACTTCTACGACGCCGAGACCTTTGACGAGGAGCTCGCCGTCCATGGGGAGGACGGCTGTGTTGCGACACACGCGATCTGGATGGGAGGGAAACAGACTTTTCTCTGCGCCACGCAGGCGCCCTATTATGTGCGCCGGAACTATGACGCGCTCTATGACCACGGGATCCTGCCCGACAATGCCTATCTGGACGTTTTCTCCTGCGTGGAGCTGGACGAGTGCTTCCATCCCGAGCATCCCATGACCAGGGGAGAATGCGCCGCCTGGCGCCTCCGCTGTTTCCGGGAGGCCGGCATGCGCGGCACGCTGATCCAGTCCGAGGAGGGCGTCGACTGGGCGTTCCCGGGACTGGCTTTCCTCCATCACGCGCCCCATGCCGCGGTGGACTTCCGCCCGGGAGAGTATACGGGGATCCGGATCCCGCTCCTGGATCTGGTGTATCATGACTGCATCGTGATTCCCTGGACGCATACCGGCGACGGGTCCGGAGAAGACGGAGCGGACGATGGCATGCTATTCGCCCTGCTCCACGGCGGCGCGGCCTATGTGAACCTGGATGCGGACGAGAAGACCATCGAAAAGGTGAAGATCATCACCGACTGGCAGAAACAGGTCCAGAACAGGGAGATGCTCCGCCACGAGATGGCGGGCGGCGATCCCGGACGCCAGAAGACCTGGTTCGAAGGCGGGTACGCGGCAGAGGTCGATTTCAACAGCGGAACGTATGCGCTCACGAAGGGAGACTGAGCCGGTCCTTCCGGGCCGCAAGGCGACGGAGTGCCAGCCCCGTATAAAGGCATGATACCCCGCCGTACGGCGCGAAGATCTGTGAGATCCCCGCCGTGTGAGATCAAGAATCAGAACTGACTGAAATACAAGACAGAACGAATCAATCGATCAGACTTCCGAAAGGAGTTTTGACGGATGGAGATAGAGATCAAAAGAGAAAGCACATACGACGTCGTCGTATGCGGGGGAGGAACGGCCGGGTTCTGCGCCGCGATCGCCGCGGCTCGCATGGGAGCCGACACCGCCGTTATCGAACGGTTCGGCGCGTGCGGAGGCACCATGACGGTCGGAGGCGTATCGGCCCCCGCGCTTTTTCATGCCCACGGGAAGCAGATCATCGCCGGGATCGGCTGGGAGCTGATGACACGCCTCGCCGAAAAGGGATACGCCGAGCTTCCGCCGGCGCCGTATGACCTCAGGCATCCGCAGATGGCCGTGGAGCTCAACGCGTTCCGCGCCGAGACCGAGATCGACAAAATGATGCTGGACTCCGGCGTCAAAATGCGGTATCATCAGAGCGTCGTATATTCCGAAGTCCGGGAAGGCCGCGTCATATCAATTCTCGTCGGCACGTTCGAAGGTCTCGAGCGCGTCAAGGCGAAGATCTTCATCGACTGCACGGGAGACGCCGTTCTCTCCAGGCTCTCCGGGGCTGAAATCGAGATCTCGGAGGAGCTGCAGCCCGCGAGTCTCAACAGCATCTTCATGAACTGCGATGAAGAGAGCCCGGATAAGGAAATCTGGAACAAGGATTTCGCCGGACGCGTGGAAAAGGGAGAAATAGACCAGCACGACGTCTGGGGGATGAACGCGGGGCCGCTTTTCACCGGGAAAGGACGCGGACGCGCCGCCGCCTACGACAAAAGCTACGTTATCAACGTCGGGAGCAATCTGAACCACGTGTATCCCTTCAACGGCGCCGACAACGAAAGCCGGACGAAGGGCGAGATCGAAGGCCGGAAATCGATCGCCCGCGTCATGGACTGGATGAACGGGATCCCGGGTTACGAGGACGCGTACGTCGCCTCCTGCGCCCCGCTGGTCTCCGCCCGGGAGTCCTGCCGTGTGATCGGGAACGCGTATGTCACGGGAAAGGATTACGTGGCAGGCGTCGTGCCGCCCGATTCGGTCTGCTATTCCTTCTATCCGATCGACGTCCACCGGGGAAAGGACGAGAATAAACCTCTTGACAACGTCTATCTCGAAGAAGGAAAAGTGCCCGGCATCCCGTACGGAGCGCTCACGGTGAAGGGATTCGAAAACCTCCTCACGGCGGGACGCATCATCTCGGGCGACAGACGCGCGCAGAGCGCCTACCGCGTGCAGGCGACCTGCATGGCCACCGGGGAAGCAGCAGGCACAGCGGCCGCCCTGGCGGCCGGAAAGGGCGTCCCCGCACCGGAACTGGATACGGACGAACTGAGAAAGACCCTGTCCCGGAACGGCATGATCGTCCCCGGGATGTGAAACGGCACCGGACACAGAACGATATAACGAAAGAAAGCATAAAGAAATACATGGGATGCAGATCATCCCGGAAAGAAGTCACCGCCATGAAAAAGCGCCTGCTTGCCACAGTGCTCGTAGTTACCCTCATTCTCCCGCT
>JAFRWU010000010.1 GCA_017441705.1 Clostridia bacterium | reverse complement strand
TCCTTCATGCGGTCGATCAGGGTCTCAAAATACTTCTTGCCGACCTCCATGACCACGTCGGAGAACATCTGGATGAACCGGCGATAGCAGTCCCACGCCCAGCGGGGATTGCCCGATTTCTTCGCGATGACCTCCACAACCTCTTCGTTGAGGCCGAGGTTCAGGATGGTGTCCATCATGCCCGGCATGGAGGCGCGGGCGCCGGAACGCACCGAAACCAGAAGCGGATTTTCCAGATCGCCGAACTTTTTGCCGGTGATCTCTTCCATTTTTTCGATATACTCCATGATCTGCGCCCGGATTTCGGGGTTGATCTGCCTGCCGTCCTCATAGTACTGGGTGCAGGCTTCTGTGGAGATGGTGAAGCCCTGGGGCACCGGCAGGCCGAGTCCGGTCATTTCGGCCAGGTTCGCGCCTTTGCCGCCGAGCAGGTCGCGCATCTTCGCATTCCCTTCCGAGAAGAGATAGACGTACTTCTTCATTCGTTTTTTCTTCCTTTTCATTTGGATTTGATCGACTTGGGATCATTATTTCTTTGCAACCATTAGATAGTATCACAGATCAGGGAAAAATGCAACCGTTTTCTTTGGCTTTTTTCGGTTTTCCCGGCAAAAAGCACACGGCAGTCCTTCTTTTCGGACTGCCGCTGCGCCGCGTCGACTTTTCTCCCGGTCCCGCGGGAGACGAACCGGGGGAAGCCTTGCGGCCTCCCCCGGTTTATCCCCGTATCCGGGAATCAGATCAGATAGGACAACAATCTCTTTTTCCGGTCGGAGATCAAAGATCTGGCAAACCGCGGATAGTGGACGAGCTGCCGGGAAAGCTTTTCCGACGCCTCGGCGGAAAGCGCTCTTCCCCCGTAGCGCGCGTCGTACCCGGCATCCACCAGCGGCAGAAGCTTTTCCTCCTCCGGAAGGAGCCTGTCCACTCTGCGGGCAAAGGCGCCGAGCCCCTCGCCGTCGCCCCGGCGAAGTCCCGCGAACCGCGCCTTGCGGAGAAGATAGCCGAGCCCTGCGCGATATCCCCGGAATCCCCTGCACCGCGCGAGGATCAGCCGGATCGCGATCTCCTTCAGGACGAGGAACGCCAGGGCGGAAACCGCCGTGATCGCAAGCCCGAGAAGGATCTTCGCCGTGAAAACGAGAGCCGTCTTCAGCCAGTAAAGCGCCGCGCCGCCGATATCCCGGAGCGTCAGACTTCTGAGGAAGGAGGCCGCGCCTTCTTCGTTCTCTTCCTCCACCACAGGCACGACGTTTTTCCCGGGCACCGATTCCACCGGGATCCAGCCCAGACCTTCCAGATAGATCTCCGCCCAGGCGTGTTCGTCCTTCTGATGGATCGACACCTCGCCCATGCTGCCGCCTGCCAGCGCCAGATACCCTTCGGCGTAGCGCGCGGGGACCTCCGCGGCCCGCAGGAGAAGCACCGCGGCAGAGGCGAAATGCACGTCGTTTCCGGTTTTCGAAGCAAAAAGGAAATCCTCGACGAAATCGCTGCCGTTTTTGGGCAGATAAGCCCGGGGATTATACTTGTAATTCTCCCGGAGGTAGGAGGCGATGCACTCCGCTTTTTCGTAGGTCGTTCCCGCATTCCCCGTGATCCGGAGCGCGAGAGCCGTCAGCCGTTCGGAAAAGCCCGCCGTCGACGTATAGTTTCTTTGGATCTTTTCGGCATAGCTTCTGAAAAAGGCCAGATCTCCGTGATAGATGGAGGACGCTTCCCGTTCGGTGACTCCGTCATAGAAGCCGTCCCCGAAATAATCGAAGAAATCCTTCTTCTCGCCGGTCACCAGAAAGCATTCGGCCGAATAGGTGGTCGCCTTCGGGACCTGCTCCGGAGAATAAAGCCCCGAACCGGCGAGGTCGTCGGAAACCTCGAGTTTCCTGGTGTCGAGGATCGAATACTGACGCGCCAGAGGCACTTCAAAGACGGTCTTCGCCGCGATATCCTCGTAGCGGATGCGGACTTCGTCCTTGGCGATCTGCCGGCGCAGGGTAAACGCCGCGTCTTTTTCTTCGCTGTTGTAGCTGTTGAGGGCCCGGTTGATCACCAGATTCCGCGCGTTTTCCAGTTCGCTTCTCGCCGTAGCGAAGGGGGCGCCGGAATCGGAAGGCTTCACGCCGAGCACGCCCTTGCGCTCCCAGCCGTTTTTATAGTTCTGATAGGCATAGGAACGCAGGTAAAAATATCCGGGCTCGGCGGCATGGCTTTCAAAGGTCAGGACCTCCACGCCCGCGTTGTTGAGGAACCTGCCCTGATGATCGTCCATACCGATGCGGTCGGCCTCATAATCGATGCTGCGGAAGCCGGAAAAGAGGTGCTCCTCGGTCTCCAGCAGGAACTGGGTGATCCTGGCGCTGATGCCGAGATTCATCTCCGACGCGGCATACTGATCGGCCGGGATCTTGCCGACCAGAATCACGAGCGTCACCGCGATCACCACTGCCGGCAGCATCACGATGTTCCTCATATTGCCGAAACGCACCGCATCCCGTTCCGCCAGCCGGTAATCGAGATAGATCGACTGGCGCAGGCGCATATAGTAGAGCGCCAGGCCGAACACCAGGATCATAAAGTAGGAAACGCCGGTCCCGTCGCCCACGCTGTCGTAATAGGCGGCGAAGGGCACGATCAGGAAAAGCACCAGCCACACGTTGGAAAAGCGCGTGGCGAAGAAGGTCAAAAGCAGGGTGAAGAATACCGTGATCGCGATCACGGTCACGTACTCGAAAAGCGCGTCCGCGGCGTTGATTTTCCAGAACAGGGTGGAGATCCACCGGAAATAGGAATCGATGAAGGCCTGAAACGTCGGGTCGGCGATGTAGTAGATCACGCTCGCAACCGCCGAAGCGAAGAGAGCCGTGATGGTCAGGATGGAAATCGCCGCGCTGGAAAGGAGGATGTTCCATACCGCGGCAAAGAACGCCGTATACCGCAAAAGCAGCTCCGGCGTATAGGTCTCCGCCACGTGAGGGATCGCCCCGCACACCGAAAAGACTGCAAAATAGGCGAAAATCAGTGTGACCAGATAGTCCACCAGAAGCTTGACCAGTCTGTCCCCGTACCCGATCAGCTTGTCGCGGGAAAACAGTTTTTTCAGCATGGCTTTCTCCTTTCTTCAGAATCAGGCGGACGCGCCGGGATCAGACCAACGACCAGACCGGGTCGTCGTCTTCCCCCTGCGCGTAATAGACCTCAAGGCCGAGCCTTTCAAAAATCTCTTCGCGGTAAAGCTCGTCCCCCACGGCGATCACCGCGGGCTCAAAGCCCCGGTCCTTCGCCCGGGAGGCGAAAAGCAGAAGCTCCTCATCCAGATCGGAGGTGAAGATCACCAGCCGTGCGTCGGCAAGCAGGACCCCTCCGGCGGGATCCAGATTCCGCAGATCCAGATTCAGAGGCTCCCGGCACCCCTCTGAAATCACGTGAAAGGCTTTGAGAAATTCCAGAGGTTCGTAATCCTCAGCCCGCACGCCCACGCATTTTCTCTCCACGCCGGTGAGAAGGCGCACGAGCATATCGGCTTCGGTGGCGTCGTAGATCATGGCCGAGGCCAGATGCGCCAAAAGATCGATCTCGTCGGGAGACGCGCCGCGGTTGTCGTAAAGCAGATTGATCGCCTGGCGGCCGACGCGCTCCGGTTCCCGGGTGAACAATCCGAGTCCCCGGGAGGAAAGCGCGTGATGCAGCCTTGACGCCGGATCTCCCGGCCGGTAGGCGCGGATCTCCCCGACGCCGGGCTCGATCTCTCCCCTTCTCCCCGCCACGGGATACGTGCCGGGATCGGAGGGCAGTCTTCTGAGCAGCGCGCCGCCGCCGCCCTCCACCGAGGGATAGATCAGAAGACGGTGGGAGCGGAAAAAGCGCGGGATACGGAAAAGGCGCAGATAGTCCACCACCGCAAGGCTCGTCAGCCCGCAGGTGAAATATCCGTGCCGCCGGCAAAGAACGTCCAGCTCCAGATTTCGCTTTTCCAGAGGCCCCAGTGAAATCTGCGTCGCCAGGAATTCCTCCTTCGGGTCATAGGAAATCGCCCGGTCCACAGACGTATAAAGCGTCAGATAGGGGATCGGGAGAATAAACCGGTTTTTCACCGTGACCGTTACGGTCACGGCGTCGCCTTTGACCGGCCGTTCCTCGGAGGGAGTGACGGTCACCTTGATAAAGGGCAGGGTCAAAAGCGCGTAAACGAGCGTCAGCGCCGGCAGAAGGATCACCCCGTACATCAAAAGCTCGGCGTTGCGGCTTTTGACCACGGCGGTGTAGAGCATGACGGCGGCGACGATCAAAAGATAGACCACGCGCGATCTGACCAGTCTCATTTCTTCTCTTCCAGGCCGGGAACGCCCACCACGGCGACCAGGCCGGCCAGAATGCCGGCGGCGCTCTTTCCGGCGATGACGGCTTCTTTCTTCAGGATCAGCCGGTGCGCGAAAACGAAGGGGAGCATGCTCCGCACGTCGTCGGGGGTCACGTAATCCCTGCCGGCCAGGTACGCCACCGCCTGCGACGCGGAAAGCAAAGCGATGGAGCCGCGCGGGCTGACGCCCAGGGAAAGATCGCGGCTGGCGCGGGTGGCCGCCGCCAGCTCGGCAATGTAGGCGACAAGCTCCGGAGACACCCTGATCTCGCGGACCGCGCTCTGCATCTCCGCCAGTTCTTCTGCGGTGATGACGGGCTCGATCTCCTCAAGACCGGTGCCGCCCTTCATGCGCAGACGGAGGATCTTCTGTTCGTCCTCCTTTTCGGGATAGCCGATGCGGATCTTGAACAGGAAGCGGTCAAGCTCCGACTCCGGCAGCGGATAGGTCCCGGTCATATCGGCGGGATTCTGAGTAGCCATCACGACGAACGGAAAAGGCAGAGCGTACTCTTTCCCGTCCACCGTCACCTTTCTCTCCTCCATGGCCTCCAGGAGGCTCGCCTGCGTTTTGGGAGAGGCGCGGTTGATCTCGTCGGCGAGGATCACCGGGCTCATCAGAAGTCCGGGATGATAAAAGAATTTCTTTTCGCCCGCGTCGTACATGGTATATCCCGAAAGATCGGCGGGCATCACGTCGGGCGTGAACTGGATCCGGCGCACCGAAAGATCCAGAGAGCGCGCCAGAGCGCGCACCATGGTGGTCTTCCCCACGCCCGGTACGTCCTCGATCAGGACGTGACCGCGGCACAGGAGCGCCACCGTCAGGAGAGACGCCGCCTGTCTTTTCCCCACGACGGCCTTTTCGATATTGCCGAGAAGCATCAGAAGCTTTTCCCTGTCAGCCATTTTCGTTCCTCCCGAAGCGCACGCGCTTCTTCCCCCTTGCTTTGGTTTTTTTCAGTTTACCACAAAAAGCCGCGGAAATCAATCTCGACTTCGCGGAAAAAGCCCCGGAAACGCCTTTTCATCCGGTCTTTTTCGCGCGAAAGCTTATGTCGGGAGCCGCCGCAGAGCATGGATTTGACGGCTTTTTCCGCCGGAAAGTTCCCCGGTCCGCACCGTCTCCGCACAAAAACAGACCGCGTTTTCGGACCTCCGGTTCCGCGAGCCGCGTACGGATCCGGATGCACGCCGTCTTTTCGTTGACATAAGCGGAGAAAGGAGATATGATACGTCTGGAAAGCGAAGGGCCGGCGTTGCCCTGCGCCGGTCGGCCGGGTATGCCGGAAAGGAGGAAAGATTCTATGAAACCGGATATGGAGGCGTGGCGGGACATGCGGTTCGGCATGTTCATTCACTGGGGCCTTTACGCCCTCGTCGGGCACGGCGAGTGGGCGATGTACAACGATCCGATCGACGTGGACGAGTACCGCCGTCTCGCCGACCGCTTCACGGCGGAGAAATTCGACGCCGCGGCATGGGCGCGCATTGCGAAGGCCGCCGGCATGAAATACATGGTCCTGACGACCCGGCATCACGACGGCTTCGCTCTTTGGGACAGCCCGTCCAGTTACGGGCGGTTCGACGCGATGCATGCGGCGGCAAAGCGCGATTTTGTGCGGGAATACGTCGACGCCTGCCGGGCGGAGGGGCTGAAGGTCGGCTTTTATTATTCCCCGATAGACTGGCGTTTCCCCGGCTTCTTTTTCCCGAGGATGTACGGAAAGAGCGCGGACGATCTGCGCCGCCAGTGCTTCGATCAGATCCGGGAGCTGATGACGAATTACGGCAAAATCGACGTCTTCTGGTTCGACGGCGGCGAGGACTACTGGCTATGTCACGGGCGCAATCTTCACAACGATACCGCAAGCACGCCGGAAAACCCGCAGTGTCCCGGCTTCTGGCATGCGGAAGAGCTGGACGGGATGATCCGTTCTCTTCAGCCCGGGATCGTAATCAACAACCGGTACGGCGCGCGCGAATACGGCGATTTTCTCACGCCGGAGGGTTACGTCGGCGCATTCAATACGAGCGAGCCCTGGGAAACGAACGTCACGTTCAACGGATCGTGGGGGTATATTCCGGACTGGCCGCCGTACTCCCTCCGGGAATCGCTGACGCTTCTGTCCCGGTGTGCGACGGGAGACGGCAATATGCTGCTGAACGTCGGGCCGAAGCCGGACGGCACGATCCCGGAGGATCAGGCGGAAAGGCTTGCGGAGATCGGAGCATGGCTCGGGAAGTACGGCGAATGCATTTACGGTACGCGCGGCGGTCCGTGGAAAAACGACGGGTCCGGCGGCATGACGCGGCGCGGGAAGACGCTTTACGTGCACGTCTGGGAGTGGAAGCGGAACCGGATCAGACTGCCGGCGCTCGGAGCCCGCGTCCTGAACGTCCGCGCTCTGACGACCGATTCCCTGCAATGGAAAGAGGAAGGCGGGCAGATCACGCTGGCCGTGGACGCCGACGCCCGCAATATGCCCGTGACGGTCGTCCGTCTCGATCTCGACAGACCTGCGGACGAACTCCGGGCGGACGGGATATGGCAGGACGTCCGGGCGGATTGAAAAGCGCGCGGCAGAAAAGCATACAGGGCTTCCGGTGAACGCCGTGCGTCCCGGAAGCCCTGCTTTCTCAGCCGGGGGGGCGACAGATCGCTCCGCGATCCGGAGCAGTCTCTATGCTCCGCTCGTTATCCGTATACGGACGATCGCGGATCAGATCTTGTGAAGATCCCGGTAGTCCATGTAGATGTTCCAGTCGGTGCGGCTCATGAAATGTGCGCCGGCTCTTTCGTGATACCCCACGCGCCCGCCGTGGAACCTTACGCCGACACGCGGGGTCTCCCCATCCGCGAGGAATCCCGGAACGCCGCAGGCGTCCCAGGCGGGGGAAGCCGCGAGGCATGCCGCCATCTCGCTTGCGGGATCGGCCCATTCGTCCTTTTCGGCCGAGCCCACCAGAAGATGCCGCGGCGCGATCAGAGCCAGAAGGTCGTGCGCGTCAAAATCCAGATCTCCGGGCTCTGCGCCGCGCAGCTCCTGCATGGCGGGACTGAACCAGTAAGGGAAGACGTCGGTCATGCCGGAAAGCGTCTCGCCCACCTTGCCGCGGTTGATCGCCGCGCCGCCGCAGCCTGATTCGTTGGAGATGGTCAGGGCGAAGCGCGGATCGTTCGCGCCCGCCCACAGGGCGGTCTTGCCGAGGCGGGAGTGCCCGATCACCGCCACCCGGTCCGGATCCGTCTCCGGCATGGTCAGGATAAAGTCCAGGACGCGCGACGCCGCATACGCCCAGATCCCGATCTTGCCCCAGGTCAGAGGCTTCCGGCGGTCGGTGCCGAAGAGCGGGGCGATCCCGTCGAATTCCGGTCCGTCCTGCGATACCTCCTGATAACAGAAGGTGGCGAGCCCGTATCCGCGGTCGATGATCTCCTCCGCCGGCAGATACCGGTTCGGAACGTCCTTCATGAAGCAGATGTTCACGAAGAAGGGATGCTTTCTGCCGTCGTTCGGCGCAAGATAGGTCATGGGGAAGGACGCGCAGCTGAAGGGCGCGTCGAAAGAGATTTCGTAGGAGGCCATGACGGCCTTGCCGCCGAAGCTCTCGCCGTCGGACATGATCAGTCGGCCCTCCACCTTTTCGGGCGCCGGGGGCATTTCGCCGTAAAGGCGGTCGCGCATCTTCGCGTAGAGCGCCGCCCTCGCGGCCTTTCTTTCCTCCTCTGTCTTCATGACGGGAAGCGCGGGGATCCTTCTTTCCTGAAATGTCATGGTTTCATTCTCCTTATTTCCGGGAGGAGCCTTGCCCCGCGGCGTTCACCGTGCGGAAAAGCGCCTCCGTATGATCTTCCAGCGCCTTTGCGGTCTCTTCCGGGCCCGGCAGAGAGGCAAGGCGGTAACGCGTCAGGGGCCACACCGCTTCGACGCCCTTTTCATAAGCGGAGGGGTCCAGTCCGGCGATCCCGGAAAGGACGAAAAGCGGCGTTCCGTGCTTTTTCGCGAGCTTCGCCACGCCGCCGACGGCCTTTCCCATCAGCGACTGCCGGTCGAAGCTGCCCTCTCCGGAGAGAACGTAATCCGCTTCGGCGACGGCCTCCTCCAGGCCGATGACCCGGGCGATCTCCTCGATGCCGGGGCCGAGCGATCCGCCGAGGAGCGCAAGCACAGCGTATCCCATGCCGCCCGCGGCGCCCGCGCCGGGAAGCTCCGCCTTTCCCGGATCGATCAGGGACGAGGCCTTTCGCATGCCCCGGTCCAGAAGCTCCACGGTCTCTTCGTCGGCCCCCTTCTGCGGACCGAAGACCGCCGCCGCACCGAGCGGGCCGCAAAGCTGGTTTTCCACGTCCGAAAGGGCGTGGATCGCGGGGATCTTCCCCTGCGGTCTTTCAAACGACGCGACGCGCGCCAGCGTCGCGCCGGTGGGCAGGAAGCTTTTCCCCTCCGCGTCCCGGAAGAGGAAGCCGAGCGCGGCCGCCATCCCCAGGCCCATATCGCTGGTGGCGCTTCCGCCGAGGCCGAGAAGGATCTTCTCCGCCTCCCCGGCGGCCTCGCGGATCAGTTCTCCCACGCCGTAACTGGTGGCGAACGCCGTTTCGCGCCGCGCCGTACGGGTCAGACCCGCCGCCTCGGCCGATTCGACGTAAGCCGTCTTCCGGTCGGGAAAGAGGAGCCAGCGCGCCTCGAGCCTTTCCCCGTAGGGACCGGCGACGGTCGTTTTTCTTTCTTCGGCGCCTGCTTCAAAAAAGCAGTCGATGCTTCCTTCGCCGCCGTCGCCGAGAGGCAAAAGGCGGATCCGGGCGTCGTCTCCGCACGCGCGCCGCGCGCCCTTTTCCATGGCGCGCGCCGCATCTCCGGCCGAAAGCGTTCCCTTGAAGGAATCGGGGCAGATCAGGATGCGCACGCTTCTTTTCCTCCTCTCGCCGCCGGTGTTATCCGGATCGTTTCTACCGGAAATACTATCATATCCGGCCGCGCTTTGCAAGGGCGGGGGGAGGTGAAAAGCGAATCTCTTGACAGAAAACGTCCTTTCGGCTATACTATGCGGGAAGAATAAGCGGTTATCCGTGTTTTCTCCCGGAAAATCGCGGCAAAGGACCGAAGAAGATGAAGCACCCCATCGCCGTCATCGGCGCGGCGGGCATTGAAATCGGCGCCCGCACAGAAAAGAGTCTTTCCTCCCACGAGCCCAATCCCGGCGAGATCACACTCGCCTTCGGCGGAAGCGGTTTCCGCATCGCCCGGGATCTGGCTTCTCTGGGGCTTTCTCCATCGCTCTGTACCCGTTTCGGCCGCGACGCTGTTTCGTCTCTCCTCCGGGAGGCCGCCGCGGCCTCCGGCGTGGACGTTTCCTGTGCCGACGAGGGGGAAAGCGCTCCCCCGGCCTTCCTCTCGGTGCTTTCCGAGCGGGGAGACCGTTCCTTTTCGGTGAGCGACGTCCGGCCGTTCGCGGAGCTGGATCAGAGCTTTTTTGAGGAGCGGCTGCCGCTGATCAATCTGGCCGACGCCTGTCTTTTCAGCGCCGATCTGGAAAAAGAGGTCTGCGTGTATCTGGCCGATCGCCTGCGCGTCCCGCTTTTCGCTCTCGGCGTTTCCCCGGCGAAATGCACCCGGCTTTCGCCGATCCTCGGAAGGCTCTTCGGGATCTCCCTCAGCCTGATCGAGGCGCGAAGGCTGACCGGCAGGCTCTCTCCCGCCGACTGCGCCGCCGCTCTCTGTCACAGCGGGATCAAGCTGGTCCTGCTCTCTCTGGGAGCCGAGGGCTTTCTTCTGGCCAGCGGGTCCGACCGGATCGCCATGCCCTTCACTCCCCGGCCGGGCCGGGAAGAGGCCGCGGAGGACGCGGCTGCCGCCGCTCTGCTCTGGGGGTTTGCGGAAAAGCTGCCTCTCCGCTCCATCGCCTACGCCGCGGCCCGCGCGGCGGCCATCGCCTCGGGCGCCGATCCCTCTCCCCTCACCCCTCACGATCTCACCGACCCGGGCGCGCGGGAAAGCTGAAACGCTCCCCGTCCCGCCGCGTCATCCCTCACGTACCTTCCGCGGCGCCGCCGCGGAACAGGAAAGGAGTCCTTCCCGTCATGATCAAGCGCGAAATCTGCGAGCGCGTGCTGGCACGCGCCGCCTCCACCGGCGCCGACTACGCCGAGCTCTTTGTGGAAAACACACTGAACCACGCCGTCAACATGGTGGCCGACAAAGTCAACGCCATCACCGACGCCGTCATCTCCGGCGCGGGCGTCCGCGTCTTCAAAGGCCTTCGGAGCGTCACCGCCTCCACGGTGGACCTGAGCGAAGAAGGCCTTCTCCGCTGCGCTTCCTCCGCGGCCTCCGCTCTGGGCGAGGGGAAGGCGGAAATCGAAATCTCCCTCACGGAACGGCTCTTCGGCGACGTCCATCCCGTCAGGATCGTCCCCTCCTCGGTCCCGAACAAAAGAAAGATCGCGATCCTGAAGGAAGGATACTTCGCGGCCAGGGATTACGATCCCGCGATCCGTCAGGTCACCGGAAGCCTTCTTTCCTTCGATCACAACATCCTGATCGCCACCAGCGAAGGGCTGTACGCCGAGGACCGGCAGATCCGCACGCGTCTGGTGATCCAGGCGGTGGCCGAAAAGAACGGCGAGACGCAGACCGGCGGCTGCCGTCCCGGCCGGCGCATGGGCCTTGAAATGTTCGACGGTCTGATCGATCCCCGGGAAACCGGGATCCACGCGGCGCGGCAGGCTCTGGTCATGGCCGGCGCCGGCTACTGTCCGGCGGGGGTCATGCCGGTGGCCATCGGCAACGGCTTCGGCGGGGTGATCTTCCACGAGGCCTGCGGCCATTCTCTGGAGGCCTCCAGCGTCGCCTACGGCATGTCGGAATTCACGGGCAAGCTCGGGCAGAAGATCGCAAACGAAAAGGTCACCGCCATCGACGACGGCACCATTCCGAACGCCTGGGGGTCGATCAACATCGACGACGAGGGGACTCCCGCCCGGAAAAACGTTCTGATCGAAAACGGCGTTCTGAAAAGCTACATGATCGACAAGATGGGCGCCCGGCGCATGCACATGGATCCCACCGGGTCGGCCAGGAAGCAGAGCTACAGCTTCACGACCACCTCCCGCATGACCAACACCTACATCGCGAACGGCACGGACAGAAACGAGGATATCCTCTCCTCCATCGAATACGGCCTCTACGCCAAGGAAATGGGCGGCGGCAGCGTCAATCCCGCCACCGGCGAATTCAACTTCGCCGTGCAGGAGGGTTATCTGATCCGGGACGGAAAGGTCGCCGAGCCGGTGCGCGGCGCAAGCCTCGTGGGCAAGGGGAGCGACGTCATTCAGAAGATCGACATGGTGGGCACCGATCTGGACATGGGGCAGGGTATGTGCGGCTCCTCCTCCGGTTCCATCCCCACCAACGTGGGCCAGCCCATGATCCGCGTTTCGAGCATCACCGTGGGCGGCCGGTAAGGAGGAACGTCTGATGGATTTTCAGGAATTCAAAAAAGCGGTGATCGCCGCCTCCGAAGAATACGGCGTCGCCGATTACGAGATCTATTACGCCAGCGAAGAATCCACCTCGGTCGGCATTTTCAGGCATGAGGTGAACCGGTTCGAAAGCGGGCTTTCCGGCGGCGTCTCCTACCGCGCCATCGTGAACGGCCGCATGGGCTACGCCTCCACCGAAAGGCTCGAAGCGGACGAAGCGCAGCGCCTTGTCAGATGCGCCGCGGACAATGCTCTGAATCTTGAAACCGACGAGAAGGAATTTCTTGTGGAAGGCGGCAGGATCTACCGTACGCCGGAGAAAAAGCCCTTTGTGCCGCCGACCTCCGAAGAGCTTCTGGAAAAGGCTCTCGCTGGCCAGGAAGCGCTTTACGCCGCCGATCCCCTGGTGATCGACGGATGCGAAACCGAGGCGGGAAGCTTCCGCCGCACCGTATCCATCGTCAATTCCCGCGGGCTGGATCTTTCCCACACGGTGGAAAACGCCGTTCTGGTGTCGGCCGCCGTGGTCTCCGACGGGAAGGAGATGCAGGACGCCTACGAGATCAAAACCGGGATTTTACGCGATATTTCCGAGACCGAGCTCGCCGGAAAAGCCGCTGCGGCGGCGAAAAGCAAGCTCGGTGCCGCGGTGGCGCCCACCGGCTCCTATCCGGTGGTCTTCGCGCCGAAAGCCTTCTCCAGCCTGCTTTCCACCTTCTCCCCGGTCTTCTCGGCCGAAAGCGTCCGGCGCGGGCTTTCCCGTCTGAAGGACAGCGAGGGAAAGGAGATCGCCTCCTCCGCGGTGACGCTGGTGGACGATCCGTTTTATCCCGAATCCCCCGCCCCGATGCCCTTCGACGCCGAAGGCACTCCCGCCCATACGAAAAAGGTGGTGGAAAAAGGCGTTCTTCAGACTCTGCTCTACAATCTGAAAACCGCGGCCGCCATGGGAAAGGAGACCACCGGCAACGCCAGCCGGGCGAGCTACGCCTCGTCCGTGGAGATCCGGCCCTTCACCTTCTACCTGGCCCCGGGTGAATTCTCCGAGGAAGAGCTCCTTCTGAAAGCGGGCGAGGGCGTCTATATCGATTTCCTCGGCGGACTGCACGCCGGCGCCAATCCCATTTCCGGCGATTTCTCCCTGCAGTCGGCGGGCTTCATGATCCGGGACGGCAAAAAGGCGGAAGCGGTAAAGTCCTTCACCGTGGCCGGGAACTTCTTCGATCTCCTCCGGGGGATCACGGCGGTTTCCGACAAGGTGGAATACCGCGGCATGGGCAGCGTCACCACCTTCGCCTCCCCTTCGGTCCTGGTCGAAGGCCTTACGGTCGCCGGGAAATAACGCGGCGGATAACGAAAGACAAAAACCCGGGGCGGATCCGGCCGATCCGCCCCGGGCCGTTTTTTCTTTTCAGATCCCTTTTCCGAGGATCCAGCGCTCGAAATTCCTGTGGAAGAGCATCTCCTCCTGTTCCTCGCCGAGGCCGAGAGCGTGCACCCTTTCGATCTCATCCTCCTGCTTCCACATCGGGAAATCCGATCCGAAAAAGATCCGGTCGATCCCGAAAAGCCCGATCTGCCAGAGCGCGCGTTCCTTGGTCAGCATGGGAAGCGAGCTGGAGCAGTCGAACACCACGTTTTCCTCCCCCGCCAGGATCTCCGCCCTGTCCCACACGCTGTATCCGCCGAGATGCGCCGCGATGGAAAGGAGCTCGGGCACGGCGCGCGCCACCTTCTGCAGTCTTTCCGGCGCGGAATACTCGGTCCTTTCGTCTCCCATATGGAAAAGAACGGGGAGGCCCCGCCGCGCCAGCTCCCGGTAAACCGGGATCATGCGCCCGTCGTCGATACAGAATTTCTGAAAATCGGAATGGAGCTTGATCCCGTGAAGGCCCAGCGCTTCGATCCGGTCCAGCTCGTCTCCGATCTCCTCGTCGGTCATGTCCTGATGCAGGGTCCCGAAGCCGTAAAAACGCCCTCCGGCCGCGTCGGCCGCGTCGTGAATGAACCGGTTGATGGAGGAAACCTGCTCCGGCTTGGTGGCGGTGGAGCAGACCAGCGCCAGGTCGACCCCGGCTCTGTCCATCTCGCTCAGCAGACGGGCGGCGCTTCCCACCTCGTCCATGGGGATACCGTAGAAATCGCCGATGGCGCTCGTCGCTTTGGCGGCGATCTTCTCCGGAAAAATATGGCAGTGCGAATCAATGATGCGTGCGTGATCCATAGGTTCCTTTCTTGCGGGGGAGCCGGAGCGGTCTTTCGCTCTCCCCTTCGCCTCAGTCGTAGATGGTCAGATTTTCGGGGCCGACGGCCTCGTAGGGGGCGCGGCTTTCGCCGCCGCGCCAGAGAACCGAGATCTCTTCCGCGCGGGCGGTGTAGCGCACCAGGAAATGGTCCTCCCGCGGGATGATCTGGGAAAGACGGATGGCTTCCGCTTCGGTCTGCAGGTCCTTTTCCTCCGCGCCGGGATAGAGGACCCGGGCGATCGCGTATGCGTAATCGAAGCCCTCCCGGAAAAGGGATTTCACCGAAAGATTCCCGGCGGTGACCGCGTCGAAGACGTACATCCGGTCGGAGGTGAAGCTGTTCATGCCGGAGCGGTCGTTTTCGGTGAAGCGCACCGTCATGAATTTGCCCACCCGCTCGGCGTAGAAATAGCAGCTGTAGCTTTCGTCTCCGGTGCCGGTGGCCTGCGCCGCCACGTCCTCCACCGAAGGCGCGAGCCGCATCACCCGTTCCTCCGCCGCCCGGGAGGCGAAGGAGGCGGGCGTCACCACCAGGGCGCGCAGCTCCATCCCGTTGACCCGCATGGCCACGTTGTCCCGGATCACCGAGGGGTAGCGCAGAAGATGGCGCGCCGGTTCCCTTCCCGGCTCAAACAGATCTTCGGCCGGGTCGTCGAAGATGACAAGGGCGGAAAACAGCGTTTCGTCGTAAGGGATCGCCGCCTCTCCCATCGTGGTGGGATCCGAAAGGATCTCGGGAGTCTCCTGATCGGCGTAGAAGGTGATCCCCGTGCCGGAGAAGGTGAATTTCAGGTTTCCCAGGGGATAAGGAAGCGCTTCGGCCTGCAAAAGCTCCTCTTTTTCGGTCGAAAGCAGGGCCGTCAACCTTTCATAGAGCGCCTTTCCGGCGTCGAAGCCCTCCCGGAAGAGATCGGCCGGGGCAAGCTCCCGTCCGTCGGAAAGGCCGTAGTTTCTGGTATCCGCCGCGTAAAGGGTCACGTCTTCGCTTCCGACGCGGAAGGTCGACGCCTTTTTCATGAGGAGCGAAAGCCGTCCGCCGAAATTGGCCGCGACGTGGCAGGTCACCTCCACGTGTTCCGGGACGCTTCCCTCCGGCACCAGCCGGTCGACGCCCCAGCGGTCGGGATACGGCGCGTTCTCCAGAGCTTTCACCGCGGCGTTGATCTGCGAGGTCAGTTTTTCCTGCAGCGTCCTGTCGCGAAGCCCCGCAAGCTCCACCGTGACCGAGGTCACGCGGGGTCCCGTCCCCTCCCGCGTCACCGGCGCCGCCGTCACGGAGAGAGCGTTTTCGGTATAGGAAGAGCGGAGGACGGTTTCGGTCCCGCCGCAGCCGGCAAACAGCACGGCGACCGCCGCAGCGAGCGGCAGAAGCGCCGCGTACCGGCACAGTATTTTACGAAAGAGCCGCATAACCCGCCTCCTTCACCGCCTTCTGCCCTTCGCCGGTCAGAAGCCAGGATACCACGGCGCGCTCTCCGCTCCCCTCGGGCGAGGAAGAGAGGATCACCGCGTAGATGTCATAGGTCAGATCGTACCGTCCGGAGGCGATCTCCCCGTCGGCGGGGGACGCGCCCTCCAGCTTCAGGAGTCGAATGCCCCGCGCCTTTTCGGTGCCGGTCAGGTAATGCCGTCCGCCGTAGAAGATGGAGCCGGGCGTGTTGCGATAGCTTGCGGGACGGTAGGAAAGGGCGCTGTCCTCCAGGGAGAAAAGCAGCGGGTCCTCCCCCTCGTTGACCGCCACCTCCAGGGGCTCGCCGGCGGTATCCGCGCCGTGCATGATCTTGTCTTCCATCAGGAGACGGTAGAAATTCCCTTCGGGGCACTCGTAAGCCTCCACCGGAACGCTTTCCCCGCTGAGAGCCCGCCAGGAATCGATCTCGCCGGAGTAGATCTTTTTCAGGTCCTCCTTCGACACGCTTTTCACCGGATTCTTTTCATTGACGTAAAAGACCAGAGCGTCCCGCGCCACCGGCGTCGCCTCCAGGGAAAGCCCCATCGCTTTCGCTTTCTCCTCCCAGACGGCGGAGGGCGGACCCGGCACGTAGATCAGCCCGACCTTCCCCGCAAGGAGCGCTTCGTAGGCCTCCTCCTCGGCGGTGTGGAGAGTCTTGCGGACGGCGGCGGCTTCGTCCTCGCCGGTCATGTGCGTCCGGACCGTCCGGTCGAGCCCCGCCGTCATGGCGCTGCCGCCGGTGACGGGAAAGCTCTTTCCGTCCAGAAGAGGTTCCTTTTCCCCGCAGGCGGCGAAAAGCGAAAGACAGAGAAGAAGACAGATCCCGGCAAGTCCCGTTCGTTTCACGGCATTGTCCTCCCTTCCCATTCCGGTTTTCCCGGAAAGAGTATACCAGATTTTTCCCCCCGATTCAAGCCTTCCGCCCCGGGTCAGTAGGCGACGGCGGCGATCCCCTTTTCCCGGAAGGGCGAAAGATCCTTCCGGAGCGGCGCTTTTTCATCAAACGCAGGCCGGTACTCTCTGCCCACCGACCGGTACTTCGCGCCGGTCACGGGATTGTACGGGATCAGCTCCACCCGCACCGTCCTGCGGCCCGGTTCCAGAAAAGACGCGATCCCGGAGAGGTTCTCCGGCGTATCCGTCACGCCGGGGATCAGAGGCACCCGCACCGTGAAAATCCGTCCGCTTTCCATGAGCCGGCGGAGATTCCCGAGGATCAGATCGTTCCGGACCCCGGTCCATTTTTCGTGAAGCGCGGGATCGATCAGCTTCAGATCCGCGTAGATCTCGTCGATCCCGGCGATCGCGCGCCGGAAGATCTCCGGATCGATATGGGCCGACGTCTCCACCGCCAGGCTGATCCCGGGGAGAAGCGCGGCGGTCTCCCGGATAAAGCCGGCCTGCAGAAGCGGCTCGCCGCCCGAAAAGGTCACGCCGCCCTCCTCCAGGAATTCCCGGTTTTTCAGGAGCCTCCGGCTGAGCTCTTCCGGCGTCATGACTTTCCCCACCGCCCTGACCGCGTCCTCGGGGCAGATCTTCACACAGACGCCGAGATCCCGGCACTCCTCGTGATCGCACGGGGTGCGGCACAGGCCGCAGTGTCTGCACTTTTTCAGATCCCGCGCGATCTCCCGCACGGGGCGCATGCCCTCGGGGTTGTGGCACCAGGCGCAGCGAAGCGGGCACCCCTTCAGAAAAACGGTGGTGCGCAGTCCCGATCCGTCGTGCAGGGCGAATTCCTTGACGTCGAAAACCAGCCCGGTCATTCGTCAAACTCCTGGCGTGCGATCAGATGATCCTGATAGGCCTTGTCCAGCTCCACGAAGTAGGCGCTCCATCCCCAGATCCTGACGATCAGGTTTTTATGCTCTTCCGGATGGGCCTGCGCCTCCAGGAGCCTTTCCCGGTTGATCGAATTGAGCTGGAGCTGATGGCCGCCCTTGTCGACGAAAAGCTTCACCAGCCGCGCCACCCGGTCGATGCCCTCGTCGGTGCGGAAAACCGAGGAATGGAATTCCATGGTCAGCGGGCCGCCGTTGATGGTCTTCGCCGCGGGAAGCGCGGTGAAATCGCCGATCACCGAGAAGGGACCCGCCGATTTCGCGTAGAGCGAGGGGGAAAAGTTGGTGCCGAAGGGCTCTCCCTTCCTCCGTCCGTCGGGCGAGGCGTCGATCTCGGACGCATGGCGGAGATAGAACATGGCCGATCCCGTGCCGGGGCGGAAAAGGCCGCCCCGTTCGTTTCGCTTCCCTTCAAGCGACGAAGCGAAAGCGTTCATCAGAAAGGCCGCCGCTTCCCGCGGTCCCGGTTCGCCGTCTCCGAGCTTGGGAAGCTCGTAGCGCACCCGGTGCAGAAGGAGCTCGTATCCCGCGAAATCCTTTTCCATGGCGTCGATCAGCTCCGCCGGGGTCAGGCTCCTTTCCTCAAAGATCAGCGTCCTGACGGCTTCCAGCGAATCGGCCGCCGTGGAAAGGCCGGTGCCGTGGATCCCGAAATTGTTGTATTTGTTTCCCAGGGAAATATCCCTCGCACGCTCCACGCATCCGTCCATCAGGACCGAATAGAAGGGCGCGGGGATGATATAGAGATTTTTTACGCTTTCGACGATGTCTTCGGCCTCTTCCCGCACCGCGTCTTTCACGCGTTCGAGAAAGCTTTCGTAATCGGGCGCGTTCCGAAGATCCCGGTAGACCGCCTTCTGGACCGCCTTGGGGTAGGAAAGCGCGCCGATGTTCACGACCTCCGCCGCGACTCCCGGCAGGATGAATTCCCAGCAGGCTGCCACGGTGTAATTCCTGGCGTCCTCCGTCCCGTACCCCAGCCTTTCCAGGGCGGGGATCACCACGTCGTCGTTGCTGTACTGCGGGAATCCGAGTCCCGCCTTGGTCAGGCGCGTGGCCTCCAGATACCGCTCGAAGGGCGTATTCTTTGAGACCCGGAGATTGATCTTCGGGTCGATCAGCTTCAATTCGTACGAGGTCTCCAGGCACATCCTCGACAGGGGATTGTAGACGTCGTTTCCCGCGGCGTCCACGCCGCCGAGCATCATCGACTGGCCGTTGTCGCCGAGTTGGACGCCGGTATAGAGATCGCTGTCCCAGTTGAAGCTCAAAAAGAAATCCTCGAGGAGCTCCGCCGCCCGGTCTTCGGTCAGCTCTCCCCGTTCCAGATCGCGCCTGAGATACGGCCAGGCCCACAGATCGAACCGGCCCGCGGTGTTGTGGTATTCTCCCTCGGCCCAGAGCGTATAGTGAAGGATCCGGAAAAACTGCAGCGCCTCGTAAAAGCTCTCCGCCGGGTGATCCGGCACGCGGGAAAGCACCCGGGCGATCTCCGGGAGGCCCTCCTCCTCCGCCCTGGCCCGGTAGCGGGCCGCAAAAGCGCGCACCGCGTCGATCTCCGAAAGCGCCGCCTCCAGGAAATCGATCCCTTCCCCGTCGCGTGCCGCCCTTGCCTTTTCCAGGCGGGAGACGATCTCTTCTCTGCGCCGCAGAAGGCCCGTGCGGATCGCGGCACCGTAATCGGCCGACAGGTTGGAAAGATACCCCAGCTCGTGGATGAAATGCCCGCTCCGGATCTTTTCCCATTCCTCTTCGGCAAAGATCGAAGGGGGCGCCGTCACAGTGCGGAGAAAAACGATCTTCTGCCCCGGAAGGATCACCGGCGTCTCCTGATCCAGAAGCGCCCGGAGCCTTGCCGCCATCCGCTTTACCGGCGGCACGGCGGGATCCCGGAAGGCTTTCGCGTCCTCTTCCCGGAAGGGCTTCCGGAAGTCGCGATGCTTATGCGCCAGATAATAATCGTATAAAGCCTGATTCTTCATGCCGGTTTCTCCTTGCCGCGGTTTTTCCGCCGTTTTCGTCTCTTTGCCTCATTATAGCGCATAACCCGGGATTTGTACAGTCTTCTTTCCCTCCGTCTCCGTCCTCCGGCCGGACTTTCCGTGAAAACCTTTCCCGCGGCACTTGCTCTTTTCCTCCTTTTTCTGCTATAATGGACGGCAGAATACAGGAGCCTGCAAGACGCCCTTTCCCGCGCCTTTCAGAAAGGATGCCCCTCCGGAGAACCAAGGAGTTTTCTCATGCTTTACTATCTCTTGGAAGACAACATGAAACGCTACGCCTGGCATCAGACTTATCTGCATTCCCTGCGGGAGGAAATGCGGAAAAAGCACGTGGCGATCACCGAGATTCATTCCCCGGAGGATATTCCCTCCGCGGACGAGGAGCCTTTTCTCCTTCTTCTCGGCGTCAGCGACACCTGGGTGAACCGCTTGATCGAGGTGGCGCGACGCCGCGGGATAAGGGTCATCACCAACAAAAAAAGCAACCGCGCTTACGTCAGCACGGTCTCCTGGGACAGCGACGAAGCGGTGGAACTTGCCTACCGGTATCTCACGAGCCTCGGACGGAAGCGCCTCGCCTTATACAGCGTGAATCCCGCCTCCACCTCCGACCCCGACAAGGCGGAAGCCTTCGCTTCTCTCACCGGGAGCCGGGAGGGGATCTTCGTCAACAACGGCCTCCTCAGCGATCTTTTCGCCCGGATCGAACCCCGCCTCGACGAATACGACGGCATCATCTGCACCAACGGCTACGCCGCCCTGTCCCTGGTGCGCCATCTGAAGGAAAGCGGACGCGATCCCGTCCGTTTTTATATCGTCAGCATCTCTCAAATGAACCTCCTTTCCCGCGTTATCCCTTCCATAACCGAAATCAGCACCGGCAGCGAAGGCTACGGCCGCGCAGTCTATTCCGCCTACCGGATCCTCTGCCAGAGCGACGGGTATGCCGCCTCAGTGAACATCTTCCTGAAAAACCGGCTGGTCGTGCGCGAAAGCACGGAGGGGCGGCAGATGGGCACCTTCTCCGCGGATGCCGAGGTCAGAAACGACCTGCGGAACAACAGCTTTTTCACCGATGCGGAAACGCAGGATTCCGCGAAGCTCGAGACCCTGCTTTCGGAGAGCGACGACGCGGATCTTTCGATCGTCGACCTGCTCCTCTCCGGAAAAACGGTCCGGGAGATCGCCGAGATCTGTTATCTTTCCGAAACGGCGGTCAAATACCGTCTGAAAAACATGCGTGCGGTCTGCGGTCAGAAAAGCCGCGGCGCGCTGATCGATTTCCTGCGCGGTTATCTGCGGTAAATCCGGCTTTTTCCCCTTGCGGAAGAGGTCTATTCCGCAGGTCGGATTCGGCGCACGATTTAGCCCTTCCTCTGATTGACAAGCCTTCCGGCGGGTTCTATAATGAAGGCGTCTTATCGGAGATCCGGGCGAAAAACGCCGCAGCGGAAGCGCCCGGGAAGGGAGGGGATACCCGTGCTGGTACGCGAAACGGTGATCGGTTCAAAGGGGCTGCCCATGGAATCCGCCGTGCGCCTGATGCGCAGGGCCAACGAGTATTCCTGCCTCGTC
Organism: Clostridia bacterium; assembly: GCA_017441705.1. Taxonomy (GTDB): domain Bacteria; phylum Bacillota; class Clostridia; order Oscillospirales; family QAMX01; genus RUG11797. Next base: position 6,819 of record JAFRWU010000010.1, on the reverse strand, counting down.
GCCCTGCAGCGCGGCGACCGCAGCGTCAACGCCAAAAGCCTTTTGGGGATCCTCTCGCTCGCCGCGGAAAGCGGCGACGCGGTGCGCCTGATCGCGGACGGCGCCGATGAGGAAGAGGCCGTGCGCGATCTCCTGCTCTTCTTTGAAGAAACCGACGTGGAAAAGCCGTGATCCTTCGGCCGGATCCACGGTCCTTTACATAACGGAAAACGTCCGGACTGCAGCCGCAGTCCGGACGTTTTTGCGTTTCGTCCCGAATCGTTCATTCCACAGTGCCGTTCCAATAGCCGATCCCGTCCACGAGCCTGCCGTCTTCCTTCTCGTAGACGTAACCGTTTTCGGTGTAGTAAGTCTCGTTTTCCTCATACGCGACCATGTAAAAAACCGGCTGCAGATTGACCGTTTCGCCGTTCCGCGTGACAGGCACCGCGCCTTCCGCAAAGAGATGGCGGATGTCCTCGATGTTTTTCCCGAATTCGATCGTCAGCCGGATCGTCTCGGCCGACTCGTCTCTGACGAAATCCTGTTTCCCGTTGACCGTAAGGAGCGCGGGCGTCGGGACGCCGGTGCCCGTAAAGCCGCCGATGCCCGTGATCTTCTGCCCGCCGCAGGTATCCGGGATCCGGATGACGGTGTGATCCGGGTCGCCGTCCCAGTCGATCGTCAGGACGAAAGCGCCGTTTCCGAAGAAATTCGCGGTGCAGCAGGTAACGGAGCCCTCCGTCGCCGTACGATGCAGGTCGTAAGGCGTGCAGGACGCAAACAGCAAAAGGATCGCCGCAAGAAGCAGACAAACGCGCGCCGTTTTTTTCACAGTCTTTCTCCTTCCTTCTCCCTCCGGCCGGCCCGGACGGTCTTCTCAGATTCTGCGGGAGGCTTCGGCCACCCACCGGATCCGCTCTTCCTCCAGCTCGTCGTGCAGGCTGCAGTCCGCGCCGAGGATATATCCCTTTTTGCCGCCGGCGGCGATCAGGGACGCGGTTTCTTTTTCGATCTCTTCCCGGTCCGCGGTATAGATCAGCGAACCGGAGCGGTTGTCAAAGCCGCCCCATACCGTGGCGCCGAAGGTTTTCTTCGCTTCGCCGATGTCCATCAGGTCGACGTAGCGGGACCAGCTGATCACCGGCGCCTTGTAATCCTTCCACACCGAAAGCCGGTTCGGCGTTCCTTCCCAGGCGCAGAAATGAATGGCGTTCATATCGCTCAGGGCCCCGGCGTGCTCCAGAACCTCCAGATCGCCCGGCGCGACCCAGTCCCTGTATTCCTCCGCCGTGAAGCGGTCGACCTCGCCGTTCTGTACGCTCAGGAAGATGCCGTCGGCGCCGGCTTCCCGCAGGATGCCGGTGACAAGGTCCTTTACGTCCCCGGCGATGACGCGGCAGGCGTATTTCATCGCCTCCGGATCCTCCCGGATCAGTTTCATCATCATGGGATATCCGATTTCCAGCCTGAGATAGGAAAGTGGCACGAAAATCAGATACAGGGCGTGGCACGCTCCTTCCAGCCGGTCGACGATCTTTCTTGTCCTTTCGATCTGTCCGCGGATGTAGGGGTGATCGGGGCCGAGCGGTTCGATCCCATAGAGCTCCTCCGCCCTTTCGATCCCTTTCAGGACCGGCGCAGGCCATCCGAAGTATTTGTCCCCGGAAAGCTTCATGAAATCCACGTCCGTATTGCGGTAAGAAGCCAGCTGGCAGTCGGCGAATTTATCGTCGTCTCCCCAGAATTCCCGCGGCACGTGTTTCCACATGCATACCGGTACGTGGTCGACTTCCTCGCCGCGGAAGGCGGCCAGGACGCGTTCCTTCTTCGTCATGTCGTGATTCTCCCCGTTTTTTTCTTCAGTATATCACGCCGCGCTTCCTCCCGCAAGAGGGGGGAGCGCAGAAAAATGCGCTCCCCCGTACCGGTTCCCGGTCAGTCCTCTTTGAATCTCACGGCCGTGCCGTAGGCCATCACCTCGGCGGCGTTCTGCATGACCGAGGCGGATCCGTAGCGCACGCCGACGACGGCGTCGGCTCCGAGCGCCGCCGCTTCCTCCGTCATGCGTTTGGTGGCAAGCGCCCGCGCGTTGTTCATCATCTCGTTGTACTTGACCAGTTCCCCGCCGACCAGGGTCTTCAGCCCCGCGCCGATATCGCGGAACGCGTTGACGGTCTGGATGGTGCTGCCCTTGACCAGCCCCAGCGTTTCCAGTTTTCTGCCTTCGATATGCTCAGTAGTCGTCAAGATCATCTTCTTCTCCGCTCCTTATCTCTTTGATTCGCGCGGCGAGCGCCCAGATCATGCCGGCTCCCAGCGCGGCCAGAGGCAGGGCCAGGAGGATCAGGACCGGCACCCTGAGCGCCGCCGCGCCGATCAGGATCCCGTAGATCACGACGTACCCCAGAAACAGGGCGGCGATCACGACCGGCGCGATCATCTTTTTCCCGTGACCCGCTTTTTTCATCCCGTTCCTCCTCTCCCCGTGCGTCCGGCGATGTATCCTCCTCATCTTATCACGAAAAACGGGAAATGTCCAGAAAAAACATATGCCGCAGGCGGGCGCGGAAGACCTCTCCGGGCTTTACAACCCTTTCCGGAGCAGGTATAATAGATACCGGAAACAAGGGGAACCGCGCGTTCCCGAAAGATTAAAGGAGGAGATGATCATGAAACGCCTGGAAACCTGCGTCGCGTCCTATTCCTTCCACGGCATGCAGAGCGAGGGAAAGTGTGACGTTTTCCGCTATCTGGATCTGCTTCGCTTCCGGTATCACGTCGGCGCGGCGGATATTTGGACCGGCTTCCTGCCGACCGTCGAAGAGGATTTTCTCCGGAAGGTGCGCGACGCCCTCGACCGGAACGAGCTCACGCTCGCCAATCTCTGCGTGGACGGTCCCCACGTCTGGATGGACGACCCGGAGGAACGGGAAGCGCATAAGAAATCCATGCTCGCCATGCTCCGCGCGGCGAAGATCCTCGGGGCGAAGACCGTCCGTGTCGATTTCGGCGGTACCGACGGACACACGATGCCCGGGGAAGCCTTCGATTACATCGTCTCCGCCTACCGGGAATACGCGGCGATCTGCGGCGACGCCGGCATGAAGATCGGCCCCGAAAACCACTGGGGCTGGGACCGCGTGCCGGAATACCTGGAAAAGGTCGCCGAAGCGGTGGATTCTCCGTATTACGGCCATCTTTACCATCTGCGCAATTTCTACGACGAGCCGGAACGCGGTGAAAAGTACGCCGTTGCCCACGCGATGCACACCCATATCCACGCAAATTCCATGCCCTACGCCAAGGACGTGATCCGCCGGCTTGCCGAAAGCGGGTATGAAGGCGTCTACTCGATCGAGCATCACTCCGGCAGACTGGAGACCGAGCGGGTCGACTGGCAGCTCGCGACGGTCCGGTGCCTGATCGCCGAGCTCAACGACGAGGGATTTGAAGAGAATGCGAAGCCGTCCTTCTTCGACGGCGTATACGGAAAGTGAGGAGCCTTATGTCAAAAGACAAGATCCGCGTCGCCGTGATCGGAAACGGCATCATCGGCGAAGCCCATCTCCGGAATTATCAGGCCATCCCCGAGGCCGAGGTCGCCGCCATCTGCGACATCAACGAGGAAAGACTCAACGATGTGGGCGAAAGGTTCGGGATCGCCCGCCGGTACACCCATATCGGGCGGATGCTGGCGGAGGAGGAGCTGGACGCGGTGGACGTCTGCCTCCACAACAACATGCACGCGCCGGTCTCCATCGCCGTCATGCGCTCCGGGCGGGACTGCTACTGCGAAAAGCCTATGGCCGGCTCCTTCTGCGACGCCCGGGAGATGATGCGGGTTTCCGAGGAAACCGGCAGAAAGCTTCACATCCAGCTCGGTTTTCTCTACTCCAAGGAAACCAAGGCTGCGAAGCGATTCATCGACGCGGGCGATCTGGGGAACATCTATCATATGCGCTCCTACGGCTTCCGCCGCCGCGGCAGGCCCTTCGTCGACGGCTACGCCAGGAAAGAATTCGTGAACACCGCGACCTCCGGCGGAGGCGCTCTTTTCGATATGGGCGTTTACCACATCTCCCAGCTCCTCTACCTGACCGGCATTCCCGAGCTGGAGCGCGTTTCTGGCAGGACCTACGCCGAGATCGCCATGGACGAAGGCCGCCGGGCGGAAAGCGGATACAACGTGGAAGAGCTCGGTATGGGCTTTGCGAATTACAAGGGCGGGCTCTCCATGGACATCCTGGAATCCTGGGCGGTGCACGGGAGGCCCTTCCCTTCGTCGATCATCATGGGTTCTGAGGCCGGCCTTTCGCTGGATCCCCTGGTGTTCCATTCCCGCGTCCACGACATGGAAACCGACACCACGGTGGACCTCAACCAGATGGACTATCTGGCGCACACCGTCTATGCCGCAGGCGCGCATTATGACAATTCCCAGCAGCACTGGATCCACGCCCTGCTCGGAAGATGCGAGCTTCTGCCCACCGCAAAGATCGCTCTGGAAACCCAGAGAGTGCAGGAGGGCATCTACTTCTCCGAAAAGCTGGGGCGGGAGGTAACCGCCGCGGAGATCGAAAAGCTTTCGGTCTCGAAGGCGCTGGAGATCCCGAACCTGGAGCTGTGACAAGGTCCCGCGTCACGGCCGGAAAAGGAGCGAAAGGATGACAGAACGGGAAAGATTCATCAAGGCGCTGAAAAGGGAGCCTCTGACCGGACACGTTCCGACCTTTGAGCTCGTCTTTTTCCTGACGCTGGAGGCCCTGGGAAGGATCCACCCTTCCCAGCAGATCTTCGGTCAGTGGAAGCAGATGTCCCCCCGGGAACAGACGCTGCATTTCGAATACATGGCCGACACGTATATCGAGACTGCCGAAAAATACCGGCACAGCGCGATCTTCGTCCATCCCAACCCGGGCGACGACGAAAGCGTGATCCGTCTTCTGGAGACTATCCGGGAAAAGAGCGGCGACAAATACTTCATCATGATGCACGGCGACTGCACCTTCGACATCCCGAACGGCGACAATATGCTGGATTTCGCCGTGCGGATGTACGAAGACGAGGAAGGACTGAAGGCCGAGGCGGAAAGGCGGCTGGCGGAATCGGTGCGACTGGCCGAGGTGCTCGCGCGCCGTCCCGGTCTTCTGGACGGATTCGCGCTCTGCTCCGATTACTGCTTCAACGTGAATCCCTTCTTTTCTCCCGACACCTTTTCGGTGTTCGTAACTCCTTATCTGAAGCGGGTGATCGACGCATACCGCTCGCTCGGGTTCTTTACGATCAAGCATACCGACGGGAACATCATGCCGATCCTCGATCAGATGGTCGAATGCGGTCCCGACGCCCTGCATTCGCTGGATCCCCAGGCCGGCGTGGACCTCGCAGAGGTGAAGCGTCTCTACGGCGACCGGGTCGCCCTTTGCGGGAACGTCAACTGCGGACTCCTCCAAACCGGCACCGAGGAGGATGTCGTCCGCGACGTGCGCCGCGCGCTCCGCGACGGTATGCAGGGATGGGGATACGTCTTCTGCACCTCCAACTGCGCCTATACCGGTCTGCCGCTGGAGCGTTACGAGCTTCTGAACCGTATCTGGTGGGAAGAAGGCGTTTATCCGTAAGCCCTTCAGCCGGAAGAAAAACTGCGAGGCTGTCCCCGAAAAACGAAACCTTGCTGCTTCCGTCCGAGGCTTCCCCTCTGAGGGCTTCCGAAGGAAGGGGCCGCTTCGCAGCCCGCCTTCCCCTTCGAGGGGAAGGCCTTGGGGAGGCTTGCGGCCCGGTCGGCGCTTTTGAGCTTACGCTCAAAGGTCTCCGCCGGAGACCCGCGCCTCTCCAAAGGGAAGGCTCAAGTTGGTGGAGATGAGGGGGATCGTTCTCGCGCTCGACTCGCCCGTTCGATCCCCTCCCTTTTGACACAACGCAAAAGGACGCCCTTCAGGCACGCTTCATAAGGATGTTGCTTTGAGGCAGTTGTCACGAACGAAAAGAATATGAACCGGGCGTGACCTAAGTGGTCATGCCCGGTTTGATTGCTGCGTTCTCTGGATTTTGGGGACCAAAATCCGATGCTCGTTATCGCTGCGGACAAAAGAAGACCGGTTCGACAAATGAGAATTTGACTTTCTATAGACTAATATGAAACAGTTGATCTGTTGTTCCATATATCGTATGAAAATCACCGATTTTCTCAAACCCATATTTTTCATATAAGCCGTGTTCTCCGCTCATGATGTAAACAGTCCGATATCCTATAGATTTTGCATAGAATAAGATTTGCCGAATCATCTTCTCCGATATCCGTTTACCCCGATGCCGTTCATCAACAAAAACAAAACCAATAAATGGTGAATAATCATATTCTGCCGGCAATTCATCTCTTTCAGTAAATGTACAATAGCCGACTATGGCTTCATTTTCAACGGCAACGACTACACGTTCCCAATCTTTAAATGCATTCACCTTCATGCGCTCTGCAAGGTAAGGTCCAGCTTTCCATGAGCAGGACTGAGCAAACGAAATTGTACTATCCCATAGGATATGTCCTTTTTGTATCATCTGAATTTCCAAGAATGAATCCTCCCACAAATCCCGATTTGTTTTTGTCATTATATCAGGTCTGACTTGCGTGGTCAATTGCTTCATGTTAACCGAAAAGGAGACACTTCCTTACGAAGCGCCTCCTTCCGGACGTCCTTCTGCGTTGGTGGAGATGAGGGGGATCGTTCTCGCGCTCGACGCGCTCGGTCAGGGCGCGGAAAAACGATCCCCCGGATCGTTTTTTGACACGCGCCCGTTCGATCCCCTCCCTTTTGACGCAACGCAAAAAGGACGCCCCTC
>JAFRWU010000066.1 GCA_017441705.1 Clostridia bacterium | reverse complement strand
TGAAAGAATAAAAATGGATGCGCGGACCTTTCGGTCCGCGCTTTTCTTCTGTTCTTTCCCGCTTACTCCGCCGCCGGATACTCGGTGCAGAGAAGACGGAAGGGCTCTTCGTCCTCCTCGATCTTCGGGAAGCGGCCCATTTCTTCGTAGAAGCGGTTGTCGGTATTGTCGTCGTTGCACTGGCTGACTTCGCCGATCAGGACCTTTCCGGTGCCCTTCTTCGCCCAGAAGGCGTGGTAGAGGCCGTGGGTCAGAGTGACCGACTGGCCGGGCTTCAGCTCCAGGATCGTGCCCGCCGGGATCGTGAGCTTGACCCCGTCGGAGACGACGGTGACCGGGCTTTCGCGGTCGAGATCCTCGTTGGGAAGGGAATTGTAAAGCTGCATCATCATGATGCCGCCGCCGCGATTGATGATGTCTTCCATTTTCTTCCAGTGGAAATGCATCGGGCAAACCTGATCCTCGTCGGAGATCAGGAGCTTTTCGGCATAGGGCTTTTCATACTTCGGATTGTTCTGGTTGCCGTTGCGGATGGTCACGAGGACCAGACCGACCTCGCTGAATTTCCCGAGACCGTAGTCGGTGATATCCCAGCCGAGCATGTTGTCGCGGATCTCGTCGCACTCGTGTCCCTTGGTCGCCCAGTCGGCCGGCGTCCAGTCGGCGAAGGGGGGAAGACGGAAGGAAAACCTGTCCGCAAACGCCATGGCGTCCTTGATGATGGCGTTGATTTCGCTTCTCTTCATAACGCATCTCCTTATTCCGTAAATGATTACGGCATCATCTTATCACGCTTTCCCCGAAAATGCAAGACGGAGACGAAAAAAGAGAGAACGAAGCGGAACCGGAGCCTTTGGAGAAAACGTGCGTATTTTCATCAAAAGGCGGCGCATTTTCGGGCGTTTCGGGGCTTCACGCCGCGGTCGTTTTGTGGTATGATGAGGACGGCGACAATGATCGTACCGAGGAGGAAGCTCAATGCGGCTTTTCCATAGAGACCGGGCGGAAAGCCCCGAAAGAATCTATACGCTGAAGACCGAAAACGGGCGGGGCCGTACGATCATTCTGGCTCATGTGGCAATCAACCAGGTGATCACGTGGCTGACCACGGGGATGTTTTACACATCCTTCCTGATGATCTACGGGATCGATATCGTCAACGTTGGCATCATCACCTTCATCCCGTATATCGCGAGTCTCTTCGGCGTTTTCTCGCCCTCGGTCCTCGAACGGTTCAAAAAGAGAAGGGTCTTTCTCGCCGTCACCCGCCTGCTTTATTATCTCCTGCAGATCCTGGGACTGACGCTTGCGCCGGTGATCATCAAGGATCCCGACATGCGCATCGTCGCCCTGATCGTCATCATCTTTCTGGCCAACGTCATCAACGCCATCACCGGCAGCGGCTATACCCTGTGGCACATCAAATTTGTGCCGCCCGGCATGCGCGCCGACTATTTTTCCATCCAGTCGCTGGTCGCCAACACCATCGGCATCGGCGCGTCCCTGATCTCCGGCGTCGTGGCAGACGCGCTCTCCTCCTCGCCCTACGCCGACGCGGCCATCATCGGCCTCCGCTACACGGCTTTCGCTCTGGCGATGATCGACGTGATCCTTCTGTGCCTCCCGAAGGAATTTGCCTACGAGCATTCCAAGCAGCCGAAACTCCGCGACATCTTTTCGCTTCCCTTTCATTCCAGACCGTTCCTTATGACCATGGCGGTGATCGTTCTTTTCACCTTCTTCAACGCGATCCCGTCTTCTTCCCTGAGTTATTATCTGATCAACGACGTCGGGATAGAGTATACTTTCGTTTACGCCCTGAACATGGCCTATCCGCTGGTCCAGCTCTTTCTCCTGCCGGTGGCGAAGAAATACGTCAGAAAACACGGATGGTTTGAGACGTTTGCGCTGTTCACGTTTTGTTCTCTTCCGACGTGGCTGATGTATTCCTGCGTCACCGCGTCGAACTATCTCTGGCTCTACGCCGCGGTACGGCTGATCCAGCACCTTTTCGGGACCTTCTACAACCTTGCCAACGCCAATCTTGTCTATACCAATCTGCCTCCGAAGGATCAGACCAACTATCTCTCCTTCCATACCATTGCCGTGAACGCGGCGACCTTCCTCGGCATGATGGCGGGCACGGGCTTCGTCGCCTGGTGCGGAGACCGCACGGTGGAGCTCTTCGGCCTGACCTTCACCAGCGTGCAGATGCTCCTCTGGGCGCAGAGCGCGGGATACGTCCTTCTCCCGCTTTTCATCCTCCTCAATCTGAAGACCCTCAAAACGAACAATTACTGACACCGGGAATCATGCTGCGCTGAACGGAGCCGGAGGATGTGCGGAGACGGCAGCGATCGCAGGAAAGGATGCGTCAAGATGGGAAAGGTATTCTGCGTTCAGGATCGGGAGAATGCTTTCGGGTTCGTTCTGTCGGCTGCAAGGGAATGCGAAAGGATCGTCGCACTGGTCCAGGTGGGATCCGGGGCTGCGGGCTACCGTGACGACCGGTCCGATCTGGATTTCGTGATCGCGCTGGATTCGGACGGATCCATGCCGGAAGTCATGGATTACATGCATCGGAAGATCGATGAGAAGTATGGCGTCCTGTACTTCAGGCAGGATGAAGAAAGGCATCTTCAGTGCTATGTCCTGTCCGATCTGCTGGAGATCGACATCGGATACGGCGGATATGAAAACGCGGCCGCCCGGAAACCGGCGTTCAGAGTCCTCTATGACAAAACCGGCACCGTCGAGGAAAAGATGATCCGGTCCAGGGAATGGATGGACGACCGCATTTACGGCGGCAAAAGGAAGAAGGATATTGCTTCTGCCCGGGAAACGGGCTGGATCCATCTGATGCACGCCGCCGTGGCGATTCACAGAGGCGACGCGTTTCGTGCGGTCGGTGAGATGGAGTATGTCAGAAAGCTGTATATCGACCTGCTGGGCGACCGGTACAGACTGGAAAGCGGCCTGAACCGCGAGATCGACAGACTGCCGGAAGAGGAAAAGGAAGCGATCAGAAGCACTTTCGTGACAGGGGAAGACACAGAAAGTCTGTGGACGAGTCTTCTGAATCTGACAAGGCTGGTCTATCGGGAACTGGAAGGACAGAGCGTTCCGGTGACGGAGGAGATGCTGCTCGTATACTGCAGGGATCTCAGGGGCGGAGACGGCAGGGATCTCTGACGTGCGGAACGGTCCGCATCCACAAGAAATACCGGGACTGCATCGCTGCAATCCCGGTATTTTTCGATCTGTACGCAGAAGACAGCGGATCCGGCATGCCGTCAGCCGATGCGGCAAAAAACAGCCGCGCATCCGCATCCCGGACTTCTTCCTTCCGGGGGAAACGGGCTCACTCGCTTCCGGCGGCCGCTTCCGCCT
>JAFRWU010000065.1 GCA_017441705.1 Clostridia bacterium | reverse complement strand
TTTACGATATATATGCGAGTTGGTGCTTTTTGCGGCGAGGGTCCACCCGTTCCCATCCCGAACACGGTAGTTAAGCTCGTTCGCGCCGACAATACTTTGCGGGCGACCGCACGGGAAGATAGGTCTGCGCCAACACTCCTCGATAGCTCAACGGCAGAGCATCCGGCTGTTAACCGGAGGGTTGCAGGTTCGAAACCTGCTCGGGGAGCCAAAAAGAGAAGCTGTCCATGACGGATGGCTTCTCTTTTTTCTGCTGCCCGATCCGTCTCTGTTGCAAACGTCGGCCGGATGATATATAATGGCCGCGGAAGAAGATTCGAGCTCACCTGCGGCGCATGAATGCGCCGTTTCGTTCGGGGAGGGGTAAGGACATGATCCCGGAAAAGATCTCGTATGTCGCCTTTTGGTTCGAAAACCTTCGCACGGAAGACGACGTCCGCCGCGTCGCGCACGATCTCGGCAGCATAGGATACCGCGGGATGGACATCAAGGATACATGCTTTGCGGCGGGGCCGGAGGAACTGCCGGATCTTTTGAAGCGGGCGGTCAGAGGTGCGGAAAAGGAAGGTCTTGCCGTTCCGTGCGCCGTGCATCTAGGAGACCACAGTTCTCCGGAAAAGTGGGAAAAAGAGTCGGAGGCGACCTGCCGGTTCATCCGGGCGGCTGCCGGCGCCGACATCGGCCTGGTGAACACCTGCGTGGGCTCCGTGCCGCCGCGCCTTCCGGGGGAATGGTGGGAGGAACCGCGCCAGGACACGGGAAAAGCCTGGGACGCCCTGAAGAGAAGTCTGGAAAGGATCGCCCGCACGGCGGAGGACGCGGGAGTCAAAGTCGTCCTGGAATCGGTGTCGGGACAGCTGGCCCACGACTATTTCACCACCCTGGAGATGCTGAACCTCGCAGAGTCCGACGCGCTTTGCCTCACCATGGATCCCTCCCACTACTACCTGGCGGACAACGATATCCCCTGGACGATCCGCAGGCTGGGAAACCGGATCCGCCATGTGCATCTGAAGGATGCCGCGGGGCGCGCGGGTTCCCCGCACATCACGCCACTGATGGGAGAGGGCGGCGTCGACTGGCCTGGCTTTTTCCATGCCTTGGAAGAGATCGGCTACGACGGATGGTATGCAGTGGAATTCGAATCCTGGAATCTCGCCGCCCTGCTGACGCCGCTGGAAGGGGCAAGGCTCTCCTATGAGACAACGATGGCCGTGCTTCGGCACATCGATACCAGGAAATGAAAACAGACGGAGGATGGATATGAAAGCGATCGTCATCGGATCCGGTGTGATCAGCAGCGCGCACATCGAAGCGTACCGGAAAAAAGGGATCGAGATCGCCTCGATCGTGGATCCCGTGCGGGAAGCGCGGGAAAAAGCGGCGGAGACCTGGGGGATCCCGCACACGGCGGCCACTCTGGAAGAGGCTCTGGCCTATCACCCGGACGTGGCGAGCCTCTGCACGCCCAACTACCTGCACGCGCCGCACGCCGTAGCGCTTCTGGAGGCGGGCGTCGACGTGATCTCCGAGAAACCCATGGCGCGCACCGTCCGGGAATGCGATGCCATGATCGAAGCGGCGGAAAGGACCGGGAAAAGACTCTTCGTCGCCCATTCCCAACGGCTCTACCCGCCGCATCAGCATCTCATCGACGTCATGCGGGCGGGCACGCTCGGAAAGCCGGTGATGGTGATCTCCACCTTCATCGGGGACGAATACAGACGGATGAACGACCCGGCGAACTGGAAAGGAGATTTTGAACATTCCGGCGGCGGCGTTCTGATCGACAACGGCTCGCACATGATCAATATGCTGCTCGGCGCCTTCGGCCCGGTCGAGTCGGTGGAGTCGATCGGCACGCGCGCCTTGATCCAGCCGGAACACAAGGCGGAGGACACCTCGGTGGTGAATCTGAAATTCCGGAACAGAACGGTCGCAAGCCTCACGGTCACCTTCGTCGCACGAGCCTGCAGCTTCCCGAAGGGATACTGCGGCTGCGCGATCCGGACCGAGGTCGTCGCCGAGAAGGGCTTCGTGACGGCGGGCAACGGCACGCCCGCCTTCCAGATCGTGGACAACGAAGGGAACACCCTGGAACGGTATGAAAAGGAAAACGAGGTGCCGGCGCCGCGCCCGAACGTCCTGGCGCATATCCTGGACTGCATACGCGACGGCAGCGAGCCGTTCGTCACCATGTATGATGCACGGGAGACCGTCCGCGTGATCGAGGCAGCCTACCGCTCCGCAAGGGAAGGCGTCAGAGTCAGCCTGTGATCCACAGCAGGCTTTGCCCGGCGCAGAAAGAGACAGAAGAAGACCGCCCGGAAAACGAATGACGTTTCCGGGCGGGTTTCCTTATTCTTCGAAACGGGACAGCCCGTTGACGACAGACGATCAGTCGTTTCCGAACAGCGACCGATAGTGCGTGGCGATCTGGAAGGTATTGGGATTCTCGGCGAGCGCTTCTTCGAAGAGCTCTCTGCTCTCCTTCCGCTTTCCGAGACCGTAAAGTCCCAACGCCTTCATGAAGAGGCAGTGGAGCCGGTTCTTTTTGTCCAGATCCTCGTCGAATACCAGAAGGTCGGGAAGCGACACCGCGAAATAATCGATCCGGACGTGATCGCCGATGTGATCATCCGCATAGGAAACGAGTTTCCGGAAGCGCTTTTCGGCTTCTTCGGTCTCACCGAGCTTCAGGAGGGCCATGCCCTGATAGAAGATGGTCTCTGGCGGCTGATCGTTGTAGTACATGGCCGAGGCAGGCTCGCTGATGCCGGTGGAAGCCTTCCGGAAAGCATCCCGTGCCTCCTCCGTATCGCCGAGGGAAAGACCGAGCAGGTAATTCTGCCGGTTTTCCTGTGCCCCGGACAGTTTCCCTTCGCCGAGATTTTCGGGATAGACGAAGGCGTCCCGGATTTTTCCGAGGGCGAGGCAGGAGAAGATATACTGCTCCGGCGCCTTGCCTTCCCCGCCTTCCCACGGGTGGAACCGGTGGGACAGGATCCGCCTCAGGGCTTCTTCGCAGTCGCCGGTCAGATTCAGCAGCGTGATGTACTCCAGATAGAGATCGTCGCGGCTCTCTACCAGCGGCATCCGCTCCTCCAGCGCCTTCCGCCTTTCCGCGGGGGAGACGCCGGTGCGTTTTTTGAGAAGATCCAGCTCGTAGAGGATGCGCGCGTCGGTCTCATCCATCGCGAAGGCCTTTTTCATCAGCGCCATGGCTTCCTCCGCGTTTTTCAGCACGTTGTAGGAGAGAAGCGCGAGGTTCCGGTAAGGCGTCGGGAAATCGGCGCCGCGCCCGATCGACAGGCGGAAACACTGAACGGCGTCTTCGTGGCGCTCACGGTCGTAGAAGAGGCAGCCGAGATAGTAAGGAGCCTTGAAATCGCGGGGATTTGCTTTGATCGCGTATTTCAGGACCGGGATATCCTCGATCCGGTTGGGGAAGCAATAGAGCGGAGAGGCCGAAAACGCCTTTTCCAGATCGGCGCGGTCGTGCGTGAGATACGCCTTGTGGTAATCGACCATCGGGAAACCGGATTCATCCAGAGCCAGAAGCTCCAGCGCCTTGTCCCGCGCGCCCATGGCACAGAGCTCCAGCGCCAGATCGATCGTTACGTTGGGATTGATCAGGTGCTTCCGGATATCCTCTCCCGCGAGGAACAGAGCGACAAGGTTCAGCGGGTCGTATCGCAGGGCCTCGCTTTTCCCGCCGGTGAGATACGCCTTCAGATTCATCGCCTGGAAGTTGCGGCCGTTACGGATCAGCGCCTCGTCGGCAAAAGCGATCGCCGCGTCTTTTTCGCCCTCTTTTGCCTTGATCTGCGCCATGAAAGAGAAGGCGGCCGCCTGGGAATCCTGGTTCCAGCAGGCCTTGTAAAAGGCGTCGAAGGCTTCGTTCAGCTTTCCCTGATAGAAAAGCGAAATGCCGAGGTTCAGGGAATACTCGCCCGAAAGGGGGTTGGGGTTGGAGCGGGTCGCCTTCTGGAGCGCCTTGCGGAAATATCCTTCGCTTTCTGCGACGAATCCTTTTTTGAAAAGCAGAAGTCCCATGGCGTTGTTGAGGCGGAGATCGGTGGGATCGCGGCGCAGCCCTTCCCGGAAATAATCCCCGGCACGGCGGGTGGCGTGACGATACTGCTCCACGTGGACGCCGTAGAGATAGAGATCCTCGACCGTCCTGCATTCCTCGGGGAGCGGAGCGGCCTCGGCGGGAGAGGGGATCTCCTGCTTTTTGACGTTGCCGTCGAAGGAGAGAAGGACCCGGCCGTCCTTCACGATTTCGATCTTCACCTGATCGAAAGAGAGACGCTTGTCGTTGGGGAACGCGGCGCTTGCGGTTTCGGCGGTCCGCAGGATGCATTCCGCCACGGTTTCGCCGTTGATTCGGACCTCCGCCTTTCCGTTCACGCCGGAGGAATAGAGGGTCGCCCGGATCTCCTCTTCCGTCACGTCCAGGCGCAGGGAAAGGTCTTTCCCGGCGTTGTGCACCGTGCCGAGATCGTGATAGGGCATGAAATACTGCTTGAATTCCCTCGTTTCGAACGGGGCGATATACCCGAAGTCGGGCTGGTTGTCTGTGAAGCAGCCGGTCATCAGCTCGAAATACGGGCCGTCCTCATCGGTGAGGTTGCGGTCCCAGGCCCTGCCGAAATCGCCGTTGCCCCAGGTCCACTGCTTTTTGCCTGGGGAAACGTGATGATCCGCCACATGAAGAAGTCCCGCGCCGACGCTTTCGTCGTATCCTCCCACAAAATCGAAATCGCTCTTCGCGGCCATGTAGCTGGTGGGCACCGGCAGGTTTTCATACCGCGAGATATCCACGCCGCGGGAATAATCGACCTTGTAATAGACGCCGGTGGCGATGGGGAAGGTGGAGACGTCCCGCTTGCCGTGATCGCAGACGGCGGTGACGTCGGGCGGGAACACGCTGTGGAAGCTCGCGTTGACCGCCACGGCGGGATTCGCCCACCAGAGGAAGGTCTGGTTCACCGGCGTGCGGTTATAAAGACGGTTGGAAAGCTCCAGATACGCCTTGTCCGGGTAAAGCGTGAACTCGGTTTCGCCCTTGGTGTGGAACATGTTTTCGTATTCGCTGACCGTGACGGAGGCGCTGCCGTCCGGGTTTTCCCGGAAGGTGTAATTCACCGGATCGAAGGTCGACGGACGGTGATGCTGCGGCCAGTTGAATTCGATGCCGCCCGAGATCCAGGGACCGGCCAGTCCCACCAGAGCCGGCTTGATCACGCGGTTGTAGTAGACGAAATCGTAGTTCCGGGTCTTGTCGAAAGCCCTCTGTACCCTGCCGCCCAGGCAGGGAAGGATCATGATTTTCAGAAAATCGTTTTCCAGCCAGACCGCCTGATAGGCTTTCAGAGTCTTTTCGTCGGCGATCTTGTCGACGACGGGGTGAGGATATACCTTTCCGCTGGAGCCTTGGTAGACGCGCTTTTCCAGAAAAAGCGGATTCTTGTCTGCCGGCGCGATCTCATAGGTGGGGATCGTCACGCTCGCCTCCCAGACGCGGACAGGGGAAAAACCGTTCATGAAAACACTCCTTCTTGACATGGATTTGATTCTATTATAAAATGCCTTCCAGAGGATTTGTTTTGATTTTCGATCAAAAAATATAGAAATCCTGCCGTGACGAGATGCAGTTTTATGAAAAGGGATTAAAAGACCCGTCGAGAGTGCATTTTTATCCCGCGTTCCGGAATGCGGGCGGCTTATTGTTTCGTCCGCTTTGCGCGGGAGAATTTTTCTGCAGCCCGGAATATGAGGTGCAGAGGGACCGATATCCAAGTTTTCTGCTCCTTTACGTTGCGGAAGGAGAGATCTGTGCCGGAAAGGAAACGGCCCGCGCCGGCGAACTCCTCCTGATCGACTGCTACGAGCCGCACCGCTACGGGACGAGAACGAACGCGCACACGCTCTGGCTCCATTTCGACGGAGAACCGGCCCGGCACGCCTTTGAAACGCTCAGACGGGAAAAGGGAGAAAAGCTCTCCTGTCCGCCGGAAGCCGCCGAAGGCCTTCTCAGGATCCTGGAGATGATCCGGACCGCCGAAGACGAGTATTCTCTTTCGGAGGAGATCTACCGCCTTTTGTGCTTCCTGATCCGTCCCGCTCTGCCGGAGGAAAGGAAGCCGGACCGGATCGGAGAGGCGAAGCGCTTTTTCCGGGCGCATTACGCGGAGCCGGTGGGCGTGGCGGACGCGGCGAAAGCGGTCAGCCTTTCTCCCTCCTATTTTTCCCGCCTATTCCGGGCGGCTTCCGGTCTCTCGCCTTATGAGTACCTGCTCGGCGTCAGGCTGGAAAAGGCGAAGGAAATGCTTCTGGAAACGCAGGCTCCGGTTTCCGAGGTGGCTTACCGGACGGGATTCGGAAGCGACGCGAATTTCATCGCGTTTTTCAGAAAAGAGACGGGGCTTTCGCCCCTGAAATTCCGGCGCCTGGGATTCTGATCCCGTGCGGCGCGGAAAGAAACGGAAAGGAAGGCTTCACATGACGACGTTCCGAAAAGACCGGGGAGACGAAAAGGATTTCCGCATCACGCCGGGCGAGCCGATCCGGGATCCCGCCGCACGCATTTCGTGCGGGCACGATCCGGAGGCGCTTGCCCGCGGGGAGGAATTCGCGCGGGAGATCGAAGAGGGCTTCGTGGCCGATTTTGAAAAGAGCGAGGAGGCCTTTCGCGCGGGAAGAGCCGACGCCTGGGACAAAATGGCCCATGTCTCCACCTTTTTCGTGAAGGACGGCACGGTCTACGCGTCCTATTACGCCAACACGAAGGAGCCGGCGGAGGATCCGCTGAACCAGACCGCGCGGCTCGCCTTCTGCCCGCTTTCCGATCCGGGAAAGATGACCTGGCTCGATCTGGGATCGGCGGGGGACGTGCTCGGCGGCAGGCGCGTGGACATGGTCTACGATACGATCCTGATGCCGAAGGATGAGGACACGCTCTGGCTTCTCTGGACGGCGCGTGCGGAGGGAAATTATTACCGGCTCTTCCGTCCCTTTTCCCTTTCGGAAAAGAAGCTCGGGGAGACGCGGGTGAACCGGTTCCGCGCGGGGGAGATCACCAACGATTTCAGCGCGTCGGGGATCCGCGCGGCGCTGGCGGCGGCCGGGATCCCGGGCAAGAAGATGTATTCCGATATCGGCGTCATGCAGAAGCTGTCCTTCCGCATGGAAAACGGGAAGAAGATCTTCTATACCGGCGCGTACAGCGGAGATTTCAACTGCATCGTCAGATCGGAGGATCTGGAAACCTGGGAATATGTCGCCCAACCCGATTTCCCGAACGATTCCAAATGGGAAAACGCGACCTTCGTTTTCGGCGACAGGGTCTATTATTTCGTCCGGCAGCAGGATACCAACCCCGCGGGGTTTCTCACCGCCTTCGATCTGCGGTCCGGGAAATGGGAAAGGCCGGTGGAGATCGACGACTGCCAGTCGAGAGGGGATTTCCTGCGCTACAAGGGCGGTCTGTATCTCTTCCACGCTCCGATCGACCGGGAGCATATCGGGATCGTGAAGATCGATACGGACGATCTTGCCGGGAGCCGGGAGATTGTGACGGCGAAAATGAAGACGAGCTGCTTCTACCCGTATACAGATCTCTTCCCGGACGGAAAGGCCGGACTGTCGTATACCGTGGCGCGGCGGCATATCCGCCTCGCGCGGTTCGATCCGGAAAGGTATCTCCGTTAAGAAAAAACGGTTATACCCGTTTCGGGGATAGAAGAGGACGGAAAAAGGTGATATGGTTTTCTCCGACGGGAGGTGAGAAGATGAAATACGAAAACGCAAGGGATATCCTGCCCGATGATCTTCTGAAGGCGGTCATGGCCTACGCCGCCGGGAAGCTTCTTTATGTCCCCACAGGGGGAAAAAGAAAGGTCTGGGGCGAGATATCCGGCGCGCGCGGCGCGATCCGCGCGCGCAACCGCGAGATCCGCCGGATCTTTGCCGCGGGAGAAACGGCGGAAGCTCTCGGAGAGCGGTATTTCCTCACGCCCGAAACGATCCGCAAGATCGTGTATGAAAAAAAGGAGGAAACTGCTGTGGAACTGAAAGAGATCCTTTCTCTGTATTCCGATAACGACCCCGTCGGTCTCAGGACCGTATTTGAAATGGATGAGACGAGCTCGTGGGGAGAGACGTATTTCATCCGGGATCTGGAGGTGGATTATCCCGAAAAGAAGATCCTTCTCCGGATCGAGGAATACTTCTGCGCGACGCCCGAGCGCGTCGCCGAAGAAGCGAAGATGATCGAAGCCTACGCGGACGCCGGATATCCTTCAGCGCATATCCTTCCGAACCGGTACGAGGAGACCTCCCGCCGGGTGGAATTCGAGGGACACCCCTGTCTGGTTTTCGCCGAGGAATGGCTGCCCTTCCCGACGGCGTCCCGCGACGGGGAGTGCGGCGCGCGGGATACGCCCGTCTGGTACGACGGTCTGCTCCGGCACCTCGGAAAGATCGGGAAACTCCGCCTCCGGGCGAAGGAGCCCTGCTACGCGATCCTCTTCGACCGCTTTTCGGCGTGCGAGGCGTACGGGGACTGGATCGTGGAATACCTCTTCGGCGACATGGAGCCGAAGGCAGAGACGCTCTCTCCCATGCTCCGGGAGAGATTTGAAAAGATCCGGACGCTCTTTCTGGAAAACCGGGAAAAGCTCGAAAGCCTTTGGGAAAAGCTGCCCTCTTCCTTCTTTCAGGGGTATGAGGGGAAAAGCGATTTCTACCTGAAGGAGGACGGCGGACTTCTGGGGTTCCGGGGGTTTGAGGACGGCGGACGCGACGTCTGCCTCAGCATGTTCCTGAACGTCATTCTTGCCGCGCGGGTCTCGGGCGGGGAGGACGCGGCCGACCGGGAGGTGTTCGACCCTGCGGAGAGGGAAAGGACGCTGGCGCTGATCCGGAGAGATCTTTCGATCATCCGGGAGGAATATGAATTCACCTCTGAGGAGATCGAGGCGGCGCCTTATCTTTACCGGGTGATGCTTTTCGGACGGAATTATTATTATCAGGGGCTTTTCCGGACGCTGGACGATCCGGAACGGATCCCCCGGCTTTTCGACTATATCGAAACGCAGATGACGTCCGACGAGATCGGATTCCGCGAGATCCTGGCATGACGGGATACGGGGCGAGCGAAAAGGCCGTCCGGCGAAGGAACCGCCGGACGGCCTTTTCATCGGGATCCGCAGGGCAAAGCACGGTTGCAAGCGGCGGCGGAATGTGATATGATGCAGAAAAAGAAAAAAACTTCGGCGGCGAAAGGAATCATGCCATGAAAATCGCGTTTCCCTACGGAAAAGAGACGATCCTCCACGACTTCGCGGGGGAAAACCTTCTGGCTTGCGCGGAAGCTCCCCTGAAACGGTACGTCCCGGCGGAAAGCGGAGAGGAACTGATCCGGAAAGCCATGCTCTCTCCCGAAGGCTCGCCGCGGCTTTCGGATCTTGCGCGCGGAAAAAAGAAGATCGTCGTTCTGATCAGCGATCACACCCGCCCGGTCCCGTCGAAACAGATCCTGCCTCCGATGCTGCGGGAGATCCGGGAAGGGGCGCCGGAGGCGGAGGTCACGCTTCTTTGCGCCACCGGCTGCCACAGAGGAACGACGCTGGAAGAACTGATCGCGAAATGCGGCGGGGAGATCGTGAGGCGGGAAAGGATCGTGATCCACGACTGCGACGACAGGGTAAACCTCGTGCCGCTGGGCATGCTCCCGTCGGGCGGACTCTGCGAGATCAACCGCCTGGCAGCCGAAGCGGACCTTCTCGCGGCGGAGGGGTTTATCGAGCCTCATTTTTTCGCGGGTTTCTCCGGAGGCCGGAAGAGCGTTCTGCCCGGCATCGCGGGCAGAACGACGGTGCTTTCCAATCATTCCTCGGCCTTTATCGCCGATCCGGCTTCCCGCACCGGCAATCTCGCTGGGAATCCCGTTCATCGGGACATGCTCCGGGCGGCGGAGATGGCGGGCCTTTCCTATATCGTCAACGTGGTGCTGAACGACAAAAAAGAGGTGGTCTTCGCCGCCGCGGGCGATCCGCGGGCGGCGCATGAAAAGGGGACGCGCTTTCTTTCCGCCATGGCGGGCGTGACTCTGCCGGAGGCGGAGGTGGTGATCTCCACCAACGGAGGTTATCCTCTGGATCAGAACGTCTATCAGGCGGTCAAGGGGATGACCGCGGCCGAGGCGGCGGTGAAGGAGGGCGGCGTGATCGTCATGCTCGCCCGGGCGGAGGACGGGATCGGCGGCGATCATTTCTTCCGCCAGCTCGCCGGAGAACCCGACGGGGAAAAACTCATGGAGCGCTTCCTCGCCAGATCCCCGGCCGAGACCGAGCCCGATCAGTGGCAGACGCAGATCCTTCTGCGCGTGCTCCGGAAGGCGCGGGTGATTCTGGTTTCCGGCGTGGAGGACGAAAAGGTCCGGGCCATGCACATGATCCCGGCGCATTCGCTTCCCGAGGCGCTGGCGCTGGCGAAAACGCTTCTCGGAAAAGATCGTCCCTCGATCACGGCCATTCCCGACGGTGTCGGGGTGATCGTCGGCACGGAGGGGAAAAGATGATCGATTTTTCCCGCCTGATCCGAGGGCGCGCTCTGGACCCGGAAAGAGCGAAGGCCGAGGGGTTTCGCAGAGAAGAGTCGGCATACGTCCTCCGGAAGCCGCTGCCGGGATTCGGCCTGCAGGCGGAGATCCTTCTGACCGGAAAGACCCTCCGGATCCGCGTGCTCGAGGAGGACGGTGAGGAATTCTACCTTCTCCGCGTGGGAAACGCCGCGGGAAGCTTTCTGCCCGCCGTGCGGGATGCGGCGGAGAGGGAGGCGCGCGGGATCGCCGAACGGGTCTTCCCGGAGGAGGATCCGGGAAAGAGGGTCCTGGAGATCGCGCGGCGGCTTTTCGGAACCGTCCCCGACGCGCCGTTCGACGACGGAGGGGAGAGCCTCGCGCTGCGCGCGGGAAACGGGAAATGGTACGCGCTTCTCATGACCGTCGACGGAGAAAAGCTGGACGGAGAAAAACGCGGGCCGGTCCGCGTGATGAATCTGAAGGTGGATCCGCTGAAGAGAGAATCCTTTCTGGACGGCGGACATTTCTTCCCCGCATATCATATGAATAAAACGCACTGGATGACGGTGCTTCTGGACGACGGGCTGGATTGGGAAAAGGCGGAAAGGATCCTCGCGGAAAGCTTCCGTCTGGTATCCGGCAGGAAAAAGCGATAAAGCGGATCAAATACCGGCCCCGGCCGGGTAAAAAGGAGAATCGCCGTATGAACAGAAAAAGAGCGCTGCTGATCGCCGGGGGCGGGACCCTCGGCTCCTACGCGACCCTGGAGCTTTTGAAAAAAGGATGGGCGGTGGACGTGATCCTTCTGGAAAAGCGCGTCTCCCTGTCCCCCTCGCTCCGGTATATCACCTCCCGTGTCGACGACGGGCTTCTCCGGAAGCTTTTCGGCGAGAACCGCTACGACACGGTGATCGACTTCATCCACTACCCGGATCCCTCGGCCTACCGGCAGAGGGCGGATCTCCTGCTTCAAAACACCGATCAGCTGATTTTCCTGTCTTCCTACCGGGTCTATGCCAACGAAGAGACGCCGGTGAGAGAGACGTCCCCCCTGCTTCTGGACGTCGTGACCGACCGGGATTTCCTGGAAAACGAGACCTACGCCGTGCCGAAGACCAAAAACGAGCGCTATCTCCGTTCCACCGGGAAAAAGAATTTCACCATCGTGCGTCCGCTGATCTCCTTTTCCCATTACCGGCTGGATCTGATCTGCACCGGCGCGCCGCTGCTCCTCCGGCGGCAGGCGGAGGGAAAGCCGGTGCTTCTGCCGGCGGAGGCCCGGTACCTTGCCGCGGGCGTCGGCTGGGCGGGCAACGTCGGCAAAATGTTCGCGGGCCTTGCGGGCAACGAAAAGGCGCTGGGTGAAACCTTTACCCTCGGCACCGACGAAAATCCCACCTGGGACGAGGTGGCGGGGTATTACCGGGAGATCATGGGGATCGACGCGGTCTGGGTGGAAACCGAAGCGTACCGAAAGACTCTGACCGACCGGTTCTATCTCACCTACGACCGTCTTTTCGACAGAAGGATCGACAACTCCCGCATCCGCGAGGTCACGGGCCTCGCCCGGGAGGATTTCACCGGCGTCCGGGAAGGGATCCTCCGGGAAGTGACCTATCTCGGCGAGCATCCGGAGGAGCTTCGGAAATTCGATACGCCCGCCGCGCGCGAAGCCTCCCTCTTCTCCGACGCCTACCTCGCGGGAAAAGAGGTCTGAATACCGGAAAAGCTTCCCCCGCCGCAAAAGAGATCGCGCCGGCCTCCCGGCGCGATCTTCGCCTTTCCGGGAAACGGCCGCCGGCCGGCGCGGCTTGCAAAGAAAAGCGGGATATGCTATGCTAAAGATCGAAAGAACCGGCGGCAAGGGGGGGAAAAGATGTGAAAAACGCGAAGAGGATCGCGTTCTGCGGCGTGATGACGGCGCTTGCGGCGGTCGTTCTCACCGTCGGCGCGCTTTCGGGCGTGGGGAATTACGCGGGGGCGATGCTCGCGGGGCTCTGCCTTCTGCCCGCGGGATGGGAATGGGGCAAAAAGACCGAACTCGTCCTGTGGATCTCGGTGAGCCTGGTGGGAGCGATGGTCATCCCGGACCCCGAGACGGTCCTTCTTTTCGCCGCCTTTTTCGGGTGGTATCCGGTCTTCCGCGATTCGCTCGACAGACTCCCGCTTCTCCTCAGGCTCTTTTTGAAGCTTCTGGTCTTCAATCTGGCGGCGGTGGGGTGCGAGATCCTGGTGATGAAGGTCCTGGCGCCCGAAACGGAGGAGACGTGGATCATTCTCGTCCTTCTGGCCTGCGGGAATCTTGCGTTCCTTCTTTACGACGTGATCCTTCCGCGGCTTGCGCTTTTATACCGGGTGCGGCTCCGGAAGATCCTGTTCGGAGAAAGAAAGCCGCGCGCCTGACGGGCCGGAGGAGCGCCCCTTCCCGGCGCAAGCTCCGGCGTCCTCCGTCCCGCGCCGGGGATGAAAAAACCGGGCGCCGGCCGGACCTGCCTCAAAAAAACGGAAAAAACCCGAAAAAAACCGGTCATGATACAACTTGGATACAACTCTGATACAACTTGGATACAACTCTGACGCAAAATGGATGCATGGGAAGGAGGGGAGCCTGTGATCCACGTGCTGATTGTTGAGGATGAAAAGCCCATTGCCCGCCTGATCGAACTAAATCTCACCGATGCGGGATACCGGACGACCGTCTGCCATAACGGCCTTGCGGCGGCGGAGCTCCTGACGAGAGAGAGCTTCGATCTGATCCTGCTGGATATCATGCTGCCGGGACTGGACGGATACGAGCTTCTGGAATCGATCAAGCCCACCGGAACGCCGGTGATTTTTCTGACCGCCAGGGGAAGCGTCAGCGACCGGGTGGCGGGCCTGCGCGCCGGCGCCGACGATTATCTGACCAAGCCTTTTGAGATCGTGGAGCTTCTCGCGCGGGTGGAAAGCGTTTTGCGCCGCGCCGGACGCGAGGAGGAAAAGTACGAGATCGGCGACGTGACGATCCTGCCGCGCTCCCGTCAGGTCACCCGTGCGGGAAAGCCGGTGATCCTGACGCAGAAGGAGTTCACCCTGCTTCTGCTTTTCGTCAGGAACCGCAACATCGCCCTTTTCCGCGACACCATTTACGAACGGGTGTGGCAGGGGGAACTGGAGGAGGAGAGCCGGACGGTGGATCTGCACGTCCAGCGGCTCAGAAGAAAGCTCGGCTGGCAGGATAAGCTGGTCACCGTCTACAAGGTCGGGTATCGATTGGAGGATTAGGGTGAGCTTTGCGTGGAAAATGATCCTGGCCGTGTCGCTGCTCCTGGCGCTTTCGCTGTCGCTCGGCGGCGCCGCGGTGGTCGACCGGGCGTTCCGTACCGAGCTGGACGCCGCGTGCCGGAATGCGGAAGAGGACATGCAGCTCTTCGGCATGACGCTGGAGGCGCTCTGTCTCAACCGCCCCGTGTCGGACACGGCGTACGAGGCCGGGGAAATGGTCCGCAAGCTGGTGGAGGACAGTCAGGCGCTCAGCCATTACGAATACGCGGTCCTGAATCCCGCGGGCATTCCCGTGGTGGAAACGCCGGGGATCGTGACCGGAGGGATCGAACCGGGAGAACTCGGCGTGATCCGGGTCGGCGTCGCGACGGTGGAGGATCGCCGTCACGTGGTGGCGGTGGAAAAGGTGATGCTGGCGGGCGAAAGCTTCGTCCTGATCCGCAGCACCGACATCAGCGAACTCTTTCAGCGCACCGGAAACAATCTCAGGACCTACCGCATCGTGATGTTCGTCGTGCTTCTTCTGGGGATCGCCGTCACCACCGGCTTTACCCTGTACTTTACTTCGCCGCTCCGGAATCTTTCGCGCGCGGCGCACCGTTTATCGGAAGGACAGTATTCCCGCCGCGTCACGGTAAAGAGCCGGGACGAGCTGGGAAAGCTGGCCGGCGATTTCAATTCCATGGCCGAAAGCCTGGAAAACACCATCCGGGAGCTGGAGGATGCCGCGGCCAGAGAAAAGGATTTTACCGCAAGCTTCGCGCACGAGCTGAAAACGCCCCTGACCTCGGTGATCGGCTACGCCGATATGCTCCGGAGCCGGGAGGTGTCTCCGGAGCGGCGCCAGGAGGCTTCGGAGTATATTTTCAGGGAAGGGAAGCGGCTGGAAACCATGTCTCACGCGCTTCTTGCGCTGTTTGCTCTGGAAAACGAGAAGCCCGAGATGAAAAGGATCCGTTTCCGGAGGCTTGCCGGGGAAATCGTCTCCAGCGCGTCCTACGCCTATGCCGAAAGCGGCGTCGTCCTCTATACCGACGCGGACGAAGCGATCGTGACCGGGGAGCCGGATCTTCTGAAAACGCTGATCCTGAATCTTCTGGACAACGCCAGGAAGGCGTCCACCCGGGACGGCAAGGTCCTTCTGGCCGGAAAAAGCAGAGAAGAAGGCTTTGTCGTATCGGTGACAGACCTCGGCCGGGGCATCCCGCCGGAGGCGCTGAAACGCATCACCGAACCCTTTTACATGGTGGACAAATCCCGCGCCCGGGAACAGGGCGGCGCGGGACTCGGTCTCGCGCTTTCCAAAAAGATCGCGGAGCTCCACGGAACGGAGCTCACCTTTGAAAGCGAGCCGGGAAAAGGGACCCGCGTATCCTTTGTCCTGAGAGAGGAAAGGCGGGAAGAGGAATGAAGACGGGAGTGAGAAACGCTCTGATCGTCGGGGCGGTCGCCCTTCTGATCGCCGCGGCGGTTTTTCTGCCGGAGCTTCTGACCGGTCTCTCCGAAAAGAGCGTCGTCAAAAGAATCCGGGAAAAGGACGCATCGGAATACCTCCTGGAAAGGACCGAGGAGGATCTCCTGAAAAAGCTCCAGATCCTTTCCCGGGACAATACGATGCGGATGATCCTTTCGATCCCGGAAGGCGCCGAGAGAGACGGACTGGAAGAAGCCGCCCGCCGTGAAATGGACCGGTTCGCGCGGGACCTGTCTTTTCGCTGGACCGTGATTACGTTTGAAACCAAAGAACCGCTCTTCCCCGACACGGTAAGGATGGAATTCGATTCCGTGATCCTGATGAGCGCCTTCAGCGTCAGCGACGGATCGAGCTTCGCCTATTACGAGCTGCGGGACGACGGAAACGGGATCACGCTGCTTCTCGACGCCGCGGACGAAAAGATCCTGTCGTTTTCGATCCGGGGGGACTATGCCGAAGAGTACGTATACGTCCTGGAAGAACGGCTGCGTTTCCTGCAGCATTCCCAGAACGAAATCAGCGACACCGGCAAGGCCTACATTTCGGCGCTTTTGGGAAAGAGCTTCCGCTCCTATTACGGCATCGATACCGAAAACGCCGAGCTCTTCGAATGGAGCGAGAGCGAATGGGAGCAGCTGCTGGCAGGGAGTCTTCCCGACGGAGGCGAATACGCCGACCGGGATCCTGCCCGGGAAGCTCTGCAGCTGCCGGTCGCCGGGTTCGATCTCGTGCGCGGAGAGGATCGCGTTCATTTCCCGATCCGGTTTGAAATCTCGTCCGACTGGGTCGGAACGATGCTTTACGGTCCCGCGTGGTGAGGGGAGTTTTTCGTTCACAGTTTTTTTACAAACGTGATACAACCCGGATACAGTCCGGATGCAAATACGATACAAACGGGTATTACGATAAGACCTGCCGGCACGCGGCAGGTCTTTTTTTGCCGGACAGACAGGCGCCGGCGCGCAGCCTTTTCCGCTTCCGGATTGTATACCGGGCGGAAGGAAAACGCGGGCGGCAAAGAGCGGAAAGAGGGATAAGCCATGTTTGAATACGTTACGAAAGACGGCGCGGAGGAATTTGACCGGTTCGTCAGGGGAAATCCCGCGGGGCACTTTATGCAGACCTCGCTCTGGGGGCGCGTCAAATCCGAATGGAGCTGGACGGGGATCCTCCTGCGGGAGGAGAACGGAAAAATCGCGGGAAGCGTCGCGCTTCTCGGCCGGCGGGGAAGAAAATGCGGCGCGCGCATCCTGTATGCGCCGCGAGGCCCGGTCTGGCCGCGGGAAAGGCCGGAGATCCTCGGCCTCCTTCTCGAAGAGGCCGCGCGCTTCGCGAAGCGGGAGGGGGCCTGTCTCCTGCGGGTCGATCCCGACGTGGAGGAGGGAGACCGCCCGTTTCTCCGCCTGATGCGGACGCGCCGCTTCCGCAGGCGCGTCCGGGACGATTATTCGCTTTTCCAGCCGCGGCTTTCCTATGAAAACGATCTCGGCGGCGTGACGCCCGAAAAGCTGGAGGAACGCTATCACCCTTCCACGCGCCGGAATCTCCATCTTTCCGAGAAGAAAGGCGTCCGGGTGACGCGGGCCGGAGAGGAGGAGCTCGGGGAATTCATGCGCCTGATGACGCTGACCGGGGAACGCGACGGATTTGTGCCGCGGGGAGAGGAATACTTCCGCCGCATCCTCCGGGAGCTTGGACCGTACGCCGCGCTGTACGCCGCGAAGAAGGGGGGAAAGACCGTGGCGGCCGGGATCGCGGTGCATTTCGGAACGCAGTCCTCTTATCTCTACGGGTGCTCGGACGGGGAGGGAAAAAAGCTCCGCGCGAACGATCTGCTCGTTCACGAGATCCAGCGCGACGCCATCCGGTGCGGAAGCCGGCTTTTCGACTTCCGCGGAGTGGAAGGGTTCCCGGTGGAGGACAATCCTCATTTCGGACTGCACCGCTTCAAAATGGGGTTCGGAGCCTCCTTCCGCATCACGGCCGGAGAATTCGACCGGATCCTCCGGCCGGGGAAGGCGCTTCTTTTCTATCTCGCGGAGGGGGTTTCCCGGCTTCGGCAGAAATGGGGGAAAGGTCTGTGCGACCGCGCGTGACGCAAGAGCCCGTCCGATCGTTCGGACGGGCTTTTGTTTTATCGGAACCGGGACAGACGATCAGATCCTGGCAACGCCGGTCCTTCGCGCCGCGTCGGATACGGCGCGGGCGACCGTCTCCGCCGCCCGGGGATCCAGAGGGGATACGATGATGTTTTCGGGCGAAAGCTCTTCTTCCGGGATCAGGGAGGCCAGAGCGAAAGAGGCCGCAAGCTCCATCTCCCGGTTCACGGTCCTTGCCCGGCAGTCCAGAGCTCCCCGGAAGACGCCGGGGAAGGCCAGAAGATTGTTGATCTGATTCGGGTAATCGGAGCGCCCCGTGCCGACGATATACGCGCCGGCGGCCTTCGCCTCCTCCGGCATGATCTCCGGGGTGGGATTCGCCATGGGAAAGACCACGGCGCGCGGCGCCATGGAGGCGACCATTTCCCGGGAAACGACGCCCGGCGCCGAAACGCCGATGAAAAGATCGGCGCCCCGCATGGCGTCGGCAAGGCTTCCCTTTCGCTTTTCCCGGTTCGAAAGGGCGGCGATCTCCCGGTGCGCGGGGTTCGGATAGTCTTCTCCTTCGCAGAGGATGCCGCACTTGTCCGCCATGATCAGTTCCCCGACGCCCATGGAAAGAAGATGTCTGCCGATGGCGATCCCCGCGCTTCCCGCGCCGTTGATCACCACCCGGACGCCGCCGAGCTTCTTTCCGGCGACCTTCAGAGCGCCGAGCACGGCGGCCCCGGCCACGATGGCCGTGCCGTGCTGGTCGTCATGAAAGACCGGGATATCGCAGATCTCGCGGAGCCTTCTTTCGATCTCAAAGCAGCGGGGGGCCGCGATATCCTCCAGGTTGATCCCGCCGAAGGAGCCGGAGAGCAGATAGATCGTCCGGACGATCTCGTCGGTATCCTGACTTTTGAGGCACAGCGGGACCGCGTCCACGCCGCCGAACTCCTTGAAAAGGACGCATTTGCCCTCCATCACCGGCATCCCCGCCTCCGGGCCGATGTTGCCGAGACCCAGGACCGCACTGCCGTCGGTGATCACCGCCACCAGATTCCACCGGCGCGTCAGATCGAAAGAGAGCGAGGGATCCTTTTCGATGGCAAGGCAGGGCTCCGCCACGCCGGGCGTATAGGCGAGCGACAGATCCTCCCGGGTTTTCAGGGGAACGCGGGGCGTGATCTCCAGCTTTCCGCGCCACTCCGCGTGTTTTTGAAGCGATTCCTTCCGGATATCCATGAATATGATCTCCTTTCGGTTTTACCGGGCGTCTGCGGCAGACTTTTCCGCTTCCCCGGGCGAAAGCATGGAGGCCGGATCGAGAAGCGCCCGGCACTCCTCCGCGGTGAGATATCCGAGGCTTTCGGCGGCCTCGGGGAGCGTCAGTCCTTCCCGGTGCGCCTTTCCGGCCACCCGGGCCGCCTTTTCGTACCCGATCCGGGGAGAAAGGGCGGTGACGGTCATCAGGGATTTCCCGAGGTTTTCCTCCATTTTCTCCGGATTCGCCTTCATGCCCGCCAGCGCTCTTTTTTCAAAGGATCGCATCCCGTCGGCGAGAAGACGCGCCGACTGCAGGAAATTATAGGCCGTCACCGGCAGAAAGACGTTCAGCTCGAAATTGCCCTGGGACGCGGCGAAGCCCACCGCGGCGTCGTTGCCCATCACCTGCACCGCGATCATGGAGATCGCCTCGCACTGGGTGGGATTGACCTTGCCGGGCATGATGGAGGAGCCGGGCTCGTTTGCGGGAAGGGTGATCTCGCCGAGACCGCAGCGCGGTCCCGAGGCGAGCCAGCGCAGGTCGTTCGCGATCTTCATCAGCGACGCGGCCAGCGCCTTCAAGGCGCCGTGGGCGAAAACCAGATCGTCGAGAGAGGTCAGCGAACGGAATTTGTTGTCTGATTCCCGGAAGGGAAGCCCCGTCGCCGCCGAAAGCTTTTCCGCGGCGGCACGGCCGAAACCGCGGGGCGAATTCAGGCCCGTTCCCACGGCGGTCGCGCCGAGGGGAAGCGCCGAAAGAGGACCGATCGAGGCGAGGATCGCCCCGCGGCAGGATTCCAGCATCCCGCGCCATCCGGAGATCT
Organism: Clostridia bacterium; assembly: GCA_017441705.1. Lineage (GTDB taxonomy): Bacteria > Bacillota > Clostridia > Oscillospirales > QAMX01 > RUG11797. The sequence goes on along the minus strand of JAFRWU010000065.1, from coordinate 32,790 downwards.
CCTGGGAAAAGGCGATGGGCACCGCGTCCTGAAGATGGGTGCGGCCGGTTTTGACGATCCCGCGGTTTTCCTCCTCCAGGAGCCTCATCCTCCCGATCAGATCCTCCAGAGCCGGGATCACCTCGCAGGAAAGGATCCGGACGGCGCTGATCCGCATGGCGGTGGGGAAGGTGTCGTTGGAGCTTTGGGAAAGGTTCACGTCGTCGTTGGGATGAAGGAGCGATCTGCCGCAGGCCGCGTTCCCGACGTGGGCGATGACCTCATTGAAATTCATGTTGGTCTGGGTGCCGGATCCGGTCTGCCAGACCGAAAGGGGGAATTCCTCCGGATACCTGCCTGCGAGGATCCCGTCGGCGGCGGACACGATGGCGTCCCGCTTTTCCCGGGTCATGCGGGAGGGAAGAAGCTCGTGATTGGATTCCGCCGCCGCTTTTTTCAGCAGAGCAAAGGCGGAAAGCAGCTCGGGCGGCATCGTTTCCCGCCCGATGGGAAAGTTTTCCAGGCTTCTCTGGGTCTGCGCGCCCCAGGCGTGATCGGCTGGCACCGCGACGTCTCCCATGGAGTCGCGTTCGATGCGTTCTTTCGTCATGTCCGGCCTCCGTTTATTCATAATCCGGTATAATCATACCACACCCTCCCGCATTTTTCAACCGGGCGGCGCATTGCGAAAACAGAAAGAAAATGGTATACTGATTAAAACGGGAGACCGGCGAAGGGAAAAGGGCTCCTGCGGTGCGAAAAGGCGACGGAGGCGCGCTTCCGGCAAAGGCTCTACCGGTCTCCGGCCTTGCGGAGATCGCGGGCGCGCTCCGTGAAATGCATCCCGCGCGCGCCGCGACGGATGCGTTGACGATCCTCTTCTGAGAGGGAAAGAAGGCGAACGGCATGCAGATCCTGTCCTGCCCTTCGGGAGGGCGCAATCGCAAGACCCCCTTTCTTGCGGGGAACGGCGGCAGCCGGAATTTCCGCATCCCCTGCCTCTGGGCGGGAGAGGACGGCGCGCTGTACGCCGCGGCCGACGTCCGCTGGGACTCGGAGGCCGACGGCGGCGGTCTTGCGGTCGCCTTCGCCCGTTCCCGGGACGGCGGCGAGAACTGGGAGTATTCCTTCCCGGGTTTCCTCGGCGATTCCGGAGGAAGACACGACCGATCCGCCTCCACGCTGATGGATCCGATGCTGACCGTGTCGGGGAATACGGTTTTCCTGCTCTGCGATCTCTTCCCGCACGGCCGCGCCATGCTGACCGGGGAAGCGGGCGCGGAGAAAAAGCTCTCTCCCGGGAACGGATTCGACGGGGAAGGAAGACTCCGTCTTCGCGCGCGGGGGGAACCGGAATACCGGTTCCGTCTGGAAAACGGCGCGATCCGGGACGAGACGGGCAAGATCCGGGACGACTATGAGGTCGGCCCCTGGTTTTCTCTCCGGGGGCGGGGAGAGGAGAGCAATCTCTTTTTCCGCGGCGCCCCTTTTGAAGTCTTTCCCACGTCTTATCTCTGTCTTCTGATTTCCCGCGACGGGGGCGAAAGCTGGGAAGCTCCGGTCCTGCTTCCGGGAAAACGGGAGGAGGAGGCTTTTCTCGGAACGGCGCCCGGCCGGGGGCTTGTCACCCGGCGCGGAGACCTTCTTTTTCCGGTCTATAACGGGGAGGAGGCGTCGATCCTTTTCTCAAAGGACGGCGGCGGGAGCTTCCGGAGGTCGCCGGGCGTGCCGGGCACCGAGAGTCAGCTCGTCGAGCTCCCCGACGGCAGGATCCGCGCGTTTCTCCGGAACCGTTCCGGGTATCTGCATTACGTTGATTTTGAAGCGGCGGAGGACGGATACCGCCCGGGGAAGCTTGTCGAGGCCGGCCCGGCGCTTTGCTCCGACTGCATGGCTTCCGCGCTTTCCCTGCCCGGAAAGGATTTCCGGATCGCTCTTTCCGCGCCTTCCGGCAAGGGATCGCGGGCCGGCCGCTTCGGGGGAAAGCTCCTCGTTTTCGGCCTGGACGGCGGCGGAGGGATGACCCTTCTCACGGAAAGGGCTTTGGGGGGAGAGGAGGATTTCTTCGCCTACTCCTGCCTGGCGGCGCTGCCGGACGGCGCGCTCGGCGTTCTGTACGAGGACAGTTGCCTGACTTATCTGGGAGAGCCGAGGGGCGAAGGCTTTTCCCGCGTGGTTTTCCGCAAATTATCCCGCCCGGAGGATGAAACGTGAAGGACGAAAAAGGTCTGCTCCCCGCCGTTATAGAAAGGATCCTCGTCTGGTACCGGGGGTCGCGGCGAAGCATGCCCTGGCGGGACGATCCGTCTCCCTATCACGTCTGGCTTTCGGAGATCATGCTCCAGCAGACCCGCATCGAGGCGGCCGCGCCCTGTTACCGCCGCTTTCTCGGGGAGCTTCCCACGGTGGAGGCGCTGGCGGCGTGCGGCGAAGAAAAGCTCATGAAGCTGTGGCAGGGGCTCGGGTATTACAGCCGCGCCCGCAATCTGAAAAAAGCGGCGATCCTGACGGTGGAAAAATACGGCGGGAAGCTCCCGGACGAGGCGTCGGAGCTCCGCAAGCTCCCGGGCGTCGGCGCCTACACGGCCGGCGCGATCGCCTCCATCGCCTTCGGAAAGCCGGAGCCCGCGGTGGACGGCAACGTGATGCGGGTCCTTTCCCGCCTCTTCGCCTCGGAGGAGGACGTACTGGATCCCCGCGTCCGGCGGGACGCGGAGGAGGCGCTCCGCGCCGTCTATCCCGCGGGACGCGACGCCGCGGACCTGACGCAGGGCCTGATGGAGCTCGGCGAGGTGATCTGCATCCCGAACGGCGTCCCGCTCTGCGATCGTTGTCCGCTCCGGACCCTCTGCGAAGCCGAAAAGCGCGGCGCTCAGAATGAACTCCCGAAAAGATCGCCCAAAAAAGAACGGCGGATCGAGGAAAAGACGGTCCTGATCCTCACCGACGGGAGACGGTTCGCGCTTCAAAAGAGAGCGGAGACGGGTCTTTTAGCAGGTCTCTGGGAGCTCCCGTCGTTTCCGGGCAGACTCACGGCGGAGGAAACGGGCAGACTGCTTTCCGAACAGGGGATCGCGTGGGACGGGATCCGTCCCGCCGGGGAAGCGGTCCATCTTTTCACCCACGTGGAATGGCGCATGACCGGGTATTGGATCCGGCTTTCCGGTCTTCCGCCGGCAGGCCTTGTGTTCCCGGACGGGGAGACGCTTTTCCGGGATTATGCGGTCCCTTCCGCCTTCCGGCGATATCTGGATTTCATTCGAAAAGAATTCAACGAATACGGTTTTTCGCCTTCGGGCGGCAAAGGAGGCGTCGATCCGACGTGACAGAAAAGCTTTTTTGGGAGAATCCCAAGGGACAGTCCTTTCATTATCTCCGGTATATCCCCCGGGATCTTGAGCCGGGGGAAAAGCGCCCGCTGGTCTTTTTCCTGCACGGCGCGGGCGAGCGCGGCCCCGAAGACGGGTCGGAGCTCGACCGGGTGTTCCGGTATTTCTGGCTGGGCAGAGCCGAAAAGGGCGAGGAATTCCCCTTCCTGATGCTGGCGCCCCAGTGCCCCGACGGGAAATACTGGGGAAGCTTTCTCGAATCGCTGAACCGGTTCCTGGACGAGGCGCTCCAGACTCTTCCCGCGGATGAAAAGCGGGTCAGCCTCACCGGCCTTTCCATGGGCGGCACCGGGACCTGGCTCTGGGCGCTTTCCGATCCGGAACGCTTTTCGGCCTTCGCGCCTGTGTGCGGGACCGGCGTTTACTGGTACGGGGAACAGCTGATTCACAAGCCGGTCTGGGCCTTCCACGGGGACGTCGACGAGGTCGTCCCGCCGGAGGAAAGCCTTTCCATGATCCGTTCGATCAACAAGCGCGGCGGGAAGGCCCGCCTGACGCTCTTCCACGGCGTGGGACACGACTCCTGGGTCGGAGCGTACGAGGGAGACGTCCTGATGAAATGGCTGACGGAAAAGAGTCTTGAGGACTGAAAAGGACAGAAACGGCATGAGGGACGTAAAAAAACTCCTGGCAAAGCTCACGCTCCCGGAAAAGGTCCGCCTGCTCGAAGGGGTGGAGAGCTGGAAGACCCACGCGATCCCGCGTCTCGGGATCCGGGCGCTTTATCTCACCGACGGGCCGCTCGGCGTGCGCAGAAAGCATATCGGCGCGAACCGCGGCGCGGTGGGCCTGGGCAGAGCCCTGCCGGCGACGCTCTTTCCGGCTCCGGCGACTCTCGCCGCCTCCTTCGATCCCGCCCTTTGCGAGGAGACGGGGCGCGCCATGGGGCGGGAGGCCGCGGCCCTCGGGGTCGACGTGCTTCTGGCTCCCGCCATGAACGTGAAGCGCGACCCGCGCTGCGGACGGAATTTCGAATACTATTCCGAGGATCCTCTCCTGACGGGAAAGATGGCGGCCGCCTTTTCCCGCGGCGCGGAGAGCGCCGGGACGGCGGCTTGCCTGAAGCATTTTGCCCTCAACAACACCGAGTCCTTCCGGTATATGCGGGATTCGGTGGCAGACGAACGCACCCTGCGCGAGATCTATCTCCGCGCCTTTGAGATCGCGGTCCGGGAGGGAAAGCCCGGGACGGTCATGTGCGCCTACAACCGTGTCAACGGGATCCATGCCTCCGAAAACAAGCGGCTCCTCACCGATATCCTCCGGAAAGAATGGGGCTACCGCGGCCTGGTGATGACCGACTGGGGCGCGACGCGCGACCGGGTCGCGGGAGTCGCGGCCGGATGCGATCTGGATATGCCCGGCGGCATCCTCATGAACCGGGAGGCGCTTTTGAACGCGGTCCGGAAGGGGACCCTGCCGGAAAAAACGCTGAACCGGGCGGTCATGCGGGTCCTGCGCCTGGAGGAAAGCGCCGGTCCGGCGAAAAGGCCCGCGCATGCGGATAAGCTGTTCGCCTCCCATCGGGCCCTTTCCCGCCGCGCGGCGGAGGAAAGCGCGGTCCTCCTGCAGAACGACGGCGTTCTCCCCCTGAAAAAGGGACAGCGGATCCTGGCCGTCGGCGGTTTCTTCCGGCACATGCGCGTCCAGGGCGCGGGCTCCAGCAGCGTGAACCCCCGGTATCTCGTCGAGCCGGAGGAGGCCTTCCGGAGGGCGGGAATCCCGTACCGCTTTGCCGAGGGCTTCTATCCGGAGGACGACCGGCCCGATCCCGCACTGGAGCGGGAGGCGGTCGAAAAGGCGGAAAAGGCCGACGTGATCCTGCTTTTCCTGGGACTTGGCCGTCACAGCGAAAGCGAAGGCGCCGACCGGCCCGACCTCTCTCTGCCGGGGAATCAGCTCTCGCTTTTGGAGAAAATGCTTGCCGCCGGGAAAAAGACGGCGGTCGTCCTCTTCGGCGGCGGCGTCGTGGACGCAGAACCGCTCCTTCCCGCGAACGCCGTTCTGTATGCCGCTCTTCCGGGCGGCGAAGGAGGGGAGGCTCTGCGCCGGATCCTTTTCGGCGAGGCCGATCCGGGCGGAAGGCTTGCCGAAAGCTGGATCCGTTCCCGGGATCTTCTCCCGCCCCCGAAGGATCACCGCGCTTCTTTCTATAAAGAAGGGATCTTCGTTGGCTACCGGTATTACGCTTCCCGGCCTGGCCGGGTGCTCTTTCCCTTCGGACACGGCCTTTCCTATACGGAATTCCGCCTTTCGGAGATGCGGTGCGGCTCCGGCCGGGTCGAGGCGACGGTGGAAAACACGGGGGAAAGACCGGGCAGCACGGTGGTGGAGCTTTATATCGGACACAACCCGGAAAGCGTGACCTTCGGCGAGGAGAAAAGGCTCGCCGGTTTCCGGAAGGTGCGGCTCCTGCCGGGTGAAAAAGAGCGGGTCGTCTTTCCCCTCGCCGCGGATGCCTTTCGGTGGTATCACGCGCCTCTCGGGCGGTTCGTGGTCGAAAAAGGGACCTATCCCGTGGAGCTGGGCTTTTCTTCGGAGGATATCCGGCTATGCGCGGAGATCGCGGTCCCGGGCGAGGAAAACCTTCCTCCGCCGGTTTCGCGCCGGGTGAAGGCGGCTTACGAAAGAAACCCGAGAAGGATCCCGGACGGCATTTTCGGGGAGCTTCTCGGAAGACCGCTCCCGAAGGAAGAGGAGGAAGGGGAATTCGATCTGGAATCCCCCCTGCTGCTGGCGCGGAAGACCGGCCTCGGGCGCGCGGCGCTCGACGCCGCGGATCTCTGTATCAGAGGATTGATCAGAAAGGCCGAAAGGATGCCCCGCGGCAGAGCGCGGGACGAGGCGATCCGCAACCGCCTTTTCCTGCGCACCATCCTCACCGAAAACTCGCTGCGCTCCATGATCCAGAGCAGCGGCGGCGCGGCGCAGATGCACCATGCTCACGCGCTCGCGCATCTTGCCAACGGCCGGTACGGCAAGGCGCTTTCGGCGCTTTTCCGGAAGCCGCGGAAGAAGCGGGAAACGGCGGAAGACGCGTACTGTTACGAATTGGGAAGGAGGCGTTCCCCTTGAAAGCACTGATCCTGAATTCGGGACTCGGATCCCGGATGGGAGTCCTCACCTCGGAGCAGCCCAAGTGCATGACCGAGATCTCCAGCCGTGAAACGATCCTCTCACGCCAGCTGAGACTGATCGCGGAGGCGGGCATCCGGGAGGTCGTGATCACCACGGGGTATTACGACGGGGTCCTGATCCAATACTGCAGAAGTCTCGACATGCCGCTCGATTTCACCTTTGTGAAAAACCCCGTTTACGCCGAGACAAACTATATCTACAGCATCTACTGCGCGAAAGAATACCTGGACGACGATATCCTTCTGATGCACGGCGATCTCGTCTTTGAGAACGAAACGTTCGACCGGGTGCTCGCCTCTCCTGTGTCCTGCATGACGGTGTCCTCGACCATGCCGCTGCCGGAAAAGGACTTCAAGGCCGTGGTGCGCGACGGCAGGATCCTGAAGGTCGGGGTGGAATTCTTCAACGACGCGGTGGAAGCCCAGCCCCTGTATCATCTGAAGAGGGACGACTGGAGGATCTGGCTCTCGAAGATCGCGGAATTCTGCGAAAGCGGCAGGACGAAGGTCTACGCCGAAAACGCGCTGAACGAGCTCGACGGCGCGGTGGGGATCCATGCGCTGGACGTGGGGAACCTGCTCTGCGCGGAAATCGACGACCCGGACGATCTGGCGGTGGTCACGGGCAGGCTTCAGGAGATCGAATCCCGCACGGTGTATATGTGTTTCTCCGCCGATATCCTCCACGGCGGGCACATCGCCATCATCAAGAAGGCGCAGAGGCTCGGAAAGCTCATCGTCGGGGTGCTCTCCGACGAGGCGGTGGCGTCCTATAAGCGCATGCCTCTGGTCCCGGCGTCCGAAAGACGGCTGATGTTTGAGAATATCGCGGGCGTCCGCAAGGTCGTGGAACAGCGGACCCTGAGCTATAAAGAAAACCTTGAAAAATACAAGCCGGATATCGTCGTGCACGGCGACGACTGGCGGTCCGGCTTCCAGCGTCCGATCCGCGACGAGGTGACCGCGATCCTTGCGACGTACGGCGGAAAGCTCGTGGAATACCCCTACGGAAACGATCCCCAATACACAGAGATCGACGCGCGGGCAAGAAAAGATCTTTCCATGCCGGACGTCCGCCGCGGCCGTCTGAGAAGGCTGCTGGACGCGAAGGGTCTGGTCACCGCCATGGAAGTCCACGACGGCCTGACCGGCCTGATCGTGGAGAACACGGTGATCCATGAGGCGGGCGGCGCGCGTCAGTTCGACGCGATGTGGATCAGCTCCCTCTGCGATTCCGCGGCGAAAGGAAAGCCGGACGCCGATACGGCCGATATGACCTCGCGCTTCCGCACCGTTGAGGACGTGGCGGAAGTCACCACCAAGCCCATTATCTTCGACGGAGATACGGGCGGAAAGACCGAACACTTCGTGAACACGGTCCGCAGCCTGGAACGGCTCGGCGTTTCCATGGCGGTGATCGGGGACACGACCGGCGCCGGGAAAAACGGTTTCTTCGACGCCGGGATCCCGCAGACCCAGGACAGCGCGGAAAGCTTCTCGGCCAGGATCCGCGCCGGGAAGAAGGCGCAGCGCACGAAGGAATTCATGATCTGCGCCTGCATCGGATCGCTGATCCTGGAACGGGGCGTGGAAGACGCCCTGGCCCGCGCCTTCGCTTACGCGGACGCCGGCGCCGACGCCGTCATGATTCGCAGCCGGAAAAAGGACCCCGCGGAGACGATGGAGTTCCTCGAAAGATTCCGCGCCGAAAACCGCGCCGCCTTCGTCGTCCTGGCTCCGACCTCCTTCGATTCGGTGAAGGAGGAGGAATGGAAGGCGCGCGGCGCAAACGCCGTCGTCTACGCGGACCATCTGATGCGCGCCGGGGTCCCCGCCATGCGGAAGGCGGCGGAGACGATCCTGCGAAATCACCGGGCGGAGGAATGCGGCGCCTTGCTGACGCCTTTTCGGGAAATCGCCGATCTGATCCCGCCGGAGCCGTAAGAGCTCCGGCGCGCGGAGCAGCCTCGGAAAGCCGGCGGCCCGGGAAAAAAGAAAGCTTCACGGCGTATCTGCGTACGCTCTGAGCCCTGTCCGGCGATAGAAAAGAAAAAGATCCGTGCGGCGTCCGCACGGATCTTTTCGTCTGTTTCGGGATCACTCGACCCGGATCGCGATCTCCCGGCTTCCCTCCGGAGAAAGCGGCAGCTCCAGCATCAGATGATCGAACCCGCCCACCGGATGGAATCTCCGCTCTTTGCTCCCGAAGGGCGCCGTCCAAAGTCCCGTCGTTTCGATTTCCGCCGCTGCGCCCTGGCGGCGGATCAGGACGCGGTTTTGGGAAAGGACGACCTCATCTTCCTTCCCCGCGATCACGGGCAGGCGGAAGACCGCGCCTGGGGCCGTGGAACGGAGAGTGATCAGGACCGCGTCCTCCCCGAAGCGGACGGCATACTCATACCGCGCGTATTCCCTGGTTTCCAGCGTCAGCACGTCTCCGGAAAGACCGGTGAGGAAGCCCCGCGACGTGAATTGGAAGAGATCCTGGTCGAAGGAGAAGACGAAATCCGCGTCGTGGACGCTGGAATACTCTCCCGCGTCGATCCGCGGGGTCATGTTCAGGATCTGCCCGCCGTAACGGAGGCGCTGCATGTTCTGCGGCTCGACGGGGTAGTATTCGTTCGGCGTCGCGGCGAGAAGAGGGCCGTATTTTTCGTGCCACAGAAGGGTCATGCTGCCGCCGCGGGGCGAAAGGCGCGGATCCTGGGTGTAATCCGAATCGTAAAAGCTCGCGCGGAAACCGCCCTTCGCGGCCAGGGTCACGCCGACCGAGGGGTAACGCCTGACGCCCTGAAACGTCTCCGAAGGAAGGCGCACGCCGGTCGGGGTGAAATCCAGTCCGCTTTCCAGCATGTGCGCCAGCGCCTTGGCGTGGGTGAAGGTGTGATGCACGCAGACCGGCTCGTTTGCCTCCCGGTGCATCGCGCCGCCTGCAAGAAGCCCGTCCACGGTCAGACGCCCGTAAAGCGAAAGGGTCCTCGCCGCCGCCTCGCGCCATACCGGATCCTCCGGCTTCTCTGTCAGGGCCGCCCCGATCCCGTCGGAGGTGCGGCTCCCGTACCAGGTCCACTTGGCCGCCCGCGCACCCCAGGAATTATCCAGTCCGCCGTCGGGAAGGAGGAAGGGAAGAAGAGAGTCGAGAAGAGACGCGGCGCGGTCGAAAAGCTTCCCGTCCGCGAGATCCCTCGCCGCGGAAAAAAGCAGAGGGATCGATTCCTCCGCGTTGTAGCCGAGGTCCACCGGCACGAATCCCCGGGGCGACTTTCGCTTTTCGGAATGATAGCCTTCGCCCGCAAGCATGCCGTCCGGCGTCACGTAGGAAAGGGTCAGATCGGCCCATTTCTTCGCGCGTTCCCGGTAGGCCGTCTTTCCCTCGGCTTTCCAGGCCCTGGCCATCACCGCGGCGCCGCCGGCGAAATAATTGACGTTGGGACGGAAGGAGGGCTTCGCCAGTTCCCGGAAGATCCCCGCGGAAAGCCGACGGAGGATCGCGTCCCAGTTTTCCGAGACCGGCCCGGGAAGCGCGTCTCCGCCCGCGCGCCGCGCATCCGAAAGCGCCATGTATCCGAAGACGGAGATCCCGTACCAATCCGAGGCGAAGTCGTTGCGGTAAAGACCGGTTTCGGGCACGATCATTTTCCGCTCGGCCCAATCCACCGCGGCCTTTGCTCCCTCCAGATATTGCGCCTCCCCGGTCAGACGCCACAGAAGGGTCAGGGGGTAAGCCATATCGGAGATCCTGCCGTGCAGAAGGCCGCAGGCGGGGCAGAGCACGGCGCCGTGGAAATCGTCGCCGAATTCCGCCCCGAGCTGGAGGGAAAGGAGCCTGTCGCACCAGGTTTTGAGCAGAGAAAAAACACGCGGATCCATGGATCTTGTCCTCCGTTTCGCCTTTTTTTCTATTATAGCAGAAGAAGAAGAACGAATCAACGCCGCGGAAAAGAACGGCGCGGTCCCGGCGGGCGACAGATTGTGCGTTGCGCCGCGGGCCGATCTGTGATATAATCCAGACAACAGAACCGGCGGGAACAGACCGCAGAACGCCTGAACGAGGGGAGGGACCGGGCTTTGAATCCGACCAGACGCAGTCTTCTCACCGCCGCCGTTCCGGGTTCGCTCCTCCTGATCCTTCTTTACGTGATCCTGGAACGGTGCGGGGTCGCCTCCGCCTTCCGGATCGCCTTCGGGGCCGGCGCGGGCACGTTTCTTCTCGTCTTTGCGCTGCTCTTCCTCCGGGGGCTCCGTACGGCGTCCGCCTTCGACCGGTGGGAATCGGAAAAGCCCGCCTTCCTGTACCGCGCGCCTTCGTCCCTCTTCGCCGCGGGGGAAAAGCCCGGGGAGGGTAAGCTCTATCTCTTTCCCGGCCGGCTGGTCTTCGTCCGGTTCCGGCGGGGAGAAGCGCGGGAGACGGTTTTTCTGCAGGAAGAGATCGAGGAAATGCCCGAACCCGGCGAGGAGCTGGAGCTGCTCCTTTCCGGCGGAAGAGCGGTCAGCCTGACCGTCCCCGACAAAAAAGAAGCGCTCGACGCGATCCGGAAGGCCTTCGGAGGCGCAGAAGACCGGGCGTGACCGGAGGGATCCCGCGGGCCGGGGTTTCATCAAAGAAAGGAACAAGACCATGCAATACGTCATGTCGGATATCCGGGGCGATTTTGACGCCTATGAAAGAATGCTTGAGAAGATCTCCTTTTCCGAAAAGGAAGACGTCCTGTATCTCGCGGGCAATATCGTGGGGGCGGGCGGCGATTCGCTGAAGCTCATCCTGGATCTCGTGCCGCGCGCCAACGTCTATCCGATCTGGGGCGGGGAGGATCTCCGCGCCGCGAAATACCTCCGGCTTCTCGGGGAGAAAAACGAGGAAAAGAATCTCGCCTCGCTTCCGGAGGACGAAAGAGACCGGTTCGCCCGCTGGCTGAAGGAGGGCGGAAACGCCGTTCTGGAGGAATTCCGGCTCCTGGACGAGGAGGACCGGTCCTTCGTGATCGAGTATTTCGACGAATTTGAATCCCATATCATCACCCGGGCGGGGAAAAGGGTGTTTGTGATCCTGCACGGCGGCTTCCGGCAGTTTGAGGAGGGAAAGGAGTTTTCCGCCTACGATCCGGAGGAGCTTGCCGAAGGGACGGTCGACCGGGATAAACGCTATTTCCCCGGCGCGTATCTCGTCACCGGCGCGCGATGCCCGGAGAATAAAGTTCTGAAGACCGCGGTGGGAAATCTCCTGATCGACTGCGGCCTCGGAAGGGGCGGCAGACTCGCCTGCCTCTCTCTCGACAGCGGCAAGGTCTTTTACACGGAGTGAACGAACCGGGCCGGACGCGGCGGGATTTCCCGCCGCGTTTTTCTTTTTTCGGGATCGCCTTCTTCTGCGGACGGGTCCTCCCGATCCGCACGCCCTGCCTGCGGGATGCGGCAGGGGGTTGAAAAATGAAAATTATTAAGCGTCAAGATAAAAAAATTAAATATATTAAAATGGGGTATTGACAATAAAAAGTCTCTGTGGTATATATAAACTACGATCGATCGATGAAACGTCTGAAAGGAAGGATGCGGTATGAAGAAAACGCCGAAAACGCCCACCGCCTGCCCCTGCTGCGGCGGAAAGCTCCGGGTCTCGGAATACGCCTGTCCCGACTGCGGCGTGCGGATCCGGGGGGATTTCGAACCGCCCGCGGCCATGAATCTCACGCCGGAGGATTGGAATTTCGTCACGGTCTTCATGCGCAACTCCGGCAACATGAAGGACGTGCAGAGCGAGCTGAGGCTCTCCTATCCGACGGTGCGGAAAATGCTGGACCGGGTGTCCCTGGCCTTCGGCGGCGCGCCGAAGAAGGAGGAGGGCGCCGGGGATCTGGAGACCGAGACGGTGTCCCGTCTCCGGGCCGGGGAGCTTTCGGTGGACGAAGCGCTGGCCATCCTGAAGAAGAAATGACCGGCCGCGGGACGGCCTGTTTGCGGCAAAGGAGAGATGGAGATGAAAGAAAGCATCAGAAACGTACTGGATATGTACAGGGAAGGGACCCTTTCCCCCGAAGACGCCGAAAGGCTGATCGACGCCCTGTGGGACGGGGGAGAGAAGGGAACGGCGGTTCCCTGGGACAACGACAACAAGCTGCGTGTGGTGGCCTACCGCGGCAGACGCCTCGTGAAGAGGGGAGAAGCGGGAGACAAGCTCTTTGAGCTCAAGCTCGAAGGAGACTTGCAGGATCTGGAATGCTGGGGCTCCGCGGAATGCGGGCAGGTTTTCGGAAACGCTTCCTCCGGCGGAGGCATGACCGTAAGGGAAGGCGTGGGCGGCAACGCCTCGGCCGGCGGAGGCATGGAGATCGGCGGCGAAGTCCTCGGCAATGCCTCAGCCGGCGGCGGATTCTCTTCCGGCGGCAATATCGGCGGACGCGTTTCGGCCGGCGGCAGCGTGACCTGCAACAACGTCACGGGCGACGTCACGACGGGCGGCAACGTGACGGCCGGGAGGATCGAAGGCAGCGTGAGAGCCAATTCGGTCCGCTGCGAATCGCTCGGAGGAGAGATCGAGGACAACGGCAGGAGGAGGGAAGATGCGCGGAGGAGATTCCGCGGCATACCCGCAGATCCGTTCGACGACGAGGGTTTCGCGCAGACGATCCGCAATGCCGAGAGCATCAGCGGCGTGGACGTCGGCGCGATCATCCGGAACGCGCTGGGCATGGCGCGGGAGACGGAAAAACGGGAAAGTGAAAGCCCGCGCCGAAACAGAGAAGAGGAAGCCGTGACCGTGGAAGGGGACGGCGATCTGGAGATCGTCGCTCTGCAGAACGGGGAACGGATCGCCTCCTCCGGAACGGGCGAACTCGTCCTCCGGCTGGAAGGAAGCGTCGAAAACGTCACAAGCGAGATCAGCGTGACCGTGGACGGCGACGTGGCCGGAGACGTTTCCGCCGGCGGCCCGGTCACCTGCGGCAGCGTGGAGGGTGACGTTTCCGCCGGCGGCCCGGTCTCCTGCAACAGCGTGGAGGGCGACGTTTCGGCCGGCGGTCAGATCGTCTGCGACTCGGTCGAGGGAAACGTGCAGGCCGGTGGAGACGTGCACTGCGATTCGGTCGAAGGCGACGTCACCGCGAACGGAAACGTGGAATGCGGCGACGTCGGAGGAGACGTGTCCGCAGGGAACGACGTGACCTGCGGCGAGATCGGGGGAGACGTGACCTCCGGAGGCGCGATTCACACCGGAGAATGACGGAAAACGAACGGCAGGAGCTTCATTTGCGGGAGGAAACGCTTTATGAAAGTCGTGTTTGAAGAGATTTTGGAGAGAAAACCCCTTAAGACCGCCGACGGGATCCCGTTTTTCGGCGGGGAAGAGGACGGCGACTGGTTCTCGGAGGAGGATCTTCTTTCGATGAGAAACGGCGGGCTCGAACAAAACTGGATAACCCCGCTTCCGTGGGCAGACGGCGGGCTCGAGCCGCTTTTACGGGAAATTGCCCGGCGGGGCCGTCCGGTCGTCGATCTGGCCTCCGGCCCGGGGCTCGGGCTTCTGCCGTCGCTTTACCGGCTTGCTCCGGCGCTCCCGACGCTTGCCGTGGACGCGAACGCCGGCGTGCTCGGGGAATGGGGACGCTTTTTCCGGGAAAAGGGGATCTCCGATCCACCGGACCTTCTGGAAGCCAGCCTTTACGATCTCCCGTTCCGCGCGGGATCGGCGGAGGTCTTTACCAGTATGATCGGGATCTCCTCGACGCGGGACGGCGAGGAAGGATACCGGAAGGCCCTGCGCGGGATCGCGCGCGCACTTTCCTCCGGCGGCGTTCTCTACGCCGTTGAAAACGAGTGGACGGACGTGCCGGGCATCCTCTCGCTGTTTCACAAAGCGGGGGAAACGCCGTGGGACGTTTTTCTGGAGCGGCAGCTCTCCTGGCGCGAGCGGTTTGCCGAGTGCGGATTGACCGTCGAGAGCGAAGCGCTTCTGGAAAGACGCCGCCTGAAAGGAAACGGGGAGGACAACGAGCTCGGAGATCTCTCGGAACGGTACGGCGTCCCGGTATATTTGGATTGGAAGCTCTTCACCGTGCGGAAGGGATAGAAGCACAGTTTCACCCGGCCCCGGCGTTTGGTATTGACCTGAAAAAACGCGGATCCGGACCAGGACTTCCTCCGGAAAGAACAGAAAGCGCTGATTCCCTGTCTCCAAAAAAGACAGGAAAGCAAAAGTACTTGAAATTTTAATACAAGTGTAAATGTGATTTTGGCTCTTGCTCTGAAGCAGGAAACACGAATTGACGCAAATGGATTCGGCATCTGTTGTTTATGCCCATTGCGAGGTAACGATATGTCTATTTTGAGAAACATTTCCTTCCTCTTTCGATACTCATGGGACGTCTATAGAAGGATCTATGCCGCGGCGGTTACGGAAATCATACTGAATGCGGCGGAGCCTTTTGTTTATCTCATATTCCCGACGCTCATCATCAATGAATTGACCGGAGACCGGGAATGGGAAAGGGTCCTTTTGTATATCGGCGTCTTTATAGGCGCGGCGGCGCTTTTAAGAGCCTTGAAGCTACTCAGCCGCGTCTTTGTCAACATGTCGGTGAACGGATGCGACGTAAAGAACGCGCTTTATTACGCGCGCCATTTCGTCGTCATGCCGTATGAAAAGCTCGAGGATGAAAAGATCCGCGATATGCAGCAGACGGTTTCGTCAAAGGTGCGTGTGAACAGCTTCGTCTATGAAACATTGGTCGGTCTTGTATCCGGCGTGATCAAGCTGATCGGGTTTTCGTATATCCTCACCATGTTGCATCCTCTTGCGCTGGCAGTCCTTTTCGGACTGATCCTCATCCGCTTTTTCCTCCATAAACGGCTATCAAAGAATGAATATACTTATCAGCCGACCCTTGCAAAATATACGCGCAGATTCGACTATCTCTTTCGTTCCATGACAAGCTTCGATTACGCGAAAGAAGCGAGGATAAATCGGGCGGCGGACTTGTTCAGGGACAAGTTCCGGGAGACCCTGTCGGGCTTTTCGCTTAAAAACAAAAAGTATTTATCCGGGCAGCTCCGCATCCAGGCGCTTTCGGTCGTCGTGTCTTTTGCCCAGACGCTTCTTTCTTACGGATACGTAGCGTACTGCGCCGTAAGAAATCTGATCACGGTCGGCGAATTCAACCTGTATATCGGAGCGATCTACAATCTGTCCGACTCGTTTAACGAGGTGGTGGCAAGATGTATAGAACTGAAATACCTTGCGCGCTACGTCGACGATTATCACGCGTATATCCGGGCGGCGATGTCTCAGGATCGCTCGAAAGAAGCGGAGCCCGTGCCGAAGGCGGACGAAAACCTGCCGATGTTTGAATTCGACAACGTCAGCTTTGTCTACCCCAACACCGAAAAGAGAGTTCTTGACGGCATTTCGATCAAGATACGGAAGGGAGAAAAGCTGTCGATCGTCGGGCTGAACGGCGCGGGCAAGACGACGTTCATCAAACTGATCTGCAGGCTTTATCAGCCGACGGAAGGGACGATCAAATACTACGGAGTCGATATTTCCACGATCAGAAGAGAAGAGTATATGAAGGAGCTTGCGGTGGTCTTTCAGGATTTCCGGATCTTCTCGTATTCTTTTCTGGAAAACATCGTTCTCGGTCAGGAGCTTGACCGGGAAAAGGTAAACCGTGCGGTTGAAACCGCGGGCTTATCCACTCGTGTAAAGTCCCTGCCGCACGGACTCGATACGAGCATTTACAAGGATTTTGACGAGGAGGGGATCGAATTCTCGGGGGGAGAAGGACAAAAGCTCGTCATAGCGCGCGCTTATTATAAAGACGCCGGTCTTGTGATACTGGACGAACCGACGGCGGCGCTGGATGCGATTGCGGAGGACGAGATATACCGGAATTTCAATGAGATCACGTCGGGGAAAACCGCGATCTTTATTTCCCACAGACTGGCGTCGACCCGCTTTTGCGATACCGTCGCGGTCTTTGCGAACGGAAACATCGTTGAATACGGCGACCATGAGGAGCTGATGAAAAAGAAGAGCCTTTACGCCGAAATGTTTGAAAGACAGGCGGAATACTACGAGAGCGAGGAGGCGGAACGATGAAAAAAGCAAAAGACAAAAAAACAAAAGACGGCAAAGGTCTTTTGTCAAACTGCGTATTTCTTCTGAGGTTCGCTTACGGACTGCATCGGCCGGTTTTCTTTTTTAAAATACCGCGGATCATGCTGAATATCGCGTCTCCCTTTATCCCGATCCTCTTCCTTCGCCTCATCCTGAATGAAATCACGGTGGGACGGGATATGCGCCGGTTGATCCTTTACGTTCTGCTGCTTGCGGCGGCGTCCTTTATCAAAGACCTTTTCGGCAGTATGCTCGATTACCGCGTCAAGAGCCATACGGAGATCGCGGTCAGGAAGATCAAAAACCGCCTCGGCGAGCTCGTCACCGAAATGCCCTACGCCGACGCGGAACAGCCGGGAGTCCGGGATCTTATCGCGCGGGCGGAGGACGGAACGAATTTTACGCAGGTATTTGACCGTATCTCGGAAATCGTGACGTCGTTTATCACGATCCTCGGATTGACCGCCCTGATTCTTGCGGTTCAGCCGGTCATATTCCTCTTTGTCGCACTGGTGGTCGTCCTTCGCCTGTTTGCGGATAAAAAGAATCGCAGGCTGTGGGAGGAGAGACGGCCGGAGATCATTCGTACTCTGCGCAAAGGCAATTACAACCTCAATGTCATGCAATCCATCGAATTCGGCAAGGAAATCAGGATAAACAATCTCCAGGATTGGCTTTACGACAGGACCGACAGACTCACGGACGACTATCTGCATCTTACGAAACGCTATAACAGAGACATGCAGCGGAACAATATTCTCCCGACTGTGATCAGCGTTTTTCAGGAGGGAGCCGTGTATCTGATCCTTGCGTATAAAGTGGTGTTCGAAGGAATGCCCATCGGCGATTTTTACATGTATATGACGTCGGTGAGCACCTTCTCGGAAAGCGTCACCGCCATAGTAGGCTCGCTTTCGTCTCTCATGGAAACGGGCCTGTTTATAAGAGATTTCAGATACTGCATAGAGATAGCCGGGAAATCAAAGACGGGCGGCGAAAAACCGATAGAAGGCTTTAACGAAAAGGATTTCCTGTTGGAGCTCGATAACGTGTCCTTCAAGTATCCAAATACGGAGAGATTTATCCTGAAAAACGTATCGCTTACGCTGAAGAAAGGGGAATCGCTTTCGATCGTCGGAGCCAACGGAGCCGGGAAAACGACCTTGATCAAGCTGATCTGCCGTCTTTATGAACCGACGGAGGGAAGGATCCTTCTGAACGGGACGGATATCCGGACCTATTCATACGGGGATTACGCGGATTTGATCGGCGCGGTATTCCAGGATTTCAAGCTGTTCGGCTTTTCGGTCAGGGAGAACGTAGCGCTCGGTACCGCATCGGATGAAAAAAGGGTCCGCGACGCCTTGGAAAGAATCGGTCTTGCCAAAAAGGTTGACGGGCTTCCGAAAGGCTTGGATACGAATATCAGCAAGGAATTCGACAGTCAGGGGATCGAATTCTCCGGGGGAGAGGGACAGAAGCTGGCGATGGCGAGAGCGCTCTATAAGAACGCGCCGGTGATGATCCTGGATGAGCCGACGTCGGCGCTCGACCCGATCGCGGAAGCGGAGATCTATCAAAAGTTTCATGAGATGACCGAAAAACATACGGCGGTTTATATCTCCCACAGGCTGTCAAGCTGCCGCTTCTGCGATAAGATCGCGGTATTGGACGGCGGGGAGATCGTTCAGTACGGAAGTCACAATGACTTGATAAAGGAGGGCGGCCTTTATTCTCGCATGTGGAATATGCAGGCGCAGTATTACGTGGGGTGAAGTAGTTATGAGAAAAGCAATAGTAGACGGCGGGTCCGTGAAACGGGGAGGCATATAAGAAGAGCGGAAAAGTAATGGCAAAAGACGCAGAAGGGCGAAAGAAACCGCGGCATGGCGAAAGCCTGCCGCGGCTCCTCTGCTGAAAAGGAACTTTTCGGCGGAGAGTCCCGCCTTTCTTTTATGTTTTTTCTTCGCCGCACAGAAGCGCGTAATAATACAGCGGCAGGGCCGACCAGCCGTGGCACAGGCTTCCCGCGCCGCCGAAGTCGGCTTCTCCCCGCACGGTCTCCCAGAAGGAGGTCGCCCCCTTTTCCAGCATGGCGAGATAGGTGCGGTCCAGCTCGTCGAGGATCCGGGGCGCGTAGGTCTTCCGGTCGGCCTTCAGAAGGGAATCGAACCGGAAGCAGTTCATGCTCAGGGTGCAGGGGATCGCGCGGAAGCCTTCTTTTACCGTCCCGTCGGCGAGAAGCGCGAGGATCGGACCCTGAGGCAGCCCGTCGGCCGCGCCGGAGAGAAGACAGAGGCTGTTTGTCAGCACGCTGAACTCCCCCTGCCGGCGGTCGGAGAAGGATCGGAAAAGGCCGGTCTCCGGGTCGAAAAAGGTCTCCCGGAGGGCGTCGTTGACCTTCCGCGCCGTCTCCCGGTAAAAGACGGCGTCTTCCTTCTCCCTAAGCTCCTCCGCGATCTCGCCCAGGGCCGCGAGCTCAAGCTCGAAGGAGACTTGCAGGATCTGGAATGCTGGGGCTCCGCGGAATGCGGGCAGGTTTTCGGAAACGCTTCCTCCGGCGGCAGCGTGACCGTGGAAGGAGACGTGGGCGGAGACGTTTCCGGCAGCGCCCCCGGGTCCGGAACAGAAGAATGATCCGCCGGGGAATACGGCCCGGCAGAACGAACGTCCCGCGGCGCGGTTCACACCGTGACGCGGGACGCCGCTTTTCCGCCTTCCGCGGAAGACTTGAGGACGGGTTTCCGGCGATCTTTTCTTTTTTGGCGGATCGGCTTGTTTTTTGGGTAGCTTTTTCCGAAACTTTGTGATACAATGCACAAGGAACGAAAAACCAAGGAGGAATCTCATGGAATCGACCAATCAGAAGCCGATCGAACACAACGTAGATGCCCCCGGCGAGCCGATATCCCCCAAAAAGCGGAAGAAGAGAGAAAAGAATCTGATCTTTTACCCGCTGGGCACCATCGGCCGGGACATGATGTACTTCCTGTTCAACAACTGCATCCTGACTTACATCCTGTTCACCAAAAAGCTCACGCCCGAGCAGCTGGTCGCGATCACCGCCATCATGGTGGCGGCGCGCATCTTCGACGCGCTGAACGATCCGATCATGGGCAACATCATCGAGCGCACCCGCACCAAATGGGGCAAGTTCAAGCCCTGGCTTCTCGCGGGCGTGCTTTCCACCTCGATCGTCATCTATCTGGCGTTCAACTCCGCGCTGCAGGGCTGGCCCTTCATCGTCTTCTTCGGCGTCATCTATTTCGCCTACAGCATCACCTACACCATGCACGACATCTCCTACTGGGGCATGATCCCGGCCATGTCGCGCGACGCTGATCTGCGCAATCAGTACACCTCCCGCGCGACCTTCTTCGCCGGCGTCGGCTCCACCCTCGCCTCGGTCCTGATCCCGATCTTCACCACCGGCGGCATGGCCCTCGGCGGCAGCGCCGGCACGGCCTACGGGATCATCGCGCTGATCATCGCCTGCCTGGGCCCGCTTTTCATCCTCTTTACGCTCTTCGGCGTCAAGGAACACCGCGGAGAGGACAACGAGCCCAAGACAAAGCTCAATTTCAGAAGGATCACCCGCACCATCAGGCAGAACGACCAGCTCCGCTGGATGATCCTGATCTTCCTTCTGCAGCAGATCGGGAACTCCCTGGTCTTCGGCGGCATCGGCTCCAACCTGATCTATTTCCGCTACGGCTATGAAGGCGGCCTTTATTCGATCTTCTCGATGGTCGGCGTGGCGGCCACCGCCGTGCTCATGCTGATCTATCCCGCGCTTTCCCGCAGATTCACCCGGCGCAAGCTGATGACCGGCCTGATCCTGATGGTGATCGCCGGCAGCGTCGTGGAGCTTCTGGGCGGACTCGTCCTGCCCGCCGACAGCGTGAGCTTCATCGTCCTGACGGTGGGCTATATGCTGGTCAACCTCGGCCTCTACGGCTTCTATCTCATCATGATGATCTCGATCGTCAATACCGTCGAGTATAACCAGCTCCTTACCGGACACAGGAACGAGGCGATCATCACCTCCATGCGTCCGCTCCTGACCAAGATGGGCAGCGCGATCGTGGTGGCGCTGACCTCCCTGACCTTCCTGATCTTCCAGGTGACCGAAAAGACCAACGCCATCGCGGAATTCGAGCAGAAGGCCCAGCTCGGCCAGATCACCGACGACGCCCGTATGGAGGGGATCCACGCGGTCATCGCGGGCGTTTCCTCCGGACAGACCGCGGGGCTTCTTCTGGCCATGGTCCTGATCCCGCTGGTCTTCGGGATCGCCTCCTATCTGCTCTACCAGAAATTCTACAAGCTGGACGAAAAGACCTACGAGGATATCTGCCGCCGGCTTGAGGAGAAGCAGGCTTCCCAAAACTGAAAGACCATCCCGAAAAAAGAAAACCGGGCGGTCCGCAAGCGGCGGACCGCCCGGTTTTTCCCGCGCCCTGATCCCGTCCGCCGGCGGGAAACGGCGCGCGCCGCGGTCAGCTTTTCCCGGCGGAGGAGAAAGACCGCGCCGCGGCGGCGCCGAAGCGGGCTTTCACCGTGAAAAAAAGCCGCGAAAACAGAAAAAATCCCCGTTCCTGCTCTTGACAAGAATGGGGAAATGGTGTATGATTTTATACTGCACCGTCATGTGTGGAAGTGCCGCCAGATACAGCCTAAATATATCAGATGGCGTCCGCTTTTGCAAGCGAAATGGCAAATAAAAATACACGCCTCCGGGTGTGTCATCCAAACCGGAAGCTTAGAATAACGGAGGATATGAAGCATGGTTAAGGACGTGAAGTACGGCACCACCGTCCGAAAAAGCTATTCCAAAATCGGCGAATTCCTCGAGATGCCGAATCTCATCGAGGTGCAGAAGAATTCCTATCAGTGGTTCCTGGACGAAGGTCTGCGGGAGGTTTTCCGCGACGTGTCCGCCATCACCGATTACACCGGCACCATCGAGCTTTCCTTCATCGACTACACGATGAACGACAAGCCGAAATACACGGTGAAGGAATGCAAGGAACGCGACGCCACCTACGCCGCTCCCATCAAGGTCAAGGTGCGTCTGCGCAACCGAAACACCGAGGAGATCAAGGAGCAGGAGCTCTACGTGGGCGACCTGCCGGTCATGACGGACACGGGGACCTTCGTCATCAACGGAGCGGAACGCGTCATCATCTCCCAGCTGGTCCGTTCGCCCGGCATCTACTTCACCGCCAAGCCCGACAAGACCGACAAGTATATCTATACCTCCACCATTATCCCGAACAGAGGCGCCTGGCTGGAGTATGAGACCGACGCCAACAACCTCTTCTACGTCCGCATCGACAAAAACCGCAAGCTTCTGGTGACCTCTCTGATCCGCACTCTCGGCGTGAAGACCGACGCCCAGATCCGCGAGCTTTACGGGGAAGACGAGCGGATGCTCGCCACCCTGGAAAAGGATACCGCCAAGACCGAAGGCGAAGCGCTGGTGGAAATTTACCGCCGTCTCCGCCC
This sequence comes from Clostridia bacterium, assembly GCA_017441705.1. Lineage (GTDB taxonomy): Bacteria > Bacillota > Clostridia > Oscillospirales > QAMX01 > RUG11797. The sequence goes on along the minus strand of JAFRWU010000065.1, from coordinate 10,669 downwards.
GGGCGAGCCGCCCACGGTGGAAAGCTCGCGTTCGCTGCTCGACAGCCTCTTCTTCGACCCCAAGCGCTACGACATCTCCCGCGTGGGAAGATTCAAATACAACAAAAAGCTGGCTCTGGGCGCCCGCATCGCGGGACGCACGCTGGCGCTGCCGGTGGTGGATCCCATGACCGGCGAGCTGATCGCCGAACCGGGAGAGACCCTGACCCGCGAGCGGGCCGATTTCCTGGAAAGCCGCGGCGTTGCCCGCGTCCTTCTGAACGTGGAAGGTCACGACGTGGTGGTGTTCACCAACAACATGGTGGATCTGAAGGGATTCGTGAGCTTCGATCCCAAGTCGGTCGGCGTCAACGAAAAGGTCCACTTCCCGGTGCTGGAAGCCATCCTCCGCGACGCCGCGGGGAATGAAGAGACCCTGAAGGAAATGATCCGGGACAGGATCGACGAGCTGATCCCGAAGAACATCATCGCCGACGACATCCTGGCCTCCATCAACTATCTGAACTGCCTGGCCTACGATATCGGCAACCCCGACGACACCGACCATCTGGGCAACAAGCGTCTGCGCAGCGTGGGCGAGCTCCTGCAGAATCAGTTCCGCATCGGCTTCTCGCGCATGGAGCGGGTCATCAAGGAGAGGATGTCGATCCAGGATCTGGACGTGGTCACGCCCCAGTCCCTGATCAACGTCCGTCCCATCACCGCCGCCATCAAGGAATTCTTCGGCTCCTCGCCGCTTTCGCAGTTCATGGATCAGACCAACCCCCTGGCCGAACTGACCCACAAGAGAAGGCTTTCCGCCCTCGGTCCCGGCGGTCTGACCCGCGACCGCGCGAACTTCGAAGTCCGCGACGTGCACTACAGCCACTACGGCCGCATGTGCCCCATCGAGACGCCGGAAGGTCCGAACATCGGACTGATCTCCTATCTCGCCTCCTACGCCAAGATCAACGACCTCGGCTTTATCGAGGCGCCTTACTGCATCGTGGATAAGGAAACCGGCGTGGTTTCCTCCGAATGCCGCTATATGACCGCCGACCAGGAGGAGGGCTTCTATATCGCCCAGGCCAACGAGCCGATGGACGAAAACCGCCGCCTGCTCAACGACCGCATCACCTGCCGCTACCGCGACGAGATCGTGGTGGTGGAAAAGAACCGCGTGGATCTGGTGGACGTCTCCCCGAAGATGATGATCTCGATTGCCACGGCGATGATCCCCTTTGTGGAAAACGACGATGCGAACCGGGCTCTGATGGGCTCCAACATGCAGCGCCAGGCCGTTCCGCTCCTGCGCCCCGAGGCGCCGATCGTCGGCACCGGCATGGAGCACAAGGCCGCGGTGGACTCGGGCGTGTGCGTCTGCGCCGAGGGCGACGGCATCGTGGTGGAAAGCACCGCCGACCACGTCAAGATCCTTTACAACGATCCCGAAATGGGCACCCGCACCTACGAGCTGATCAAGTTCCTGCGTTCCAACCAGGGCACCTGCATCAACCAGCGCCCCATCGTCAGCGTGGGCGAACGCGTGGAGGAGGGCCAGGTCATCGCCGACGGTCCTTCTTCCGACCACGGCGAGATCTCGCTGGGCCGCAACGTGCTGATCGGCTATATGAACTGGGAGGGCTACAACTACGAGGACGCCGTGCTTCTCAACGAGAGGCTCGTGCGCGACGACGTGTTCACCTCCATCCACATCGAGGAATACGAAACCGAATCCCGCGACACCAAGCTCGGGCCCGAGGATATCACCCGCGACATCCCCAACGTGGGCGAGGACGCCCTGAAGGATCTGGACGAAGAGGGCATCATCCGCATCGGCGCCGAGGTCAGAAGCGGCGACATCCTGGTGGGCAAGGTCACCCCGAAGGGCGAGACCGAGCTGACCGCCGAGGAGAAGCTCCTGCGCGCGATCTTCGGCGAAAAAGCCAGGGAAGTCCGCGACACCTCGCTGCGCGTGCCTCACGGCGAAAGCGGCATCGTGGTGGACATCAAGAAGTTCACCCGCGAAAACGGCGACGAGATCAACCCCGGCGTCAACAAGATCGTCCGGGTCTATATCGCCCAGAAGAGAAAGATCTCCGTGGGCGACAAGATGGCCGGCCGCCACGGCAACAAGGGCGTCGTGTCCCGCATCCTGCCGCAGGAGGATATGCCCTTCCTGCCCGACGGAACGCCGCTGGACATCGTGCTGAACCCCCTGGGCGTGCCGTCCCGCATGAATATCGGACAGGTTTTGGAGGTCCACCTCGGCTACGCCGCGAAGGCGCTGGGCTGGAAGATCGCGACCCCGGTGTTCGACGGCGCGAAGGAAGAAGAGATCGAGGAAACCCTCAAGCTCGCCGGACTCCAGACCAACGGCAAGACCCGTCTTTACGACGGACGCACCGGCCTTCCCTTCGACAACGAAGTGACCGTCGGCTATATGTACTATCTCAAGCTCCTGCACCTGGTGGACGACAAGATCCACGCCCGTTCCACCGGCCCCTATTCGCTGGTGACGCAGCAGCCGCTCGGCGGCAAGGCGCAGTTCGGCGGCCAGCGCTTCGGCGAAATGGAGGTCTGGGCCCTGGAAGCCTACGGCGCGGCTTACACCCTGCTGGAGATCCTGACGGTCAAATCGGACGATATCGTGGGCCGCGTCAAGACCTACGAAGCCATCGTAAAGGGGCAGAACGTCCCGAAGCCGGGCATTCCGGAATCCTTCAAGGTCCTGGTCAAGGAACTGCAGTCGCTGGCGCTGGATATCCGCGTTCTCGACAAGAACGGCGAGGAGATCGAGCTGAAGGGCGACGAGGACGAATCCGGCTACGTCAACGAGAACGAGTATATCGCTCCCAGGGACGAGGAATTCACCGAATCGGGCTACGAGATCGAGGATGAGAACGGCGAGCCCGAGGAAAAGGATCCCTACGACGACGATTATTCGGACAACGGCGAATACGTCTTCGAGCCCGACGCGGACGATATGCCCTACGACGAGTATTGATAGAGGGGGGAAGAAAGCGTGCAGACTTTTGAAATGATCAAAATCGGACTGGCGTCTCCGGACATGATCCGCAGCTGGTCCCACGGCGAAGTCAAAAAACCCGAAACCATCAACTACCGCACCCTCAAACCAGAACGCGACGGCCTCTACTGCGAACGCATTTTCGGGCCCAGCAAGGACTGGGAGTGCCACTGCGGCAAATATAAGAAGATCCGCTACAAGGGCAAGATCTGCGAACGCTGCGGCGTCGAGGTCACAAGCAAGAAGGTCCGCCGGGAGCGGATGGGACACATCGAGCTGGCAAGCCCGGTGGCGCACATCTGGTATTCCCGCGGCTTCCCTTCCCGCATCGGTCTGGTGCTGGATATGTCCCCCCGCGTCCTGGAAAAGATCATCTACTTTGCCAACTACGTGGTCACCGATCCCGGCGATACCCCGCTGATGGAAAAGCAGATCCTGAACGAAAAGGATTACCGGGAGCTGAGGGAAAAATACGAGGATGATTTTGAGGCCGGCATCGGCGCCGAAGCCATCCGCAAGCTTCTGGAAAAGATCGACCTGGATAAGCTCTCGGAGAGCATCCGGGAAGAGCTGAAGGACGCCATGGGGCAGAAGAAGCTCCGCCTGATCAAGAGACTCGAATCGGTGGAAGCCTTCCGCCTTTCGGGCAACCGTCCCGAATGGATGATCCTGCAGACCGTGCCGGTGATCCCGCCCGATCTGCGCCCGATGGTGCAGCTGGACGGCGGCCGGTTCGCCACCTCCGACCTCAACGATCTTTACCGGCGCGTCATCAACCGCAACAACCGTCTGAAAAGACTTCTGGAGCTGAACGCTCCCGAAATCATCGTCCGCAACGAAAAGCGCATGCTGCAGGAGGCGGTGGACGCTCTGTTTGACAACGGCCGGCGCGGCCGTCCCGTCACCGGACCCAACAACCGCTCCCTGAAATCGCTTTCCGATATGCTCAAGGGCAAGCAGGGCCGCTTCCGTCAGAATCTGCTCGGCAAGCGCGTCGACTACTCCGGACGTTCGGTCATCGTGGTCGGACCGGAGCTGAAGATCTATCAGTGCGGCCTGCCCAAGGAAATGGCTCTGGAGCTCTTCAAGCCCTTCGTCATGAAGAAGCTCGGCTCCGACGGCCTTGCCAACAACATCAAATCCGCCAAGAAGATGGTGGAACGCGCCCGTACCGAGGTGTGGGACGCCCTGGAGGACGTGATCAAGGAGCATCCGGTGCTGCTCAACCGCGCGCCGACCCTGCACAGGCTCGGCATCCAGGCCTTCGAGCCGGTGCTGGTCGAAGGCCGCGCCATCAAGCTGCATCCTCTGGTCTGCACCGCCTTCAACGCCGACTTCGACGGCGACCAGATGGCCGTGCACGTACCGCTTTCCGCCGAAGCGCAGGCCGAAGCCCGCTTCCTGATGCTCTCTGCCAACAACCTTCTGAAGCCCGCCGACGGCCGCCCCGTGACCGTTCCGACGCAGGACATGGTGCTCGGCTGCTACTATCTGACCATCACCCGCGAGGAAGAGGGGACCGGCAAGATCTTCGGATCCTTCGACGAAGTGGTCCTCGCTTACGACAACAAGGTCATCGGCATTCATTCTCCCATCAAGGTGCGCCGCACCGGCGAGATCGGCGGCAAGACCGTCTCGCGCCTGGTGGACTGCACCATGGGTCAGATCATCTTCAACGAAAAGGTGCCCCAGAGCCTGGGATTCGTGGACAGGGAAAACCCCGAAACCTTCCTGGACCTGGAAATCACCACGCCCTGCGGCAAATCGCTTCTGGGCAAGATCCTCGGCAAGTGCATCGACCGGTTCGGCTTCGCCCGCACCGCCGAGGTCATGGACAACATCAAGGCGCTGGGCTTCAAATACTCCACGCAGGGCGCCCTGACCTTCTCGGTTTCCGACATCATCGTTCCGCAGAAGAAGTACGAGCTGGTGGCCGAGACCGAAAAAAAGATCATTAAGATCGAAAATCAGTTCAAGCGCGGCTTTATCACCAACGACGAGCGCAAACGCCTCGCCATCCGCGAATGGGAAAAGACCACGGACGACGTGACCAACGCTCTGCGCGACGGGTTCGACCGCTACAATCCCATCTGGATGATGCTGGATTCCGGCGCCCGCGGCTCCATGAACCAGCTTCGTCAGCTGGCCGGCATGCGCGGCAACATTTCCAACACCGCCGGACAGACCATTGAGATCCCGATCAAGGCCAACTACCGCGAAGGCCTGACGGTTCTGGAATACTTCGTCGCCGCCCGCGGCGCCCGCAAGGGACTTGCCGACACGGCGCTGCGCACCGCCGACTCGGGCTATCTGACCCGCCGCCTGGTGGACGTTTCCCAGAGCGTCATCGTCCGCGAAGAGGATTGCGGCACGAAGAAGGGCATCATGGTCTCTGAGATCGCCGATACCCAATCGGTCATCGAACCCTTCCGCAACCGTCTGCTCGGACGGTATCTCGTGAACGATCTGCTGGATCCCGAAACCGGGGAGATCCTGGTCAGCAAGGATAAGCTGATGGACGAACGGGACGCCGACAGGATCATCGCGAAGGGCATCACCGCGGTGGAGACCCGTTCGATCCTGGCCTGCCGGTCTACGGTGGGCGTGTGCGCGAAGTGCTACGGCTCCAATCTGGCTACGGGCGAACCCATCGGCATCGGCGAAGCGGTCGGCATCATCGCCGCCCAGTCCATCGGCGAACCGGGCACCCAGCTGACCATGCGCACCTTCCATACCGGCGGTATCGCCGGCCACGACGTGCAGGACATCACCCAGGGTCTTCCGCGCGTGGAAGAGCTCTTCGAGGCCCGCAAGCCCAAGCGCACCGCCGTCCTTTCGGATATCGCCGGCGTCGTGCAGATCAGGGAAACCAAAAAGCCCACCATGCGCGACATCGTCGTCACCGACGCCGAGGGCGGAGAGACCCGCGTCTATCAGGTCCCGGTCAGCGCCGGCATCAAGGTCGCCGAGGGAGAGGTCATCGAGCGCGGACGCGAACTCACCGAAGGCGCTTTCGCGCCGCAGGACATCCTGCGCACCCGCGGTCCCGAAGCGGTGGAAGCCTATATCATCCAGGAGGTCCAGCGCGCGTACAGCCAGCAGGGCGTGGATATCAACGACAAGCATATCGAAGTCATCATCCGCCAGATGATGAACAAGGTCCGCGTCGAGCAGAACGGCTCCACCGATCTTCTCGTGGGCGCGTCGGTCGACCGCAACGAGGTCCTTCGCCTCAACGAAGAGCTGCAGGCGAAGATCGACGCCGGCGAAAAGGACGAAAACGGCGAGGAGTACCGTCTGGTGGAATACAGCCCCACCCTTCTCGGCATCACCAAGGCTTCGCTGGCCACCGATTCCTTCCTGTCCGCCGCCTCCTTCCAGGAGACCACCCGCGTCCTCACCGAAGCCGCCATCCGCGGCAAGGTGGATCCGCTGATCGGCCTGAAGGAGAACGTCATCATCGGCAAGCTGATCCCCGCCGGCTCCGGCCTGCAGTGCTACATGCCCGAGGAAGACGAGGATGAGGACGTTTATCCCGAACCCGCCCGCGCCGCCCGCGAGACTGCGGAGCCCGACAAGGACGAGGACGATCTGGGCTTTGACGACGACTTTGCCGAAAATGCCGAAAGGGAAGACGAGACCGACGATTTCGATGTGCAAAACGCAGAAACTGAGGAATAAACCGGCCCGGCATTGACAAAAAGGCAAAAACAGGATATAATAAAAAAAGCGGTCAAATGCCGGATCCTCCGGCATTTGACCTGCAAACCGCCTCTCCGGCGTTCCGGCGCCGGCGGGGAAAGGGCGAAAAGCGCGCGGATGAAAAGGCTCTTTTCGGAAAAGGAACGGAAAACGTCATGGATCTGAAAGGGAAAAGGATCGTCTGCGGCGCAAAGTCGGTGAAGAAAGCGCTTGAAAGAGAAGGCGTTTCCTCGCTGTGGCTCGCGCGCGACGCGTCGGAGGAAGTCGTCGCTCCGCTCCGGGAGCTTGCGGAAAGACGGTCGGTCCCCGTGGACGAAACGCGCACCATGCGCGAACTGGGAAAGGCTGCTTCCATCGAGATCGGATCGGCTGCCGTCGCCCTTCTGAAATAGTTTGTAGCCCTTTGGGATACAATAGAAAAAACGTGGGAAAGGAGGAAAATAATGCCCACCTTTAATCAGCTTGTGAGAAAAGGAAGAGAGACCGTCGTCAACAAGTCCACGACCCCTGCGCTGCAGGTCGGACTGAACACGCTTCGTAAGCAGCAGACGAGCCTCAGCTCCCCTCAAAAGCGCGGCGTCTGCACGGTCGTCAAGACCGATACGCCGAAGAAGCCGAATTCGGCTATGAGAAAGATCGCCCGTGTCCGTCTTACCAACGGCATGGAGGTCACCAGCTATATCCCCGGAGAAGGACACAATCTCCAGGAGCACTCGGTGGTCATGATCCGCGGCGGCCGTGTCAAAGACATGCCTGGCGTCCGGTATCATATCATCAGAGGCAAGCTGGACACCCAGGGCGTCGCAAACCGTATGCAGGCGAGAAGCAAGTACGGCGCGAAGCGTCCGAAGGCCGGCAAGAAGTAAGCCGAAAAAAACTGAAATGCCCGTTTTGATATAGATACGGGCACGAACGAGTCGTGTGAAAGACACGAAATCGAGTACCTTATGTATTCCTGAAGAAGGAGGGAAGTTTTAGTGCCCAGAAGAGGTAACGTACCGAAGAGAGAAGTGCTGGCCGACCCGATCTACAACTCGGTTCAGGTCTCCAAACTCATCAACGGCATCATGTACGACGGCAAGAAGGGCGTAGCCCAGAAGATCGTTTACGATGCGTTTGAGATGATCGCCGAAAAGAGCGGGAAGAACGCGCTGGAGGTTTATCTGCAGGCCATGGACAACATCATGCCCATGCTGGAGGTCAAGGCGCGCCGCGTCGGCGGTTCTACCTATCAGGTACCGCTTGAGGTCCGTCCCGAAAGAAGACAGACCCTCGGAATCCGTTGGCTGGTGTCCTATGCGAGAAGCAGAGGCGAACGCACCATGTCGGAAAGACTGGCGGGAGAGATCCTGGATGCGTCCAACAACACCGGCAACGCCGTGAAAAAGCGCGAAGATACCCACAAGATGGCCGAAGCCAACAAGGCTTTCGCACATTTCCGCTGGTAATTCGCATTCTTTCGACGCCGCGCTTCGGCGATCAGCGCGGCTTCTCCCAAAAACCAGGATCGCCGGGACATGGAGCAGACGATGCCAAGGCAGTTTCCGCTGGAATTAACAAGAAATATCGGGATCATGGCGCATATCGATGCCGGCAAGACGACTACGACCGAGCGTATCCTGTACTATACAGGCGTCAACTACAAGCTCGGCGAGGTGTATGAGGGCACCGCCACCATGGACTGGATGGAGCAGGAGCAGGAGAGAGGGATCACCATCACTTCTGCCGCCACCACCTGTCACTGGAACGGCAACCGCATCAACATCATCGACACGCCGGGTCACGTCGACTTCACCGTCGAGGTGGAAAGAAGCCTCCGGGTTCTTGACGGTTCCGTCACGGTATTCTGCGCGAAAGGCGGCGTCGAGCCCCAGTCCGAAACCGTATGGCATCAGGCGGACAAATACCACGTCCCCCGCATGGCCTACGTGAACAAGATGGACATCATGGGCGCCGATTTCTTCCGGGTGGTCAGGATGATGAAGGAAAGGCTGAAATGCAACGCCGTTCCGATTCAGCTGCCCATCGGTTCGGAAGACGATTTCGCCGGCCTGGTCGATCTTGTGGAAATGAAAGCCTATTACTATCACGACGATTTGGGCAAGGATATCACGGTGGAGGAGATCCCCGCCGACCTCAGAGATCAGGCCGAGGAATACCGGGCCAACCTTCTGGAGGCCGTTTCGGAATTCGACGACGAAGTGATGGAGCTTTATCTGGAGGGGGAGGAGATCGACCCCGCCCTGATCAAAAGAGCCATCCGTCGGGGGACCGTCAGCGTGAAAATGATCCCCGTGCTCTGCGGCTCGTCTCACCGCAACCGCGGCGTACAGAAGCTTCTGGACGCGGTGGTGGATTTCATGCCGTCGCCTCTCGACAAGAAAGCGATCAAGGGCGTGGATCCCGACACCGGAGAGGAGACCGAACGCATCCCCTCGGACGACGCGCCGTTTGCGGCGCTGGCGTTCAAGATCATGACCGACCCCTTCGTGGGAAGGCTGTGCTTCTTCCGCGTCTATTCGGGGACGCTCACCAGCGGTTCCACCGCTCTGAACTCCACGAAGAGACAGAGGGAGCGCCTCGGGCGCATCCTTCTGATGCACGCCAATCACCGGGAGGATATCGATACGGTCTATTCCGGCGATATCGCCGCCACGGTCGGACTGAAGAACACCACCACCGGCGACACGCTCTGCGATGAAAAGGCTCCGATCATTCTGGAGTCGATGGAATTCCCGGAGCCGGTCATCCGCGTGGCCATCGAGCCCAAGACCAAGGCGGGCCAGGACAAGATGGCGATCGCTCTGCAGAAGCTTGCGGAGGAGGATCCCACCTTCCGGACCTACACCGATCAGGAAACCGGACAGACCATCATCGCCGGTATGGGCGAGCTCCATCTGGAGATCATCGTCGACCGGATGCTGCGCGAATTCAAGGTGGAGGCCAACGTCGGCAAGCCCCAGGTGGCTTACAAGGAAACCGTCACCAAAAAGGTCGAGCAGGAAACCCGGTACGTCCGCCAGTCGGGCGGCAAGGGCCAGTACGGCCACGTCAAAATCATCCTCGAGCCCAACGAATCCGGCAAAGGCTTCGAATTCATCAACAAGATCGTGGGCGGCGCGATCCCGAAGGAGTATATTCCTGCGGTGGAAGCCGGCGTCCGCGGCGCGATGGAATCGGGCGTGATCGCCGGATACAACGTGGTAGACTGCAAGGTCACGCTCATCGACGGATCGTTCCACGAGGTGGACTCTTCCGAACTCGCTTTCAAGATCGCCGGTTCCATGGCGTTCAAGGAAGCGATGAAGAAAGCGGATCCGATCCTTCTGGAGCCCGTGATGAAGGTGGTCGTGGTGGTCGCCGACGAGTATATGGGCGACGTGGTCGGGGACATCTCGTCCCGCAGGGGACAGATCCAGTCTCTCGAAAGCACCATGGGTACGCAGATGATCACCGCGCAGGTGCCGCTTTCCGAAATGTTCGGTTACGCCACCTCGCTCAGAAGCGCCACGCAGGGCCGCGGCACCTATTCGATGGAGCCGAGCTGCTACGTCGAAGTGCCGAAACAGAAACTGGAGACCTTGATCGGCGGATACGACCGCTGAAAGAAAAAAACTCTTGCATTTGGAACCAAAATAAGATAAGATAATACACGACCAACAATAAGGAGGAAACACACTCATGGCAAAGGCAAAATTCGAACGCACCAAGCCGCATGTTAATATTGGTACGATTGGCCATGTTGACCACGGCAAGACCACCCTTACCGCCGCTATCACCAAGTACCTCTCTCTCGTGGATCCGACCTGGGCCAACTTCACCGCTTACGATCAGATCGATAAGGCTCCGGAAGAAAAAGCCCGCGGCATCACGATCAACACCGCTCACGTCGAGTATCAGACCGCGAAGCGTCACTACGCTCACGTCGACTGCCCGGGCCACGCCGACTATATCAAGAAC
>JAFRWU010000064.1 GCA_017441705.1 Clostridia bacterium | reverse complement strand
TGAGGCAGGCCCTTTTAAGGGCGGCAAGTAGCAGTCCCACGCAGTTGGCAGGTCGTATTACGCGTTTACGCGTCAGCGAAGAACAGAGGGCTATGCCCGCATATGAAAAACCGCCCGCTTGGCGGGCGGATGATTATTTTGTGCGCGGCGCGGGAAAAGGTGCCGCGCGGGTCTTGACAAAAAACAAGAAAATGCGTATAGTATGAATTGGATTGTATCTCGTGACAGAGCCTATCCAGAGAGATTTACGGGACCACTCGGCGCACGGCGCAGAGTCAAGGCCATACGGACAGCCGGGTCCGCTGCCGAACGGCGATCAGCCGCTTTATTTATTGATGGAGCGCAGTGCGCTCGGGTTTATAAGTTGGTTCCTTTATAACCGCATGCGCATGCGCGCAGACTTGTGAAACGGTCAATAAAGAGTAGTAAAAGTAGTTTCTGCTATATAGACTCTGAATCTTCGTACGTCCGATGGAATAAGGTCTTCTTTCCGGCTCCCGCATCAAGAGGAAAGTGATTCCGGAGTATCGATATCAGAACCGTTATCCGTGCAGTTTGCGTGCTTTGCGCAATCTGCACGTTTGCTTTACGAGGTGGTTCCCATGAATCAGCAAAAGAAGCTTCTGGATCAGAATCGCGCCCCGATCTACGAGGCGCTTCAGACCTTCCGGCAGATGAGGGTCGTCCCCTTCGACGTGCCGGGACATAAACACGGGAGAGGCAATCCCGAACTGACCGCATTTCTCGGGGAACAGTGCGTCGGGATCGACGTCAACAGCATGAAGCCGCTGGACAACCTCTGCCATCCGATCTCGGTGATCCGCGAAGCGGAGGAGCTGGCCGCCGAGGCGTTCGGAGCCGCCCACGCTTTCCTTATGGTCGGAGGTACCACCAGCTCGGTTCAGAGCATGGTCCTTTCCACCTGCAAACGCGGCGACAAGATCATCCTGCCGCGCAACGTCCACAGAAGCGTCATCAACGCGCTGGTGCTCTGCGGCGCCATTCCGGTCTACGTGAATCCGGAGGTGGACGCAAGACTCGGTATCTCTCTCGGAATGAAGCGGGAGAAGGTGGCGAAAGCGATCGCGGACAATCCGGACGCCGTGGCGGTGCTCGTCAACAATCCCACCTATTACGGCGTGTGCAGCGATCTGCGCGCCATCGTGAAAATGGCGCACGACGCCGGCATGTACTGCCTGGCGGACGAGGCGCACGGTACGCATTTTTATTTCGGCGAAGGCATGCCGGTCTCGGCGATGGAAGCCGGAGCCGATATCACGGCCGTTTCCATGCACAAGAGCGGCGGCAGTCTGACGCAGTCGAGCCTTCTGCTTACCGGTCCGCGCGTCAGCGCCGGACACGTCAGACAGATCATCAACCTGACGCAGACGACGTCGGGAAGCTACCTCCTGATGTCCAGTCTCGATATCAGCCGGAGGAACCTCGCCATGCGCGGGAAAACCGTATTCAGCCGCGTGACCGAAATGGCGAATTACGCCCGGGAGGAGATCAACGCCATCGGCGGCTATTACGCCTTCGGGAGCGAGCTTGTGGACGGAAACGCGATCTGTGATTTCGATCCGACGAAGCTCAGCGTGCATACCCGCGATATAGGGCTTGCCGGCATTGAAGTATACGACATCCTGCGGGACGAATACGATATCCAGATCGAATTCGGCGATATCGGCAATATCCTCGCGTATCTTTCCATGGGAGACCGGCCGCAGGAACTGGAAAGACTGGTCAGCGCGCTCGCCGAGATCCGCCGCCGTTATCAGCGCGACAGCTCCGGCCTTCTCAGCCAGGAGTATATCGATCCCGACGTGGTCAAAAGCCCGCAGGAAGCCTTCTACGCCGAAACGAAGAGCCTGCCCCTCCGGGAGAGCGCGGGGTTTATCTGCAGCGAATTCGTCATGTGCTACCCGCCGGGGATCCCGATCCTCGCTCCGGGCGAACGCATCACAAACGAGATCCTGGATTATATCGAATACGCAAAAGCCAAGGGCTGCTCCATGACCGGTCCGGAGGATCCGGACATTCTGCGGCTGAACGTTCTGGCATAAGGGGGGAGAAGACGTGGAACTCTGGTTCAGTGAATTTCATACGCCCGACGTCAAGCACAGCATCCGCGTCAACCGGCATCTGTATTCCGGCAGGAGCGATTATCAGCAGATCGACATATTCGAAACGCCGGAATTCGGAAGAGTCCTGACCCTGGACAACAACGTCATGCTCACCGAACGCGACGAATTCATATACGACGAAATGATCACCCACGTTCCCATGTCGGTGCATCCGAGGGTCGAAAGCGTGCTCGTGATCGGCGCGGGAGACGGCGGCGTGGTGAAAGAGCTTGCCCGCTACGATTCGATCGGAAGAATCGATCTTGTGGAAATGGATCCTCAGGTGGTGGAAGCCTGCCGGATCTATCTGCCGGAAAACGCCAGCCGCCTCGACGACGAGCGGGTCCATATTTATTTCGACAACGCCCTCCGCTTCATCCGACGCTGCAGCGAGCAGTACGATCTGATCATCGTGGATTCGGTCGATCCGTCGGGACCCTCGGAAGGGTATTTCACGAGGGAGTTTTACGGAAGCTGCTACAACGCGCTGAAGGAAGACGGCATCATGGTGAACCAGCAAGGGAGCCCCTTCTATCAGCATGACGCGGAGGCCATGCAGAGAAGCCACAAGCGGATCGTCACGACGTTCCCCATCAGCCGCGTTTATCAGGCGCATATCCCGACGTACGCGGCGGGGTACTGGCTTTTCGGCTTTGCCAGCAAGAAATACCATCCCATCGACGATCTGGATCCGCAGGCATGGCTGAAGCTCGGGCTGGAGACCCGATATTATACCACAAAGCTTCACGTCGGCGCTTTTTATCTGCCGGCGTTTCTTGAGAAGATGCTCGAGGAGGTGGAAGCGAGATGATCTCACCGAACGTGGAAGCCTTCATCGGCTGCGATTCGCCTTTGGAGGAAGCCTCGATCGTCATATTCGGCGCGCCGTTCGATTCCACCACCAGCTTCCGCCCGGGCGCCAGGTTCGGCTCCTCGGCCATGCGGCACGAAAGCTTCGGACTGGAAACCTACAGCCCCTATCAGGATAAGGATCTTTCCGACGCTGCGGTTTTCGACGCGGGCGATCTGGAGCTCCCTTTCGGAAGCGCGGAATCGGCGCTTGCCGCGATTGAAGGATTCGCGTCGGATATCCTGGAAAGCGGCAGACTTCCGCTCCTTCTCGGAGGCGAGCATCTGGTGACGCTCGGCGCGCTGCGGGCGGCGATCCGGAAATATCCCGATCTGCATCTGATCCAGTTCGACGCGCACGCCGACCTGCGGGACGATTATCTCGGCGTGAAGCTGAGCCATGCCGCGGTGGTAAGGAGGGCGCACGATCTTTTGGGAGACGGAAGGATCCACCAGTACTGCATCAGAAGCGGAGACCGGGAAGAATTCCTGTTTGCCCGCGATCATACGGATCTTCAGAAGTACGGTTTTGCGGGGCTTGAGGAAACCTGTCGCCGTCTGCATGCCAACGGGACGCCGGTTTATCTGACGATCGATCTGGACTGCCTGGATCCCTCGGTATTTCCCGGTACGGGGACGCCTGAAGCCGGCGGGGTGACCTTTCAGGCGCTTCTTGCGGCGATCCTCACGGTGGCAAAAACGCAGGTGATCGGCGCCGATCTTACGGAGCTTGCACCGATGCTGGATCAATCCGGCGCGTCCACGGCCACGGCCTGCAAGATCCTCAGAGAACTGATACTTGCTATGAAATGATGATTACGGAGGAACGGATATGAGCAAAGTCCTGGTGATCGGGTGCGGCGGCGTGGCGCAGGTCGCGATCCGCAAATGCGCCCAGAGAAGCGAAGTATTTACCGAAATGTGCATTGCAAGCCGAACGAAATCCAAATGCGACGCGCTTGCCGAAGATCTGAAGGGCACGACGCCCATGAAGATCACCACCGCAAGAGTCGACGCCGACAAGGTGGACGAGGTCATTGCGTTGATCCGGGACTGCAAGCCGGATCTTGTGATGAACATCGCGCTTCCGTATCAGGATCTGACCATTATGGACGCGTGCCTTGCCTGCGGCGTGAACTATATGGATACCGCGAATTACGAGCCGGAGGACACCGACGATCCGGCCTGGAGAGAGATTTACGAAAAAAGATGCCGGGAAAAGGGCTTTTCCGCCTATTTCGATTACAGCTGGCAGTGGGCGTACCGGGAAAGATTCGAAAAGGCCGGCCTCATCGCCCTGCTCGGCTGCGGGTTTGATCCCGGCGTGACGCAGGCATACTGCGCTTACGCCCAAAAGCACGAATTCGACCAGATCGATACCATCGATATTCTCGACTGCAACGGCGGCGATCACGGGTACCCCTTCGCCACAAATTTCAATCCCGAGGTCAACCTCAGAGAGGTTTCCGCACCGGGCAGCTATATCGAAAACGGCAAGTGGGTGGAGATCCCCGCGATGTCGATCAAGCGCGAATATGATTTTGATCAGGTCGGCAGGAAAGACATGTACCTGCTCCACCACGAAGAGCTGGAATCCCTTGCGGAGAATATCCCCGGGGTGAAGCGTCTGAGATTCTTTATGACCTTCGGTCAGAGTTACCTTACCCATATGAAGTGCCTGGAAAACGTCGGCATGCTTTCCACGACGCCCGTCAGCTTTGAAGGGCGGGAGATCGTTCCCATCAAGTTCCTGAAGGCCCTTCTGCCCGATCCGGCGAGTCTCGGCCCCCGCACCGTCGGAAAAACCAACATCGGCTGCATTTTTACCGGAAAGAAGGACGGGAAGGAAAAAACCTACTATATTTACAACGTATGCGATCATCAGGCCTGCTACCGTGAGGTGAAGAGCCAGGCCATCAGCTATACCACCGGCGTGCCGGCCATGTGCGGCGCGATGATGCTTCTCACCGGAAAGTGGAATACGCCGGGCGTTCACACTGTGGAAGAGTTCGATCCGGATCCCTTCCTGGAGGCGCTGGATCAAAACGGCCTTCCGAGAAGCGAGAACCGCGCGCCGGTGATTGTCGAATGAGCGGCCTTGCGACCGATTTTCGTCCCCCCTTCGCGCATCTGAAAGGAAAGCGGCCGGAGGAAGTTTTCCGGGATATCCCGACGCCGGCTTATGTGATCGACGAAGAGGCGCTCCGGCATAACGGGGAGATCCTGAGGACTCTCGCCATGAGGACCGGATGCCGGATCCTTCTGGCACAGAAGGCGTTTTCCAATTACGATTTTTACCCTCTGCTTTCCGATTGCCTTGCCGGGACCGAAGCGAGCGGGCTTTTTGAAGCGCGCCTCGGTGCGGAGAAGATGCCGGGGAAGGAAACCCACGTCTTTTCGGCGGCCTATCGGGAAGAGGAGTTTCCCGATATCCTCCGCTACGCAGATCATATCGTTTTCAATTCGGTGTCTCAGCTCAGAAAATTCGGAGCACAGGCCAAAAAGGCCGGAAAAGAGATCGGTCTGCGCCTGAATCCCGAATGCTCCACCCAGGAAGGACACGCCATATATGACCCGTGCGCGCCGGGCAGCCGGCTCGGCGTCACGCGCGGCGCATGGGACCGCGATATGACGGAGGATCTCGTAAGCATCCTGGACGGACTGCATTTTCACACACTTTGCGAACAGGATTCCGACGCCCTGGAAAAGACGCTTTCCGCCGTGGAAGAGAAATTCGGCGACGTATTGCCGCGCGCAAAATGGCTGAATATGGGCGGCGGACATCATATCACCCGCCCCGGTTACGATCTTGCAAGGCTGGAAAGGCTGATCCTTGGCGCGAAGAAACGATGGGGCGTCACGGTATATCTGGAACCGGGCGAAGCGGTCGCCCTGAACGCCGGGTACTTTTTGTCGCGTGTTTTGGATATCGTGGAAAACGGCGGGACCAGGATCGCGGTCCTGGACGGAAGCGCCGCGTGTCATATGCCGGACGTGATCGAAATGCCATACCTGCCGCCGCTTTACGGCGCGGAAGCAGGCGGCGGAGGGGAAGGCGAATGCTTCCGCCTTGCCGGACCGACCTGCCTTGCCGGGGACGTGATAGGCGATTATGCGTTCCCGTCCGCCCTGAAGGAGGGCGAGCTATTGACCTTCGGCGATATGGCGATCTATACCACCTGCAAGAACAACACCTTCAACGGGATGGCGCTTCCCGATATATGGGCGTTCCGGAAAGACGGTACGCTCCGCAAGCTTACCGGCTTTGAATATGCGGATTTTGCTCACAGGCTCGGAAGCAGGGAATCTTGACCGTACGCAAAATGCCGCGGAATGAAGCGGAGAGGCGAGAGATGGCCGTGAAAAGAAGAGGAACGACAGCGGTTGGGAACCTCGACGGCGTCGACCGGCTTCCGGGCGTTTCCGCCGGGAGCATCCTGCCGAGCGGTGAAGGAGCATAAAACACACAGAGCAAAGCGACGATCTTACGATGCTTTGCCTGCAAGATAAGGGGAGGAAATCGCAATGGAAGAAACGAAAGAGGGAGCCGTCGTGATCAAGCTGTCCGGCAGGATCGATTCCGGCAACGCGCCGGCTGCGGAAGAGAATATCCGCAGGACGCTGGAAGGCAAAGGAACGTGCCCCGTCGTTTTGGATGCGGAGGAGCTTGCGTATATTTCCAGCGCGGGGCTTCGCGTTCTGCTCCATTTGAAAAAGACGAATCCGGAGCTCAGCATCGTGAACGTCTCATCGGACGTTTACGAGATCCTGGAAATGACTGGTTTTACCGAAATGATGACGGTGGAAAAAGCGTATCGCGTCGTATCCGTGGAAGGCTGCGAGGAGATCGGCCGCGGCGCGAACGGCACGATTTACCGCATCGATCAGGACAACGTCGTCAAGGTTTACAACAACGCCGACGCGCTTCAGGACATCCGGCATGAGCGGGAAGTCGCAAGACTCGCCCTGATCCTCGGGATACCGACCGCCATTTCTTACGACGTCGTCCGCGTGGGAAACAGTTACGGTTCCGTGTTCGAACTTCTGAACGCGAGCTCGTTTTCCAAAATCCTTGCGACGAAACCGGAGAAGATGGATTGGTGCGTCCGCGAATACGTAAAAATGCTGAAAAAGATCCACGGAACGGTCGTCCCTGCCGGCAAGCTTCCCGATATGAAGGAGACGGTCCTTTCCTGGGCGCGCTTCATGCAGCCCTATCTGCCCGGGGATTTGGGGAAAAAGCTTCTTTCCATGGTGGAAGCCGTCCCGCATGACGATCATATGATCCACGGGGACTATCATACAAAGAATCTGGAGCTTCAGAACGACGAGGTCCTGCTCATCGATATGGATACGCTTGCGGTCGGCCATCCCGTATTTGAGCTGGCGAGCATGTATAATTCCTTCGTCGGATATTCGGAACTCGATCACGAAGTCATCAAGGCGTTCCAGGGTTTCGATTTTGAGACGGGAAAGACCTTCTGGCGCAAGTCTCTCGCGGCTTATCTGGGAACCGGGAACGAGAAGAAGCTTTCCGAAGTCGAAGACAAGGCGCGCATCGTCGGCTATACGCGTATGATCAGAAGATCGATCCGCCGCGGCGGTCTTGAGGACGAGAGAGCAAAGAGATCCATCGACTTCTGGAAGGAAAAGCTGATCGGGCTTCTGGAGAAGTACGATACTCTTTTGTTTACGCGGAATGAACTGGAGATCGAGGCGATTCCGGAGAATCTTCCGTCGGTGGAATCCTTTGTGGAAAAACACCTGGAAGAAAACGACTGCCCGCCGAAGGCGCAGATGCAGATCGGGCTGGCGGTGGAAGAGATATTCATCAACATCGCAAGCTACGCGTACGCGCCGGAGAAAGGGAACGCAACGGTGCGCGTGGAGGTCTCCGGCGATCCGATCACCGTCATAATCACCTTTATCGACAACGGCATCCCGTATGATCCGCTGGCGAAGGAGGATCCCGACGTGACGCTTTCGGCGGAAGAAAGGGAGATCGGCGGCCTCGGCATCTTTATCACCAAGAAGACGATGGACGACGTATCCTACGAGTACAGGGACGGACAAAACATCCTCCGCATCAAAAAACAGATGTGAAGAGAGAAAAAACGGCGAGCACTGCGGACTTTCCCGCGGGAAAGAAGGCGGCGCAGAAAATACACACAGATCATAAAGAAAGAGGAAGAATTATGCTGAACATCAAAAAGAACACCGAAAACGGAAAAACCGTCTTTACGCTGGAAGGGCGCCTCGATACGGTGACGGCTCCGGAGCTTGAGCAGACGCTGAAAGAGTCTCTGGACGGCGTCGGCGAACTGGTCTTTGATTTGAAGGATCTGGAGTACATATCCTCTGCAGGACTTCGCGTTCTTCTGACGGCGCAGAAGGCCATGGCCGGGAAAGGGGATATGAAGGTCAAAAACCCCAACGAGATCGTATCGGAGGTTTTTGAGGTTACCGGCTTTACAGAGATCCTGAACATTCAGTGAAAAGGAGAAACGACAGATGAAAACAGACGTCATTTTAGTAAACGGAAGCGAAGAAAGCGTGGAAGCCGCGCTGAAACTGGCAGACAAAACCGCCGCGTTCAAGGAGCTTTCCACCAAAAACGCGCTGCATCTCAGACTCCTGACCGAGGAAATGATGAGCATGGTCAGATCCATTGCCGGCGACATGGAAGGCGAATTCTGGATCGAAGACGAAAACGGCGTATATCGGCTGACGCTCAAGGTCGACAGCCGCCTCAGCGAAGCCAAGCGCGAGAAGCTTCTTTCAGCATCCACCAGCGGGAAGAATGAAGCGACGCGCGGCATTATGGGAAAAATCAGGTCGTTCTTTGAACCCGAGGACGAATATCCGGCTTTCTTTATCATGAGCCTTGCGGACGGCGGCGGCGCGGCGTACGACGATATGAGCTGGTCTTTGGAACTCTATCGCGAACAGGTCCTGCAATCTGTGGAAGAAAACCGCGAAGGCGCAAAGGAAGCATGGGACGAACTTGAAAAATCCGTGGTATCGCACGTGGCCGACGACGTCAAGGTCAGCATCCGCGGGCGTGATATCGAAATGGTCATCTACAAGAAGATGGCATGATCAGAGTTTTTTGAAGTCGGAAAAACGGAGGGATACACAATGCTGAATATCGTCAACACCGCAGAAGCCGGCAAAGCGACGCTGGCTCTGGAAGGGCGGCTGGACACGGTTACGTCGCCGGAGCTGGAGGCTGAACTGAAGGGGATCCTGGACGGCGCGAGCGAACTGACCCTGGACTTTGAAAAGCTGGAATACGTTTCCTCGGCGGGTTTGCGCGTGCTGCTTTCCGCGCAGAAAGCCATCAACAAAAAGAACGGGATTATGAAGATCGTCCACGTCAACGACGTTATCTCCGAAGTGTTTGAGGTGACCGGCTTTTCGGAAATCCTGACGATCGAGTGAAACGGTATGACTGACGTTCCGCTGATCGATCTTCATATGCATACGACCGTCTCCGACGGAACCGATACGCCGGAGGAAATACTTGCGCGCGTAAAAAGAGCAGGGATCGGCGTGTTTTCCGTCACCGACCACGACGCCTTCAAAAGCGGCGTCGTGATCCGGGAGCTGCTCGGGAAAGACGATCCCTGCTTTATTCTCGGCGCCGAGTTTTCATGCAAGGACGAAGAAGGACAGTATCACATTCTCGGATACGGCTTTGATCCGGATTCGGATCCGGTTCGAAGCGTTGTGGAAACCGGTCACAGATACCGCATGGAGAAAGTCGGGGAAAGGCTGGATTACCTCAAACGGGCGTACGGTTTTACCTTTCCGGCTGAGGAAATCGACGGCCTCTATGCCCTGGATAACCCGGGGAAACCGCATATCGCCAGCCTGATGGTTGAGCACGGATACGCATCGACGATAGAAGAGGCCATCAAGCGGTATATCAACGGCATCCGCTTCACCGAGAAGTACGTGCGGCCGGAGAATGCGATTGCGGGCATTCTCGGAAGCGGCGGGATCCCTGTCCTGGCGCATCCCGCTTACGGAAGCGGGGATCAGATTATCCTGGGTGAAGAAATGGAACGCAGGCTTCAAAAGCTGATTTCTTTCGGCCTGCGCGGACTGGAAGCCTATTACTCGGGATTCACCGCAAGACTCCGTTCCGGGATGCTGAGGCTTGCGGAACAGTACGGTCTGTACGTGACGGCAGGGAGCGACTACCACGGATCGAACAAATTGATCGAATTGGCGGATACGGGCCTTGAAAGCGCCGATGCGCTTCCGGAAGGGCTTGCGAGATTCCTGAAAGACGTAAGGAAAGAGGATCATGATCAGATTTGATACCCGGGACAAAAAGCCGAAGCTTTATCATCTTCTGGCGGAAGCGGCTGCCGTCGGCGTATCGATCGGCGTGATGCTCCTTTTCCGGGTCGACGCCGTTCTGATCAGCCTGTTCCTGAACGCGTTTTTGCTTTCGCTCCCCATCCAGCTTTTGATCGCATTTCGCGCGCAGCTCGGATATAATCCCTATTCGTACAATACGATATTCTATTTCGGGTTTTCCGTGTATTCGGTCTTTGTCTGGATCACACACTGCGTTCTGATTGCAAGAATGATCCGTTATCCGGAAATGAGTCCGCTGGCAAACACCGTTTTTACCCTCTCAGCCTCCGCAAAATCCTATATCGTGCTTACGACTCCCTTCCTTCTGCTTTTCTCGGCGGCTCTCTGCGTTTCCAACGTTGCGCTGATCCGCCGTGAAGGGAGAAGACCGGTCAATATGCTGGGGATCCTGCTTTCCTTCCTTTTGACTGCCGGCGCGGTATTTCTGTTTGTATTCGACTTTTCGGTATCCGGCAGTGAATTCGAGATCATGGTCCACGATCTGATCACAAACCTTTTTGCCTCCGTATTTCTGTATTTTGAATGCATGCTGGCAGGGACGATCGTCGCTGAAGCGATCGCGGCGCGCTACCGGCCGGAATATGATAAGGAATTCCTGATCATTCTCGGATGCGGTCTCCGGAAGGACGGAACGCCGACGCCGCTTCTTTGCGGAAGGTTGGATCAGGCGTTGGACTTTGCGCGGAAACAGGAAGAAGCGACGGGAAAGAAGCTGTACTTTATACCCTCGGGCGGCCGCGGCGAAAACGAGATCATCGCGGAAAGCGAATCCATGAAGAGGTATCTTATGGAGAAAGGCGTCCCGGAGGACCGGATCCTCCCGGAGGACCGCTCCCGGAATACGTCGGAGAATATGGCTTTTTCCAAAGAGAAGATCCTGGAATGCGGAAAGACGGGAAAAATCGCGTTCGCTACGACCAATTATCACGTGTTTCGAAGCGGACTTCTCGCAAGACGCGCGAAGATGCGCGCAGTCGGTTTCGGAGCGAAGACGAAATGGTATTTCTGGCCGAATGCGTCGGTCAGGGAGTTTGCGGGCCTTTTGGCGTCGCATAAGGGCAAACAAGCCGCCGTATTGGGCACGATGATCGCTTTTTATCTGGTTTTGACCATCCTTTCCTATCGGCTGTGAAGCGGCGAAAAAGCCAGAATGGTCATAGACATGAAAAGGAACGGCGAACAGCCGGCCTTCGTTCATACGAAGGCCGGCTGTTCGCCGTGTTTCGCGTTCAATCGATCTGTTCGGAGCCGGGAAGAATAAAGGAAGAAACGATATCTGCAAATACTCTTTCCCCGGTGTACCCGCAATGCCCGTATCCGCTCATTTTCCGGAAGGTGACGCGTGCAGGAGAATAACCGAAGGCGAACATCGTACGCAGAAGCACCTCGTGCTGCTCAAGTCTGCAGGGCATGTCGTTATCGGATGCCAGAAAGAGAAGCTTTGCTTTTCTTAAGGGATCCTCTGTCTGTCTGTCGACGAAATACAAGGGGGAGGCTTCGTCGACGCGGATGGCGCGGGTGTCGATCCCGCGTTCTCTGAGCACATTGAAATGCGTGGTGGGCTGCCCGGCGTCAAAAACAAAACCGGAAAGCTCATCCGGATCGATGCCGAAGGTGCCGAGATAGGATTTGTCAAAATAGAGCATCATGGAAAGATAACTGCCGGCAGAGGAGCCTCCGACGGTGATCCCCGAAAAACCGCCGTATTCCGGCGCGTGCTCCCGGAGCCAGGCCGTCGCTTCCGCGGCATCCCGGATAAATTCGGGGAAACGTGCCGAGGGATACATCCGGTAGTTGGCGCTTGCCGATGCGATCCCCCGTTTGGCGAGCAGAAGGGCGTGTTCTCTGAAATCGATTTTGTCGCCGGCTTCCAGTCCGCCGCCGTGAAAATACAGAAACAGAGGCGCCGGCATGACGTCCGGCAGGACGAGATCGAGAGAGGACGCTCCGTAGGTAACGTCGTTGATGATTCTCATAGGTTCTCCTTCTCCGAAAGCTTATCCAGTCTGCGATTCCTGAAATACAGGATCATATCCAGGCTGACCATCAGAAGATTCAAAACGTAAAAGAAAAACACGTAGGTGATGTTGCCGGATATCAGCTTCGATGCGATGCCGGCCACGTATCCCAGCCAGATAAAGAGCAAAAACAGAAAGCTTTTTCCCTTCGCCGTGCGGGCGCGGACCGACTTTACGATATTCATCGGCCAGGATATGCCGAATGCGATCACCATCAGGGCTTCCAGAAATTCAGGCACGGAAATCCCTCCTCAACAGAGCTCCAGCGCGTCCCGGCCGGGAAGAGGCAGAGGAAGCGCCGTGGGTTTGCGGAGGTAATAGTAGGCGACCGAAGAAAGATCGTCCTGCAGCGGGAGATACCGCCCGCCGCTTCTCCAGCCGAGCGCCTGGATCGTTACGCGGATATCCCCGCTGAAGCAGACCGGATCGGCGATATGCCATCGATAAAGCGAAAAACGCTTCTGGGAATTGTATTCGCCGAACTGAGGAGAAACGTAAGGCATGCCGGAATAGGGGGAGGTAAAGGGCACGTAGTCGCCGTCCACGCCGAAATCGTAGGAGCCGCAGAAATAATCCTCGGTCCCGGTACCGCAGATGGTGGGGAATTCGCCGTCGCCGTCCAGATAGAATTTGATCTCGCCTTCGCCCCACCAGCCGCTGCTGTTGGAGCCCCAGAGCATATAGGTCCCGACGTACTGACCGCAGCCCCTGACGAGAGGAAGGATCACGTAATCCTCGGCGTAAGGAAGAGGATTCGTGCGGTGCCAGAAGGCGTGAAAATATCCGGCGTCATCCGGCACCTTTTCCAGCGTGTAATCGATCTGATAGTACAGGGTGATATCCGCGTCGTCGCGGTTTTCCACCGTCACACGAAAGCCTTTGCGGAAGGGCATGGTCCAGTAACAGTTCATGCCGCTTCTGGGATTGAGGCAGACTGCCAGAGACGAGATTTGCCCGTAAGCGGGAATGGCTGCGGCAAAGAAGTCACCGATGGGGCATTCAACGGCGGGGGTTTCGCTTCCGTCCCAGTAGATCCTGAGGATCAGGGAACGGTTCATGGTGGCGGGTCCTCCGATCGTTGCCCAGATATGCCGGATCGCGCCTTCTCCCGAAAAATCAGCGGCTGTATAGAGAGAGTGCGCGGGGATCAGGACGCTGGGGGAGACCTTCCACTTCTGTCCGAGCTCCCGCGCGGCGTTGGCGCCGGTCCCCTCGGTCGCCATACCGCCGCGCCCTTTTTCACCGGTGACGTTTTCGGCGGAGATGGAACGCGACACCCGGCCGGTGATCCGGAAAAGATTTGAAAGACTGGATTCCATAACGACAGACATGATCGTTCGTCCTTTCTGAAGCGTATTCCGAGACGGGCTTCTTTTCAAGGCAAGTATACCATAAGAAACCGTGCAATGCAATTGACAAGGACGGGAAAATTGTGGTATCCTTAAGGCGTACAAAAAGGGGGTGTCGTGATGTTTCTGCCGGTACATATGAAGACCCGTCACACGCCGGACGGAAAAATCGAGTTTTTCTGGGCTGCCTTTCACGATCATGGAGGAAAGCGGCAGTCGGCCTATCGCCTGACGGCCGGAGGCCTTGACACCGGTTGGGTGGAAAGCGGGGAACAGACCGCCGTCCTGCCCGTCAAAGCGGAACCGGGCAGCAGAGTGAACTGGACGCTCGAGCTCCGGGACGAGAAGGGCGAAATCAGCGAAAAGGGAGAAAGCTCCTTTCCTTATTGGCATCTCGACAGATTCGCAGGAGAATGGATCGCCGATCCGCATTCCGAACAATCGGACGTTTCGCTTTTCCGGAAGACCTTCCGCGCGGAAAGAAAACCGGACGCGGCCTTTCTCTTCCTGTCCGCTGCGGGCATTGCGGAAGCGAGTCTGAACGGCGAGAGGATCGGGACGAGGATTCTTGCGCCTGACCTGACGAATTTCCGAAAGAGAAGGTTTTATAACGCCTATCCCATAAACGTATCCGAAGGGGAAAACGAATTGATCGTTTCGCTCGGCGACGGGTGGAGACGCAATCTTTCGGGGTATCTCGGTGCGGATGCGCGCAAAGCGGTCACTTTTTTCGGAACGCCGGAGATCCGCGCTTTCATCCTGCTCCGCTGCGGCGGCCGGGAGGAGCGGATCGGCACCGATGAGTCCTGGCTCGTCGGAAGAGGGAAGACCGTCCGCTCTCACCTTTTCGACGGGGAAAGCTATGACGACCGCCGGGAAGCGGAATTCGCGGGACACGCCGTTTCCGTCAAGGAAGAAATACCCGAGCCCGTCTATGATTATCTGGAGCCGATCACCGAGAACGCGGCGTACAGGCCGCGCTCCGTCGTCCGGATGCCCGACGGCGCGTATATCCTCGATTTCGGACAGAATATGCAGGGATACCTGTCGCTCCGGATCAAGGAGACGCAGCCTGCCGGCTCGGAAATCGTGATCCGCCACGCGGAAGAACTCGACGAGGAAGAGGGTCTGTATACCGAGCCGCTTCGCACGGCGAAGGCCACCGATCGCATCGTCGCCTCGGGCCGCGCGTTTGAGTGGCGTCCCCGTTTCCTTTATCACGGATTCCGCTATGCCGAGATCAGAGGATGGCAGGGACCGCTGGAAAAGGACGACGTCACGGCGATAGCGATCTGGACCGACATCGCCGCGAAATCCTCCTTTGAATCGGGAAGCGCTCTCCTCAACGCCATCCAGAAAAACGTCGTTATGACCGAAAAATCCAATCTGATCGGGATCGCGACCGACTGTCCGCAGCGGGATGAGCGCATGGGCTGGATGAACGACGCTACGGTTCGCTTTGAGGAAACGCCCTACAATTTCAGCGTTGCCTCTCTGTTCCCCAAGATCATCGACGATCTGCGTGACGAACAGGGGAAAGACGGTGCCATCACCTGTACCGCGCCTCTGGTTTACGGCAGCCGGCCGGCCGATCCGGTTTGTTCCTCCTTCCTTGTGGCCGGGTGGCAGAATTATCTGCACAACGGCGACCGGGAGACTCTGAAAAGGAATTACGGCGCTTTCCGCGCCTGGTCTGAATGCCTGGAAGCGCATTCCGAGAATCATATCGTGGATTACAGCTATTACGGAGACTGGGCCGGTCCGCAGTATGCCTGCGAAGGCGAGGACGGTGCGCGCTCAGCCGTCACCGACGGCCGGCTGATGTCCACGGGATATCACTTCTACAACGCAAAGCTTCTTTCCGGAATGGCGGAGATCCTGGGAGACGGGAAAGAGGCGGAATTCCAGAAAGAGAGAATGGACGCGATCCGGAAAGCCTTCCTCGATCGCTGGTATGATCCGGAAAAGGGAACGCTGTCTCACGATTCCGAGGGCGAGATCGCCTTCGCGCTGTGGCTTGGGATCCTTCCGGAGGAAGCGAGGCCCGCGTTCGCGAAGAAAATGAGAGACGATCTCAGAAATCGGGATTATCGCTTCACCACGGGAAATCTCACCACAGTATACATGCTCAAAATGCTCACGGAATACGGCTACGTGGACGACGCCTACGCCATGATGACGCGTGAGGAGTATCCGGGCTACGGCTTTATGATCCAGAACGCGGCGACTACCGTCTGGGAGAGATTCGAGCTGAAGAAGAATCCCGGCATGAATTCCCACAACCATCCCATGTACGGCTCGGTGGGATCCTGGTTCTACTCTCATCTGGCCGGACTCCGTCCCGCCGAAGGCGGCTGGAAGAGATTCGATTTCAGACCGTTTATGCCTGAAAAGCTTCTCTACGTATCTGCCGCCGTGGATACGCCCAAAGGCGAGATCCTTGCGAAATGGCACAAGAAATACGGCAGGACCTACGTGGAGCTGGAGGTTCCTTTCGGAACGACGGCAGACGTACGCATCGGCGATATCCGCGAAACCGCAGAAGCGGGACTCCATCGCTATACGATTTGAACGAACAGAAAGCATATATGGATTCTGGAGGATGAGACATGCTGCATCTTGAAAACGTGAATTATCAGAAGGTCAAAATGACCGGCGGATTCTGGAAAAAGTGGCAGGACGTCGTTGCCGACAATACGGTGGACGCCGTTTACGAACAGTTCGACGCGTCCGGGCGGGTCGCCGCCCTGGGACATACCTGGCGCACGGGCGAACCGAACAAGCCGCATATCTTTTACGATTCCGATATGGCCAAATGGATCGAAGGCGCGGCCTATACGCTTGCGTACAAGAAGAATCCTTTGCTGGAGGATCAGATCGACGCGCTGGTCAACCTGATCGAGGACGGCATGTCCGCGGAAGGGTACTTCAATTCCTATTATCAGACGGTCGAGCTTGCAAACCGCTGGACAGTGCGCGAGAATCACGAGCTTTACTGCGCGGGGCATCTGATCGAAGCCGCCGTCGCCTATTACGAAGCGACGGGGAAAAGAAAATTCCTGGAGCTGATGATGCGGTACGCCGATCTGATCGAGGAAGTCTTTACCGTTACCAAAGAGGCGTCGTTTGTGACTCCCGGGCACGAGGAAATTGAGTTGGCTCTCTGCAAACTCTATAAAGCAACCGGCGAAAAACGGTATCTGGAACTTGCGAAGCATTTCATCGACGAGCGCGGTACGAAGGAAGAACCTACCTTCCACTGGTTCAACGACGACAAGCGCTACGCGCAGGACCAGGCGCCCGTCAGAGAGCAGGAAAGCGCCGAGGGACACGTGGTGCGCTGCGGCTATCTCTTCTCCGGCGCGGCAGACGTGGCGAACGCTTTTGAAGACGAAGCGCTGTTGGCGGCGGCGGAGAGGATCTACCGGAACGCCATGGACAAAAAGATGTATATCACCGGCGGCTTCGGGAACATGAAGCACGGGGAAGCTTTCGGACCGGATTATTTCCTTCCGAACTTCGAGGCCTATACAGAAACGTGCGCCTCTCTCGCGTTTGTCTTCCTGGCGCAGCGTATCCTGAATATGGATCCCGACAGCCGCTTTGCCGATAATATGGAGCTTCAGCTCTATAACGGCGCTCTGGCGGGCATCTCGCTGGACGGCAGATCCTTCTTCTATGAGAATCCTCTGGAGCAAAAGCCGTCGGATCTCCACTTCTTTGCCGCAAGCGGCGCCAACAACAGGCCCGCTTCCCGCGTCAGGCTTTTCTCCTGTTCCTGCTGCCCGCCGAATATCATGCGCGTGATTGCGGACGTCGGCGGATATTTCATGAGCACAGACGGAAAGAATACCGTATACACCCATCTGTACGGCCAGAGCCGGGGAGAGGTCTCGCTGGACGGGAAGAAACTCGTCCTGACGCAAACGACCCGTTATCCCGATCAGGGAAAAGTTCGCGTGAAGATCACGGCAAAGGAGCCCGTGAAGGCCGTGCTGGCCTTCCGTCTGCCCGGCTGGTGCAGGAATCCTTCTGCGACCGCATGCGGGAAAAAGCCCGACAGGATTGAAAAGGGATACGCCTGTTTTGACCGCGAATGGAAATCGGGCGACGAGATCCTGCTTGACTTCCCGATGCCGGTACGCATGGTGGAAGCCGATCCCCGCGTCTACGCAGATTGCGGCAAGATCGCGATCCTGCGCGGACCGCTGGTCTATTGCCTGGAGGAATGCGACAACGGCAAGTCTCTCGGCGACATCCGCATCGCGGCGGCGCCCGGCTTCAAGACCCGTTACGATCCCACGCTTCTCGGCGGTGTGACAGAGATCGCCTTCCGGGGTTCCCGCAGGGCGGGAAGCTTTGAGGGCCTCTACCGCGATTATGAACCGGCCAGAGCGTCCGAAACCTTCAAGGCGGTTCCGTATTACGCATGGAACAACCGCGGAGAGGGAGAAATCACCGTCTGGATCCAGAAATAAAGGAGCAAACGAAACAGTATGGCAAAAGAAAAATTCTATATCACCACGGCGATCCCGTACGCAAGCCGTGTCCCGCATATCGGCAATTCCTACGAACCGATCCTGACCGACGCCATCGCCCGCTACAAGAAAATGCGCGGGTACGACGTCTATATGTGCACGGGGACCGACGAACACGGCCTGAAGGTGGAGCAGATCGCAGCCGAAGAGGGTATCACTCCCAAGGAACACGCCAACCGGATTTCCGGTAAAATCCGTGAGATCTGGGATATGCTAGGCGTCGAATACGATTACTTCATCCGTACCACCGACGAAGATCACGAGATGAGGGTCCGCAAGATCTTCCAGAAGCTTTACGACAAGGGCGAGATCTACAAGAAGGACTACGAGGGCTGGTATTGCGTCTCCGACGAGTCCTTCTACACCGATTCCCAGGTGATCATGAAGGACGGCATCGCCATCTGTCCCGACTGCGGCGCAGTTCTTTCCCGGGAAAGGGAAGAAGCCTATTATTTCCGCCTTTCCCAATACGGTCCGAAGCTTCTGAAGTATTTTGAAGAGCATCCCGATTTCATCGTCCCGGAAGCAAGACGCAACGAAATGATCAACAACTTCCTGAAGCCGGGTCTTCAGGATCTCTGCGTCACCCGCTCTACCTTTAGCTGGGGGGTCAAGGTGCCCTTTGACCCCAAGCACGTGGTTTATGTCTGGATCGACGCGCTGAGCAACTATATCACGGCTCTCGGATACGATCCCGACGGAGAATCGGGCGAGAATTTCAAAAAATACTGGCCGGCCGATCTGCACGTCATCGGCAAGGATATCGTCCGGTTCCATACGATCTATTGGCCGGCGATCCTGATGGCTCTGGGCGTCGAACTGCCGAAGAAGGTTCTGGGACATCCCTGGGTGCTGTTCGGGACCGAGAAGATGAGCAAGTCGAAGGGCAACGTGATCTATTCCGATGAGGCGGTACGTTTTGTCGGACGGGACGCGCTCCGCTATTATCTCCTGTCGGAGATGACCTTCGTCAACGACTTGTCGCTGACCTATGAGGTGCTGATCGACAAGATCAATACCGATCTTGCCAATATTCTCGGGAATCTCGTCAGCCGCTCGACGGCCATGGTCAAAAAATACTTTGACGGAGCGCTTGACGGGTGCGGAGAAAGAACGCCGGAGGACGAAGACCTCATCGGTACGGCGTCGGAAACCGTCCGGCGATATGCCGCGCTGATGGACGAATATCGTATTTCGGAGGCGATAGACGCGGTTTTCGTCCTGCTGAAAAGAAGCAACAAGTATATCGACGAGACGACGCCCTGGGCGCTGGCGAAAGATGAAAGCAAACGGGAAAGACTGAAAGCGGTGCTGTATAACCTTCTTTCGGCCGTCAGGATCGCTGCGCTGCTCCTGATCCCGGTATTTCCCGAAACCTCCGCGAAGATCTTCGCGGCTGTCGGGACCGACGTGACCGACTGGGATTCCGCGACCGATTTCGACGCTGTGAAAACCTGGCGGGTCAACCCCGGCGCTCCGCTTTTCGCCCGCATCGACCGGGAGGCGAAGCTTGCGGAGATCAGGGAGTATTATGATTCCCTGAAGGAAAAACCGATACTTTACGACGATCCCGAACCGGAGATCACCATCGAAGATTTTATGAAGATCGACTTGCGGGCAGCAAAGATCCTCGCCTGCGAAAAGGTGGAAAAATCCGACAAGCTCCTGAAATTCCGCCTGGATCTCGGGTATGCGGAAAAACAGGTGCTTTCCGGCATCGCGAAGTATTATAAGCCGGAAGATCTGGTGGGGAAGACCTGCATGCTGGTCGCCAATCTGAAACCGGCAAAGCTGCGCGGAGAAATGAGCGAAGGCATGCTCCTTTCCGCCGACGTGGCGCACAAGGAGGACGAACCGGAAGAGATCCGCCTGATCCTGGTGGACGGCGATATCACGCCCGGCTCGCGGTTCAGATGAGTCTTCCGATTTTCGATACCCACGCGCACTATACCGACGAGGCTTTTGACGGCGACAGGGACGAGCTTTTATCGTCCCTGCCGTCGTTCGGCGTAAAGAAGGTCGTCGTGCCCGGATGCGACGTGAGATCCAGCCGGAAAGCGATAGAGCTTGCGGAGAAGTATCCGTGGGTCTTTGCCGCAGCAGGGATCCATCCGGAAGAAGCAGGCGGAGCCTGCGGGGAAGACCTGTACCGGATCGAGGAGATGCTTTCCGATCCGCACGTCGTCTCCGTCGGTGAAATCGGAATGGATTATCACTACGGAAAAGAGACCGCGGAAAAGCAGAAGAGCCTTTTTCGTGCGCAGCTCCGTCTGGCTGAAGAAAAGAATAAGCCGGTCATCGTTCACGAGCGCGACGCGTGGGAGGATACGATAAGGATCGTCGAAGAATTCCCGCAGGTGACGGGCGTTTTTCATTGCTTCGGAGGAAGCGCAGACGGCGCTTCCCGGCTGATAAAAAGAGGATGGATGATTTCCTTCACCGGAGTTCTGACCTTCAAAAACGCGCGGCGGCCGCTGGAAGCGCTGAAAGTGATCCCGCTTGACCGGCTGATGATCGAAACCGACGCCCCTTATATGTCGCCGGAGCCCAATCGGGGAAAGAGAAACGATTCCCGCAATCTCCTGTACGTCATTGAAAAAATCGCGGAAAGCAAAGGCGTAACGCCTGAAGAGGCTGCGGAAGTCACGTATCGGAATGCATGCAGGTTTTACGGCGTTGCGCCGTAAACGACAGAAAGAGCCGCCGTCCCTTCTGCCG
>JAFRWU010000063.1 GCA_017441705.1 Clostridia bacterium | reverse complement strand
TTCACCTCGTCCATGTCGTTAGCAAAGGAATTGCAAAATTTCAGGAAGTCCGTGAAGTCTTCTCCGTCGAAGTGCGCCTCTCCCGCGTCCCAATCGATCCACTCGTCGACGTTCCGGGCAAAGTGCTGATAAAACGCGTCTGCTTTCGCGCTCTTTTTGAAGCTTCCGGGATTGGCTTCCTTAAGGAAGCTTGTAAGCTCTCCATAGGAATCAAAAACGGTCTTCCCTCCGGTCAGGTTCTCGGCGATCGAGTACCGGCTGAGCTGGAAGGTCCGCGGCAGGAAGCAGACCCTTCCCCCGACTCTGGCCGCGTCCACGAGGCTTGTGAACAGGCGGTCTCCGGCAAAGACCTCAGGGATCTCTTTTTCCCAATCGATGAGCAGGTCCTTTTTCGCGTAGTTCCGCATGGTCATGATATCCCCCGACACGATCCCCTGGACCTCCTGAGAAAGGATCGCCAGGTTCAGCGCCCCCACGTCCGGATACTCTTTTATTCTAAAGCCGTACGCCGCGTTCTGCCTGTTGAAACTCGCCAAAGCGTGCTCCAGATGATAATCGTAACCGTCAAGCACGCCCAGCGTGTAGGTCTTCTTTGCCGCGCCCCCTTCGGTGCTCCGCCGCACCTCCGCCAGAAAATCCTTCCCGAGAAGAAGGATCCGCCCGTCCGGAAGAGGCAGGATGCGCCGCAGCGCTCCTCTTTCTATACCGTAGGTCATGAGGTCGCAGATCTCTTCCTCGGTCTCACCGTCGGTTTTCATCAGGCTCGCCTCCCGGACGAAAAACCATCCGTCGTCCGTCATGGCACACAGCTCCATCGCCGAAAGAGCCAGTTCTTCCCCTTTTGTGGTAAAATCTTCGATCTCCGGTTTTGCCATGCCCACCGCAAGCGGCAGAAGACAGGTCCTCGTTTCCAGAAGGTTCACAAAAGTGTTCGTCGCAACGTTTCCGTCATACCGGTCGACGCTGGCCGCAAGATAAAGGGCGTCCCCTTTCCGCACCAATCCCCTCACCGTCAGGCTCTCCCCCGCGGAATTCTGCATGGTGTCAAACTGATACTCCTTTTCTCCTATGAAGAGAATCGTCATATACCCGTCCCTCCGGAGCAAGACCGGTGTTCCGTCAAGAGATGCAAAGGCGTACGTCGTCGTGTCTCCCGGTTTTCCCCGACCTTTCGCGACGGTTTCTCCGTTTTTGATTACGAAGTAAGTCCCGGAAAACTCCGTCAGAGAATCCTGCACCACGGCGTATTCATCGGCGCCGGTTTTTTGATAAGCTATGAGCCTCTCGGGCGTGGTCGGCGTTCTTTCCCCGCCCTGATCCGGTTTCAGCTCTTCATCCAGATGTACGAACTTCGACTTGAGGCCAAGCCTCCCGGTGACCAGCAAAAAGCCGCCGTCTTCATCCGGCGTGATATCGATCATCTGTTCTCTGCTTCCCAGCGGGATCTCGTGATAAACCAGTTCGTATCCGTCGGCGTACTTCACCGGCTTCGCTTCGTTCCCGCCGCTCCCGGTTTCAGTACTCCCTCTCTCCGTCTCTTTCTTTTCCCCTTTTTCATTCCCGCTGCAGGATCCGAACAGCGCCGCTATCATGCACAGGAGCATCATCCACGATACTATTCTCCGTTTCATGCCTTACCTCCCAAATCGATGTCAGGGAACCTTTTCTCCCGGGATCAAGCCGGACGGTTCCCCCTCCTTCCGACACGATCCCCCGCGGCGCCGGACGCGCC
>JAFRWU010000062.1 GCA_017441705.1 Clostridia bacterium | reverse complement strand
GCGTTAGCTGACTGATGAGGTGTCAGTTCGTTTTCCGCGTTCACCGGGGGACAGTGCAGACGGCGGGGTTCCACCTCATCCGTCCCGGCTGACACCGGGCCACCTGTCTCGCCTGCCGGCTCGGTCGGCGCTTTTGAGCTTGCGCTCAAAGGTCTCCACCGGAGACCCGCGCCCCTCGCAGGGGAAGGCTTCGGAGGAGGTTCCTTCCGACACGGTCGGCGCATTTGAGCTTGCGCTCAAAGGTCTCCGCCGGAGACCCGCGCCCCTCGCAGGGGAAGGCCTTGGAGGGCGGCGACTCTCAAGGGGAAGGCATGAGGAAGGAGCTTTCCCGGGAGAGAACCGATTGACAAAAACCCGCGCCGCGTGGTATAGTCAAGTAAGAAGGGAAGGTGGCCTTATGCTTCTCGGATTTGATATCGGCGGAACGAAATGCGGCGTCGTGACCGGCGACGGGAAGGGGATCCTCCGTGCCGAAAAGATCCCCACCGGACGCGGAAGAAGACCGGAGGAGATCCTTGCGGAGCTCTCCTCTCTTGCGGACAGGCTTCTGGACGGGGAAAGACCGGAGGCGATCGGCGTCTCCTGCGGCGGGCCGCTGGATTCGGTGCGGGGCGTGATCCTTTCGCCGCCGAACCTTCCGGGATGGGATGAGGTGCCGGTGACGGCGATCCTGGAAAACCGCTTCGGCGCTCCGGCGAAGCTTCAGAACGACGCCAACGCCTCGGCCCTCGCGGAATGGCGGTACGGCGCGGGGAAAGGCACGAGGAACATGATCTTTCTCACCTTCGGCACCGGACTCGGCGCGGGGCTGATCCTGGACGGACGGCTTTACGCGGGGACCAACGACATGGCCGGAGAGGCCGGACATATCTCCCTTTCGGAATTCGGGCCCGCAGGATACGGAAAGGCCGGATCCTTTGAAGGCTTCTGCAGCGGAGGCGGGCTCGCCCAACTGGGGCGCACCTGCGCCGAAGAAGCGCTGGGAAACGGGATCCGCCCCGCCTATTATCCCGCCGACGGCGATCTCCGAGCGATCACCGCGAAAAGCGTTGCGGAGGCGGCCCGCGCCGGAGACGAGACGGCGAAGCGGGTCTACGACCTGTGCGGGAGCATGCTCGGGCGGGGACTTGCGGTCCTGGTGGACCTTCTGAACCCGGAAATGATCGTTCTGGGAAGCATCTTCGCCCGGTCGGGCGATCTGCTCCGTCCCCGGATGGAGGAAGAACTCAAAAAACGCGCCTTGGCGCGTTCGCTGGCAGTCTGCCGGGTGGAACCGGCAAAGCTGGGCGACGCCATCGGCGATTACGCGGCGCTCGCCGCGGCGGAGGCATGATCATGCGAAGGATCGACGAGCTTTTGGAAAGATACCCGGCGCTGGAAGTCTGCCGGGGGGAGATCGAAAACGCGGCGGAGGAGCTTTGCGCCTGCTTTGCGCGGGGCGGAAAGCTTCTGATCTGCGGCAACGGCGGCAGCGCCGCCGACGCGATCCACATCGCGGGCGAGCTTTTGAAGGGCTTTTTGAAAAAGCGTCCGCTGTCCCCGGAGAAAAAGGAGGCCATGCGCCGCGCATCGCCCGGGATCCCGGAGGAGACGCTTTCCGGGCTGCAGGAGGGCCTTCCCGCGATCCCGCTGCCGGAGGAAAGCGCGCTGCTTACGGCCTTCGGGAACGACGTGGACCCGGTCCTTGCCTACGCGCAGGGGGTCAACGCTCTGGGGAAACCGGGGGACGTGCTTCTGGCCATCTCCACCTCCGGGAATGCGGAAAACTGCCTCGCCGCGGTCCTGACGGCAAAGGGACTCGGGATCCGGACCGTCGCCCTGACCGGAGAAGGCGGCGGAAGGCTGGGGAAGGCGGCGGATCTTGCGATCCGTGTGCCGGAAAAGGAGACCTTCAAGGTACAGGAGCTGCATCTCCCGGTCTATCACGCCCTGTGCGCCGCGGCGGAGGAGCGTTTCTTCCCGGAATGACGCCCCGTCCTTCTCCGCGAACCGGGCGACAAAGGATTGAGTTTCGGCGCGGACCGTCTTTCGACGGCCCGCGCCTTTTTTGCGAATCGAAAGCGAAGCGGCTTTTCGGATGCGTGTTTTCCTCCCGAAGCTTCGTTTCGGATCTGATAAGAGCCGGTGAGAACGGGAAGTATCCCGTTCTCACCGGCTTTCCGCATTCCGCCGGACGCCGCTCCGGTTTGCGGAAAAATCATTCCGGCAGAGGATGACCACCGCGTGCGCGTATCAGCGGGAGGATGGGCCGCCGTCTATATCTATCTTGTAGATCGAACCGGCAAGAACGGAGAATGCCGGCCGGCAATCCCCACCATTGCCAAAGACCTGAAACTGTCACAGTCGACAGTTCGCCGCGCCTTAAAGGATCTCCGCCGCGAAGGATGGATGAGCTCTGAGCAAAGGTATCGGCGTAACGGCGGGAAAAGCAGTCTTCTATACAGGTTGAAACGTTAAAAGGCGTATTTCCCCGCCAAGAGGGGAGTATGCCCTTTTGCTGGAAGGTGGCACCTTGCATAGTGGCAGGAGAAGGGGAAGGGAGCCAGGTGAAGGTTTACAGCAGAGAAAACAATAGTGTATTGATGAGGTTACCTGTAATAGTGACATATATGACATCGGATGGTACTGAGCATTGAATTATAAATGCACATAATCTGTTGTACAATATTTTTGAGGTGAAAGAAATGCTTGATTTCTCAGAATCGCTCAGCAAAGTGGTTAAAAAGGCAAGAATGAATAAAAGCCTCTCACAAGAAGCATTGGCGGAACAGCTTAGAATTGATAAACGAACGATCATCCGCATCGAAAACGGGAAAGGCAATCCCAATATGAGGACTGTGTTCTCGCTTGTAAGAGCTTTGGAGATTAATCCGATAGAAATCTTTTACCCTGAACTTGGATCGGGGGAAGATATCAGTGATGCTGTCAGAGTGATGTTATTTCACTGCAACAGAAAAGATCGGGATATGGTGCTGGAAATCGTCAGGGATATGGTAATTACAATAAACAGGCACAGGGAACAAGAGGGTTAAGAGGGCTAATCGTTATCGGACGATTCGCCCCTGTTGCTTTGGAAAGATTCGCGAATATCCAAAATTCCTCTTATGTAATTGATAATGTGTTCCCGCCTGCATGCAGAACAATAAAGCGGGAAATTCAGAAGGACGGTGTTTTCAAGAACACCGACTCCGGTATGAGACCCGCAAACGGGGCAATCAAGCGTTTTGATTTTTCCCTCCATATTCTTTATGTCTCCTTTTGCAAATTGAAAAAGAATTGTCATATACAAAATAATGCTAATCAGTGAAAAAGTCAATGGGGAGGGAGGAATACAAGAGAGATAAATGTGTTTACAATCTTCAAAGGCGTGCCTGTGTGGTTCCGGTTTTTGCGGAACAAATCAGCGGCGCAGCGCCAGAGAGAAATCAAATCCGAAAAATAAATAGATAAAAGGGCAAAATGGTTCAGCGAAATTGACTATATTCGAGAAGGCTGGTGCTACAATACCCATGAAAGGAGGGAACGCCATGCTGCTCAAAGAGGCAATCAGCTGCAGACTGCATGATCTCATGACAGATAATCAGATTACAGGATACGGACTATACCTGCGCAGCGGCGTTCCCAAAGCGACGATCAGCAATGTTCTTCATGGCAGATATGATTCGGTTAAGATTCGTGTCCTTTACGAAATCTGTCAAGGATTGAGTATTGGTCTATCTGATTTTTTCAAATCGGATTACTTTGATGAAGAAAAGCTGGAGCCATGAGGCGGCAATACCAAGGAGCGCAGAAGATGCCTGCCGGGAGAAAACACATTGGAATCCTTTGATTCAGTAAAATCGGCTTTAAGAGATTACTGTAAACGCAACTCGTTTCCTTATGAGAAATTCCTGAGCGAGAATGACCTGATCTGGCCTTTGGCTGAGAAGGATCTGACCTTAAGAGCCTTTCAGTCCGCGATGCGCATGACGCAGAGAGGGAAGAACGGGTTCATCCTTCAATGCATGAAGGAACTGAGAGATATCTGCATAAGAACAGGCATTCCTCACGTGTTTCTCAAGGGGCTTGCGATCGGAGAGGAGTCATATCCCGCCCCCGAACTGAGAACGACGAACGACGTTGATATATTGGTGTCGATCCGCGACGTCAGACGGCTGGCATCGGAGCTTTTGCGCAACGGCTTTTCTTTTGAAGAAGCCGCGCCGGCAAAAGGGGATCCGTTTGCGAGGATCCAGAACAGCCATCACCATCTCCGCGCGATGGAAAAAGAATACGAGCTCAACGGGAGACGGCGGAGCGTTCCGGTCGAAATACACGTCTATCCGTTTGCGCGGGGCTTTGAATTCCTGGGAAGAACGCAGACGGACCTGATATATACCGATCAAGTCATATCAGGGAAACGGCAAGTCTTCATCGAGGGCGACAGCTTCTATGTCCCATCTGTTACAGACAGCTTCTATATACTATCCATGCATATGCTGTCTCATATGTGCCTGGACACGATTCTTTATCTCTATGTGTGCAAACCGTTTCAAAACCAGAAGGTTGCCGGCCAACTCCTTGATATTGCGTTGTTCTTGACAAAACATTATGACCGAATAGATACTTCTCACCTGATCCACACGGCAGCGGAACAGGGGCGGCTTGATGAGATCCGTTTTGTATTCGATCTTCTTGGGAATATATGCGGCATTCGCCTTGACACGGGCGAAGGAAACGGCAATGAGGGACATACCCGCACGCCGATTGCAGCGGTCTGCCGCCTACTTGCGAAAATCGATCCCGCAGAATACGTACTGTACGATCATCTGAAAACCCGGATGGATGATATTTTGCGGGAACGGCTTTTGCAGAGAAAAGACAAAAATGAATGCAGATGGCTTTCGTTCAAGAAAGCGGACGATCATCTTCTGATAAGAATTGACGAGGATACTCCAACAGGAATTTATTGTATCGACGTTTACTTTCCCGGGAAATCGCCCGGAATAACGTGTAAAGAGTTTGTCGTCATAACAAGCGCAGAAGAAATATCTCTGGCTGCAGACGACGGGTATCGCCTGCTTTGGGCGCCGGAGACATATGGACATTGCAGTGAAGACGAAATAGGACGTTGCTATATGCCGATTGAAACGGTGAAGAGAAACGACGGCAAAAAACATGTCTTTTCGATAGAGAATTCACGGATAGGCGGTTGTTCCTTCGCGGAATCTACGATCAGCATATCGCAAAGAGAAACGATCAATCCTTTCCTGAGCAAAAAGTTTGTGTGATACAGTCCACACCTCTTTCAACCTCTCTTGATGAAAATTATTTTGCACAGGCAGAAAAACCCTTTACATTTCCCCGGGAAAGGATTATAATGGGACAAATTATAGAAGGGGAAAGATGTCGGCATGCTGAATACCGAACTCGGCATTCTCTGGGATACGCTTTATTTCGGGAGAATGTACTGTTATCAGGAAGAAAGAATCAAGTTTTTTGAGGAACGCTCTCTACCGACTGACGAGCTGATCCGTGATTTTGAGAAGCTCAAACGGGAGGTCGGTGAGCTT